>DAAQ01000024.1 GCA_001701225.1 Bacteroidales bacterium H5 | reverse complement strand
CCGTCCGCTCCCGCAAACACGTAGACCATCGGCACGGCATCCGAGCTGTGGGTATGCACAAGGCGCATCTTTGCCGCGGCTTTGCCGGGCTTATACTGCGGAGCCTCGGCCTCGATACGTCCGAGCGCAGCCTCGGGCGTCACCGGCGCCCCGCACACGGAGAGGGCAGTGATGAGGGCTGTGCCTGTGGCGGTTATGCGTATGATGGTCTGTAAGGTCATGGTTATGTATTTATTTCACTAATATTTTCTTTCCGTTCACTATATAGATGCCTGCGGGGAGTCCCTGTGTGGCCTCGTCGGCCATGACACCCTTGCGCACCGGCATCCCCTGCAGGTTATATACATCCACAGGGCCGTCACCTTCGGCCTCGATTGTCCCGAGGGCAGAGAGTCCTTCCGACTCCCATGAGAACTGTGCGGTATGTTCGTCCAATGACACGCGTATGGTCATCTTACCTCCTGGCCATGCCTGAGGAAGCGCCATACTGTTGCCGCCCGAAATAATTGCCATGGTCTCTGAACTCTTTGCTGATGTGAAATCGTCATCTGTGAAGAGGGTAGAGACAGGATTTGTCGAGAAAGCCCCATATATGTAGTCCCAAGTCATCCTCGAGGTGCCAAACTTGAACTCGTTCAGTCCGCCGGGCAGGTTGACGGTGCCCTCATAGACCGTATTGCGGTTCTCGTCGGTCTTGCGGCGCAGGCGATAGATTATATTCTCTATATCCCAGCCGTTTACGCTCCCGACCAGGGTGAGGAATGAGTAATTCTGTGTCTCTTTTTTCCCGACAGTGACAGTCCCGTCCTCCTCTTTTGTCACGAAAACAGTTCCCGATTTGCCATAGGGAATGAAGATTTGCTGCCATGTGCCGGAACCGGGATTGCGTACCACGGGGTGTGCCGTGTACATACCTGCGGGCAGTTCTGTCGGATAGACCGGCCGGATTCCGTCTTCACCGTGGATTAGGCCTTCAGAAAATCCCGGTATTGTGATGGTCACACCTTCCCCGGCATAATGGCTCTCACCAGAGATGTCCTCGAGCCTGACGCCTAATTCCACCTCGAGGTCTTCTCCCGAATAATTATAGATTCCATTATATGTGTCGTCGAATGTGAAGTAGCCTTCGTCAGCATTCCATATCATCGGGCCAAAAGCATAGAGGGATATGAATCTCTCGGGTGTGGTTCCGTCTGCGGGCCGTATGCCTGTCACGGCACATTGCGATTGATTGTACCCGTAGCCGCTGTCCGACCCCCCTATACCTTCTTCAAGAGGATTAAGGGCCGAGAGCCGGAAGAAACCGTCTGACATGCCGTTCCAGCCCCAGTTGATATGATAGTATCCGCCCGAGCTATAACCGTCGCAGACAAATGCGTGCCCGACGCTGCCTGTAGACCCGCAATACAGCACGGGTCTGCCTGCGGCAAGCTCACCGTAGATGATTCCGTCCCACCCGGAAGCCGAATAATAGTCGCGTCTCAGGTATTTGATGCCGGCGTCATAGCCTAAATGCCGGGTCAGCAGTCTGGGCACATTGAAATCGTATGCTCCCGAAGCGTATGCCGAATAACCCATGTCGGTGCCGATGCCACAGGCCAGCATCAGCTTGGCCACCTCCTGGCGCTCCTCGTCGGAGGTTTCGTAATACGGGTATCTATCCTTGATGAGCGACCAGTCGAATGTCGTCGCGCCATAGTCGAATGACAGCGTCTGGTCATTCCATTCATAGGAATGTGTGCCAGTACCGGGCCCTTGCGGCCATTGGTGATAGTTGACAATCTGGGCGAGCGCGGTGGCTACGCATCCTGTCACACTCCGTCCTCCTGAGGTTTGCGGGCACAGGAGGTTAAATGGAAAATCCTGGCCCCAGTTCGACGTCACCAGGGCCTCGATAGCAGGATGGTCTTCGGGGGCATTCTCGCTGAGGGGCGACGGATTGGACTTAAGCCATTCGATTTCGCGGGCATACTCGCCGAGCCACCATTGCATGTTGTCGGGGATGTTTTCGGGGTCAAATGATGTGCCGTAGCCGAGAAGGGCCGGGGCTGCATCGTCCGCCGGGGCGACGGCAAAACCGTCCGCTCCCGCAAACACGTAGACCATCGGCACGGCATCCGAGCTGTGGGTATGCACAAGGCGCATCTTTGCCGCGGCTTTGCCGGGCTTATACTGCGGAGCCTCGGCCTCGATACGTCCGAGCGCAGCATCGGGCGTCACCGGCGCCCCGCACACGAAGAGGGCTGTGATGAGGGCTGTGCCTACAACCGTGAGGCGTATGCGATGTCTGAACATAATGTGATTTGTCTGATTGGGTTATTGCGATGACAAAATTAGTAATAATCCGTGCATAATCAAAGCATTTTGCAACGGATTATGGCAAATTGTGATGCAAATACCGAAATTTTGTCGCCCCGACAGACCAATCTGCCAGCCTCCTCAGTCCCTCAGGCATCCCACGGGCACAACAAGCACCCGATTCGGGCGATTTTGAGGACAATTTTTGTGAAAAATGCGATGAGAGCTAACTTATTGTAATTAAGATAAATGCTATCTTCTGTTTCCGAATTTGGCCGAATTTTACTTCCAAACTTGGCCGGATGGTGATGAGGTGGGCGAGGGGTGGGTTTTTATATCAGGATGGCGGCTGAGCGCAAAATGTGGTGTCATAATGTTGGCAAATGGCGGATTTTTGTTTACTTTTGCACTTTTGAACGGTGAAATTATAAAAGAAGATGTTAAAGATAGCTATACAGTCGAAGGGACGTCTCAACGAGGAGAGTCTGGCGCTGCTGCGCGATGCCGGAATACGCACCGCCGGCGGTAGCCGGAAATTGCTCTCCATGGCCGAGGGGTTCGGGATGGAGATTCTCTACCTCCGCGACGACGACATACCCCAGGCGGTGGCCATGGGGGTGGCCGACATAGGCATTGTGGGACTCAACGAGGTCGCCGAGAAGGGGCAGAAGGTCGAGTGCGTGATGAAGCTCGGATTCGGGCGTTGCCGCATATCCATCGCCGTGCCCCGCGAGGTCGATTACGTATCGCCGACGTGGCTGCAGGGTCGTCGCATAGCCACGTCATACCCCAGGATTCTTGCCTCATGGCTGGAGCGCGAGGGTATAGACGCCGAGATACACGAGATTGCGGGGAGCGTCGAGATTGCTCCCGCCGTGGGGATGGCAGACGCCATATTCGACATTGTGTCATCGGGTGGCACACTGATACAGAACGGTCTGCGCGAGGTCGAGCGCGTGTTTGACTCTGAGGCCGTGCTCATCGCCACCCCCGGGCTTGACGCCGACAAGCTGGCCGAGATAGACAAGCTCAAGTTCCGCTTCTCGTCGATACTCGACAGTCGCGGCATGAAATATATACTGATGAATATCCCCGCTGCGGTTGTCGGCGAGGCGATAGGGATACTGCCTGGAATGAAGAGTCCGACGGTGCTTCCGCTGGCCGACGGCGAGTGGCGATCGCTCCACGCAGTGGTGTCCGAGGATGAGCTGTGGGACAAGATTGAGCGTCTCAAGGCCATCGGGGCCGAAGACATACTGGTGTTGAATCTCGAAAACCTCATAAGATAATGGATCTCATAATTCATCCCGCTCCGGGCGACCTCGAATCGCTGACACGCCGCAACATACCCTCGGACGACCCCGCCGTGGCCCGTCGTGTGGCCGAGATTGTCGAGGCCGTGCGCACCGGGGGGGATACCGCCCTGCGGCGTCTTGCCCTCGAGATTGACGGTGTGGAGCTGACGGCCCTGTGTGTGAGCGAGGAGGAGATTGCCGAGGGTTGCTCCAAGGTCAAGGGGCATGTCGGTACCGCCATACGCCGTGCCGCCGCCAATATCCGGGCGTTCCACGAGGCGCAGCGCCCTGCCGACGTGATGGTGGAGACCGTCGACGGCGTGAGGTGCGAGCAGCGTGCCGTGCCTATCGAGAGGGTAGGGCTTTATGTCCCCGGCGGACGTGCGCCGCTCTTCTCGACCGTGCTGATGCTGGGCATCCCCGCCCGTCTGGCCGGATGCCGCGAGGTGGTGATGTTCACACCGCAGGCCAAGGGTCATCCGATTGCCCCGGAGATACTGTATGCCGCCCGCGAGGCCGGGATTGACCGGATATATCGTGTGGGTGGCGCCCAGGCTGTGGCCGCGATGGCATACGGCACCGAGAGCATCGGGCGTGTACACAAGATATTCGGGCCGGGCAACCGTTATGTCACCAAGGCCAAGCAGATGGTGAGCGATGTGACGGCGATAGATATGCCCGCAGGCCCGAGCGAGGTGATGGTGATGGCCGACCATACGGCAAATGCCTCGTTTGTGGCCGCCGATATGCTCTCGCAGGCCGAACATGGCCCCGACTCGCAGGCCATCGCCGTGACCGACTCCGAGGAGATGGGACGTGCCATCGTCGCCGAGACCAAGCGGATGGCCGCCACGCTGCCGCGCCGCGATTCGGTGGCCGGGTCGCTCGCCCATAGCCGCGTCGTGGTTGTTGAGAGCCGCGAGGAGATGGTGGCGTTTGCCAACCTGTATGCCCCGGAGCATCTAATTCTGTCGGTCGAGCGTCCGTGGGATGCCGCCGCCGACATCCGCGCTGCCGGAAGCGTCTTTATCGGCAATTATTCGCCCGAGAGTGCGGGCGACTATGCCTCGGGCACAAACCATACGCTGCCTACGGGTGGCTGGGCGCGCTCGATGAGCGGTGTCAGCCTCGAGAGCTTCATGCACCGCATAACATTCCAGGAACTCACGCCCGCGGGTCTGGGTGCGATAGCCCCGGTCATCACGGCTATGGCCCGTGCCGAGGGCCTCGAGGCCCACGCCCGCGCCGCAGAGGTGAGATTAGGTTAAAGGTTAATGGTTATAGGGTTATGAGGTTATAGGGTTATAAGATTTAAAAATTTATAAGACTTATAAGACTTATAAGACTTATAAAACTTATATAACACATATAACTTATACAACTTATATCGCTTATACAGCTTACAATGAATCCTCTCAGTTTTGTCAGAGATAACATATTGCGTCTGGCGCCTTATTCGACGGCGCGCGACGAGTTCAAGGGTGGGGCCATCAACACATGGCTCGACGCCAATGAGAGCCCGTATGCCACGGGGCTCAACCGCTATCCCGACCCGAGACATCTCGAGCTGAAACAGCGCATCGGTGCCCTCAAGGGTGTCGTGCCGGAGAGTGTCTTCATCGGGGGTGCCGGAAGCGATGAGGCCATCGACCTGGTCTACAGGATATTCTGCCACCCGGGCATTGACAATGTGGTGGCCATGGCACCGACATACGGTGTCTATTCGGTGGCCGCGGCCATTAACGATGTCGAATACCGCGAGGTGATGCCGGACGACGGCTTCGCCTTCCCCTTTGACAAGGCCCTCGCTGCCGTCGATGCCAACACCAAGGTCATCTGGGTCTGCTCGCCCAACAATCCCACCGGGCGCGCCGAGAACCTTGACGACATATCGCGACTCGCGCGGTCGTTCGACGGCATTGTGGCTGTCGACGAGGCATACGTCGATTTCTCGGCGCGTGGCTCGATGCTGCCGAGGCTCGCCGAGCATCCCAACCTGATAGTGCTGCAGACATTCTCTAAGGCGTGGGGAATGGCCTCGCTGCGCGTGGGCATGGCGTTTGCCGACCCGCGCATAGCCTCGATAATGGCACAGGTCAAATATCCCTATAACATCAGCGGCCCGGTGCAGAAGATTCTCATGCGGCAGCTCGGACGCGACATCAGCGGCGAGGTTGCCGAGATTGTGGCGCAGCGCGAGCTCCTTGCCGGGCACCTTGGCGGGATGAGGTGTGTCCGCGAGGTCTTCCCCTCGGATGCCAATTTCCTGCTCGTGAGGTTCGATGACCCCGATGCCGTCTACGATTATCTGAGCCGCTGCGGAGTCCTGGTGCGCAACCGCAACCGCGTCACCCTCTGCGGAGGTATGCTCCGCATCACCGTCGGCACTCCGGCCGAGAATGAGCGTGTCATTGCCGCCTTGAGCGGATATGACCGGGGCGAACGGCCATCGCGCGTGCTGTCCGACCGTGTGGCGGTCGTCGAGCGCCGCACCGCCGAAACAGACATCTACATATCGCTTGATCTCGACGGCAATCCCGCCGACAGCCATATCGACACGGGCCTTAAGTTCTTCGACCATATGCTGATGCAGCTTCCGCATCACGGGGGCTTCGCGCTCACTGCAGTATGCCGTGGCGACCTTGAGGTCGACGAGCACCACACCATCGAGGATGTCGCCATCGCGCTTGGCGAGGCATTCCGCATGGCCCTCGGCGACAAACGGGGGATAGAGCGTTACGGATTCACCCTGCCCATGGACGAGAGCAGCGCTTCGGTACTCCTCGACCTCGGTGGCCGTGTCGAGGTGCGCTGGGATGTGGAACTGGCCCGCGAGAGGGTCGGTGACACCCCGACCGAGATGTATCCGCATTTCTTCAAGTCGTTCGCCACCGCGCTCGGTGCCAACCTGCACATCACAGCCGGGGGCGAGAATACCCACCATGTCGTCGAGGCTGTCTTCAAGGCCGTGGCCCGCGCCCTGCGCATGGCCATACGCCGCGACGGCAACCTGCTTGCATCGAGCAAGGGAATCATCTGAAACATATCATGATAGCTATAATAGACTATGGAGCCGGAAACATCCGGTCTGTGACAAACGCCCTCGGGCGTCTCGGGGCCGAATGGCGCCTTACCGCCGACCCTGCCGAAATAATGAAGGCCGACCGTGTGCTGCTGCCCGGCGTGGGGCATGGCGGGGAGGCGCTGGCACGTCTGCGCGCCACAGGGCTCCCCGACACCATCGTGCGTCTGCGCCACCCCGTGCTGGGAATATGTGTGGGGATGCAGGTGATGTGCCGCCACACCGCCGAGGGTGATGCCGAGGGGCTTGGCATCTTCGACACCCGCATACGCCGTTTCGAGCCCCGTTCGGCTGCCGACAAGGTGCCGCACATGGGGTGGAACAATCTCGGCAACCTCGAGAGCAAGCTGTTCAGGGGTATCGAGGGTGGCGAGCGCGTCTATTTCGTCCACTCATACTATGCTCCCCTGTGCCCCGACACCATAGCCACTGTGCGCTGGGGCTCAGAGCGCATGATGCTGAGTGCCGCACTCAAATACGAGAATTTCTACGCCACGCAGTTCCACCCCGAGAAGAGCGGTGACACCGGCGAGCGGATATTACGCAATTTCCTTGAGCTATGATTAATATAATTCCTGCCATAGACATCATCGGGGGCAAGTGCGTGCGCCTGACACGCGGCGACTATGACACGCAGACCACCTACGGCGCCGACCCGGTAGATATGGTGAAGCGTTTTATCGACCACGGCCTCACGCATATCCATGCAGTGGACCTGAACGGTGCCCGCGAGGGGAAGCCCCTCGAGCTGCATCTGCTCGAGAAGATGGCTTCGGTCAACAACGCCCGCATAGAGTGGGGGGGTGGCCTGAAACGCAACGAGGATGTGCGCGACCTCTTCAACGCCGGGGCGACCTGGGGGGTGATAGGAAGTGTGGCCGTGCGCAATCCGCAACTCATGGAGGGGTGGCTTGTCCGCTATGGCGAGCGTATGGTGCTCGGGGCTGACGTGCGCGACGGCAAGGTGGCCGTGAGCGGCTGGCTCGAGGACTCAGACCTCACTATCGGCAATCTTGTCGAGCGTTTCGCACCCTTCGGGCTCGGACGTGCCATAGTCACAGAGATTTCGTGCGACGGGATGCTTGCGGGACCCGCTTTTGAGCTTTACAGGATTCTCGATGCCCGGTATCCGGCTATCGAGTTCACGGCCTCGGGGGGTGTCTCCTCGCTTGCCGACATAGAGCGCCTTGACGCCGACGGCGTGAAGAGCGTGATTGTGGGAAAGGCGATATATGAGGGGAGGATAAGGCTGGAAGAATTAGAGGTTAAAGGTTAATGGTTAAAGGTTAAGGTTTTTTTAGTTTTTCTAGTTTAACTATTTCAACTAGAACAACTAGTTCAACTAGACCAGCTATCCCGACTAAAATCATCAGAATATGCTTGCAAAAAGGATTATACCGTGCCTTGATGTCAAGGAGGGGCGGACTGTGAAGGGTGTCAATTTCGAGGGGCTTGCCGATGTGGGCGATCCCGTCGAGCTTGGCGCGCGCTATGCTGCCGAGGGTGCCGACGAGCTGGTGTTTCTCGACATCAGCGCCTCGCGCGAGGGGCGTGCCACCCTTGTGAGGATGGTCGAGCGTGTCGCCGAACGTGTCAACATCCCCTTTACGGTGGGAGGTGGCATCTCTTCGGCCGACGATGCGGCACGTCTGCTCGATGCGGGGGCCGACAAGATTACGGTCAACTCTGCCGCGGTGGCGAATCCCGGGCTTATCACCGAGATTGCCCGCAGGTATGGCTCGCAGTTTGTGGTGGTGGCCATTGACGCCCGCACGGACGCTCGGGGGCAATGGATGGTGACGACACACGGCGGTTCGCGCCCCACAGGACTGGAGCTTTTCAGTTGGGCCCGCGAGGCTGTGGAGCGTGGCGCGGGTGAGATTCTGTTTACCTCCATGGACCATGACGGCACCCGGCGAGGCTATCCCTGCGATGTCTATCGCCGCCTCACCGACAGTGTGGCTGTGCCTGTCATTGCCTCGGGAGGTGCCGGGAGTGTGGCCGACATAGCCGAGGTGCTCACTGCCGGAGGTGCCGACGCGGCCCTCGCTGCAAGCATCTTCCATTATGGCGAGATGACACCCCGCAGCCTGAAACGCGAGCTTCTCGGGTATGGGATTGAGGTGAGAGTTTAAAGGTTAAGGGTTAAAGGTTATAGGGTTAAAGATTAAAGTTTAAAGGGTTATGACATTTGACGATTTTGATTTGACAAAGACGGGCGACGGGCTGTTGCCTGTTGTCGTACAGGATTCGGTGACACTGCGTGTACTGATGTTGGGTTATATGAACCGCGAGGCTTTCGACAAGACCCTCGCCACGGGACTTGTGACGTTCTGGTCGCGTGGCCGTAAATGCCTATGGACCAAAGGGGAGATTTCCGGGAATACACTCACTGTCGTGGAAATGTTTCCCGACTGCGACCGCGATACCCTGCTTGTCAAGGCCATCCCCGCCGGGCCAACCTGCCATCGCGGTACGGAGGCGTGTTTTGATACCCCCGGGAGCGATGGTTTCATCCGCCGTCTCTCGGCATTGATACGCAGCCGCCACGAGGAGATGCCCGAGGGGAGCTATACCACCCGCCTCTTTGTGAAAGGTGTCAAGAAGATAGCCCAGAAGGTGGGCGAGGAGGCCGTGGAGAGTGCCATCGAGGCTGTCGACGGCAACCGCAGCCGATTCATCTACGAAGCCTCCGACCTCATGTACCACTACCTCGTCCTCCTCGAGCAGATGGGAGTCACACTCGAAGACATTGAAAGGGAATTAGAAATTAGAAATTAGAAATGAGGAATCAGGAATGAAAGTGGCTGAACCATCTTCTAATTTCTAATTCCTCATTCCTAATTCATCATTTTTTCTAATTCCTAATTTCTAATTTCTCATTGATTATTGTGTCTCTTGTGGTTAAATATTGTCAATTTATTTGTCGGGATAGGGGACTTTTTGTAAATTTGCACATTGAAACACAGGAATATTGTATGCAACTTTCTTGAATTGATAACATTTTACTAATTTTTAACATAAAATCAAATTGCCTATAGAACATTGCTACTCTAATCAAACACAGTGAGAAAACAATGGAACAACTGACTAAGCTGACCGACTCCGAACTGGTCGCCGCTTATGCCAACGACAATAACGAGGCGTTCGACGTACTGCTCGAAAGACACAAGCAGAAGGTCTATACCTACATCTTCCACATCGTGAAGAACCACGATGTGGCTGACGACATCTTCCAGGAGACATTCGTCAAGGCCATCATGACCATCAAGCAGGGGCGCTATGCCGAGCACGGCAAGTTCTCGGGCTGGCTCACGCGCATCGCCCACAACCTCATCATAGACTATTTCCGTCAGGAGCGTCTTGAGAACACTGTCTCGACCGACGATGACAGCTGTGACCTGCTCAACCGCCGCGACCTGTGCGACGGCAATGTCGAGGACGAGATGGTGGGCGAGCAGATAGACGAGGACCTGCGCCGCATCGTGATGTCCCTGCCCGACCCGCAGCGCGAGGTGCTGGTGATGAGGGTCTACCGCAACATGTCGTTCAAGGAGATTGCCGAGGCCACCGGAGTCAGCATCAACACAGCGCTGGGACGCATGAGATATGCCATCCTCAACATGCGCCGGATCGCCAACGAGAAGAACATCGTCCTGGCCGTCTGAAACCGAATAATGAAAATGTAAGAACTCAAAATGAAGCCGTCTGTAAGCCGTCTTCCTCTCTTCCAGTCCGCCCCGGGGGTCATCATCCTCACGGGGCTGATGCTTTTTATCACGTCATTCACTGCATGGGGCTCGGAGGCCGAGGCCATCGACCGCATCCCGCATTTCCACGGAGCCCTCAGGGCCCGATATGAGCTGGCCACCGAGGGTGGCGAGGAGCGTTTCCAGATGCGCAACGCCCGCCTGGCCATCGACGGGCGTCTCTCGCCCGCCATCGACTGGTTCGTGCAGACCGACCTGTGCGACCGGGGTACCATGAAGATACTCGACGCCTGGGGACGCCTTGAGGTTGCCCCGGGGCTGAGGCTTCAGGCCGGACAGTTCCGCCTGCCGTTCGGTACCGACTGTTTCAAGGCACCCTCCAACTATCTATTTGCCAACCGCTCTTTCATAGGCAAGCAGATGTGCAACGTGCGCGGTGTCGGTGCCAAGGCTTCATGGTCGTGGCAGATGCTCACCGCCGAGGCCGGAGCGTTTAATCCCACGTCGATCACCGACCAGATACGTTGGGTCAAGACGCTGGCTTATGCCGGAAAGGTCGTTGTCAAGCCCGGAGCCGGACTGTCGTTTGCTGCGGGTGCTGAGACCCTTGTGCCCGACTCGGTGCGCATCAACCTGCTCGGCGCGAGTGCCGGATGGGTCTGCGGGGGGCTGACCCTCGAGGCCGAATATATGAACAAGCACTACGTGAACAACCGCCACCGCGCGGCTCACGCATGGAACTTTTTTGCCGATTACGGGTTTCCACTTAAGGCAGGTATCTTCAACCGTGCCTCCGTCCAGGCCCGCTATGACGGTATGACCGCCCACAGCGACGGGCACCGCGACAAGGATGGTGCCCTCGTCACCACTGACCCCGCGCGCAACCGTGTCACCGTAGGTGCCACGCTCACATACGCGTGGAAGACCGTACACTGCGACCTCCGTGTCGACTATGAGAAGTATCTGTATCACCACGGGGTAAAGGCCCCCTCGCTCGACGCCGCCGACAAAGTATGCGCCGAGCTGGTGATAAGGTTCTGAGAGATAGAGTTTAAAGATTAGAGATTAAAGTTTAAAGAGTTTTTCTGGTTGAACTAGTTGGTCTAGTTCAACCAGAAAAACTAGAAATCATAGATTATGAAGTTAGCACTTATAGGCTATGGCAAGATGGGTCATGCCGTCGAGCGTATAGCACGCGAGAGGGGCCACGAGATTGTGGCCGTGATAGATGCCGGGAATATCGGCGATATGGACTCTGAGGCTTTTGCCTCGGCTGAGGCCGCCATCGAGTTCACCACCCCTTCGACGGCCCCTGCCAATGTCGAGAAGGCCGTGCGCCGCGGTGTCCCCGTGGTATGTGGCTCGACCGGCTGGTATGACAGGCTGCCCGAGGTCGAGAAGGCCGTCGCCGAAGCCGGGAGCGCCATGCTGGCGTCGAGCAATTTCTCTATCGGAGTCTATGTGACACGCCTCGTGTCGCGTCAGCTCGCGGCAATCATGGGGCACCTGCCTCAGTACATGCCCGAGCTCACCGAGACCCATCATATCCATAAGCTCGACTACCCTTCGGGCACGGCACTCACCATGGCGAGGGATATTGTCGAGGCCGATGGCCTGCTCACCGGCTACCGTGCCGTGGGCGAGGTGCGCGTCGACGACGAGGGTGTCAGGACAGCCGCCCCCGAGAATGCGGCCGAGGCCACCGCGACCGAACTCCCCGTGCTGGCCATACGCCGTGGCGAGGTGCCCGGCATACATACCGTGGCATGGGACTCGGATGTCGACACCATTACACTGACCCACGAGGCCAAGAGCCGCGACGGATTTGCCCTCGGTGCCGTGATGGCAGCCGAGTGGATTGCCGGCCGCAAGGGTGTCTTCAGCATAGACGACATGATGTCTGACATACTTAAAATCCAGTCCAGATGACCGCCAGCAAGAAATCTCCCTCATTCATGGAGCGTATCGCCGCCACCCGTCCCACCCGCTGGGTGCGTTTCGGCATTGTCTCGCTCATATTCTTCCTTTGGGTGGCATGGCTCGGCAACTGGTGGGTGGCCCTGTGGTGGCTGCTGCTGCTTGACATCTATATCCTGGGCTATATCCCCTTCACATGGTGGAAGAAATCAAAGAACCAGACCGTGCGTGCGGTGATGAGCTGGGTCGATGCCATCGTCTATGCCCTCGTGCTGGTCTATTTTGTCTTCACCTTCGTGGGGCAGAACTATCAGATACCATCCTCCTCGCTCGAGAAGTCGCTCCTTGTCGGCGACTATCTGTGGGTCAACAAGATGGCCTACGGCCCGCGTGTGCCTAACACCCCCATACATTTCCCGCTGGTACAGAACACCTTCCCCATCATCAACACCAAGAGCTATCTCGAGAATCCGCAGTGGTCGTACCACCGTCTCAAAGGGCTCGGCAAGATTGAGCGCGGCGACATCGTGGTGTTCAACTTCCCAGCCGGAGACACCGTGTGCGCCAAGGTGCAGAATCCCGACTACTATACGCTGGTGCGTATGTACGGACGCGAGGCCATAGAGTCTAATCCGCAGACCTTCGGCGAGATAATATGGCGTCCTGTAGACCGCCGCGAGAACTATGTCAAGCGCGCCGTCGGACTGCCCGGCGAGCGTATCGCCATCCGCGACGGGATTGTCTATATCAACGGTGAGGCCATTCCCCAGCCCGAGAACGTGCAGTACAACCACTATTTCCAGCTTCGTCAGGGTAGCATGACAGACGCCATGTGGGACGAGCTCGGTGTGGCTGTCGACGACCGCCACACGGTGCCTGTCACCGTCGACGACATCCCTGCGCTGCGTGCGCTCGGGTTCATCGTCAACGACGACGGCACGGTGCCCACCGTCTATGCCGCGCCCCTCACTCCCGCCATGGTCAAGGCCCTTGAGGCCGACAAGTCTGTGGCCAAGGTGATGCAGATGCCCGCACAGCCCGGCGAGATGCTCTATCCCGCAGGGGTGGCCGACAACTGGACCCGTTCGGATTACGGCGAGCTCTGGATACCCGCCAAGGGTGCCAGGCTGCAGATGGGGCCCCGTGCATGGCAGATTTATGGCCGCGTGATACGCGACTACGAGGGGAACCGCGACGCCGAGTGGCGCGACGGAAAGATGTATATCGGCGGCAAGCCTGTCGATACATACACCTTCAAGATGGACTACTATTTCATGATGGGCGACAACCGTGACAACTCGCTCGACTCGCGCTACTGGGGATTCGTGCCCGAAGATCATATCGTGGGACGCCCCGAGAGGGTTCTCATCTCGTTTGACAAGGACAAGTCCATATTCAACGGCGGCATACGCTGGAACCGCATCCTGCGCGACGCCAATCCCGACAGCCCGAAATATACTGACTGATGCCACGTCCCGTCAGGTATCCCGACAAGACCGTATCGCTGCCTCCGCGCCTGTGCGCGGGGGTGGCCGACTATGCGGCGGCATGGGCCTGCGGCGGCTCGGCCCAGAGGTGGGACACGCGCTTTGACAAGCGCGACAAGGCCACACACCGTTTTGTCATCGCCGACACACGCGGCCGTCTCGAGCTCACCGTGCCCATAGCCAAGCCAGACACCCACAGGTGTCTGTGGAGCGACATCCGCATCTCTGACCACGGCGCGTGGTGGGACGTGCACCGTGTCGCACTCGAGAGCGCATACGGGCGCACACCCTATTTTGAATTCTATATCGACAGATTCCTCCCCATGCTCACTGCAGGTGTCGCCGACCGCTATCCGCGTCTTGAGGAGCTTGCCCTGGCGTGGGACGCGCAGATACGTCGCATCCTCGCTCTTGGCGAGCCTGTTGCCGGAGGCGAGGAGGCCGTGATTGTCCCTCCTGCAGTGTGGACACCATACCGTCAGGTACGCCAGGACAAGCTCGGATTCATCCCGGGTCTGAGCATCCTTGACCTCGTGTTCAACCTCGGCCCCGAGGCGCAGCTGTATCTGGACGGGATGATGTGATTGATGTTATATTCCTATATGGCAGATGCGGCTTA
>DAAQ01000020.1 GCA_001701225.1 Bacteroidales bacterium H5 | reverse complement strand
TAGTTAGTGCAACAAATGTAAAGCAGCAGAACACGAACACATCGCGCACTGCCTCCATTCGTGGAAGCAGTTTTAGGTCAAGCGACATCACCGCGTTCAATTCGGCCTCAGTCAGATGCTCTCGATTGGTTTTCTTTTTGGAATAGGTTTTGCCGTAAAACGGATCGCGATCAATCCATTTGTAGTTGACGGCATCGCGAAAAATCTTCCTTATAGTGCTGATATAACGTATCGCACAGTTGTGGCCGCACTCTTTCGTTGTGCGCAGCCACAGCTCGAAATCGTCAATCAGCGGAAGTGTCACATCACGCAGGGGAATATCCTCGACTTTCTTGTGAGATTTGAGGTATTCTTTGAGATAAACCACGCAACGCTCCCATCGTAGCACGGTTCCCTCGGAGATGTCGCCAAGCTCCAGACGCTTGCGGTATTTCTCGTTGTTCTCGCGGAAAGTTTCAAGTAACATACGTATTTTCACCTGTTCGTCAACACCGAGAAAGCGTTTTTTCATCGTGTCGGGATTGATGAGCGCACCCTCCGCAACCATTTGTGTATGGATTGCGAGTAGCTTTGCCCGGACAGTTTCAAGGTATCGGTTAAGTTCGATATCAGCCCGGCTTTTGCCTCTGGACATACCTTTTGCCGCAACCCACATATCCGGATTGACGGTTCGGTTGATGTTCAGCTCCGCACGTTGGCCCGCGATAGTGATGCGCAGGATAATCGGTACTTCGCCGTTGCGTAGTACCCGCGCCTTCCGTGCGATGAAGTTCGCGTTGAAAAAGGTTTGGTTGGTCATACTTTGATGTGGTTTAGTGTTACATTAAAGTTACAAAATTTTTCTCAGTTTTGCAAACTTCAAGGCAACGATTTGAAAACCACATCAGTAAGGATATCCGAGGGTACAATCGAGGGTGCAATCTGGTTTCCGATGAAAAATGTACCCTTTAAGGCTGCGCCGACACTATGATTTTAGAGGTTTGGAATCGGTGTAAACCGTTGAACGATAGCGATCAGAACCCTCGCGAGGGTACAATCCACGCCTCTGTCGGCAGTGTACCCTTTTCGGCCACCCCGCTGCTTCAATATTTTGCGTCGGAACACCGGTGGGGGATAACGAAAAACCTCTGAAATCGGCTGGATTTCAGAGGTTTTCTGCATTTTGATGTTTTGTCTTGTGACCCCGGAGAGGCTCGAACTCTCGACCCACTGATTAAGAGTCAGTTGCTCTACCAACTGAGCTACGGAGTCATTTTCTTTTGCTTCGTGAGGTGTTTCCCTCATTTGCGATGCAAAGTTAGGCACTTTTTTTGGACTGACCAAATTTTTGAGCAACTTTTTTTCAAAAAAATTAATTTTTCCTGTTTTTAGGGGTTTTTGAGGGGTCGGGGAGGGGTTTTGGTGGGTTTTATGACGGGTTTCGTTGACTTTTTTTGTGGAGATAGGTGGGTTTTGATTATTTTTGCCTGTATAAATCTTTGACCGATGATTTCTGCTGTGCATGACCGTAAATCCGAGACTTTGGTCTACCTGTGCCTGTGGCTGCTGGTGGCGGGTGTCTTCGTGCTCGATGTGATGAGGGCACGGGCCACGACGTCGCTGCCGCTGCTCGATGGGCCGACGGTAGCGCGGATGTCGCTGACGTTGCTCCCTTTTCTGGGGCTGTTCCTGCTCAACAATGCCGTGCTGATACCGCGGCTGCTGATGCGCAACCGCACGGGGCTCTATTTCCTGTGTGCGGCGGTGGCTGTGGTGGCGCTGTGGGTGTATCAGTATTTCAGCTTCATGGCCCACGAGGCCATGAGGCCGCACCCCGAGCTGCACAATCCCCACATACCGCGTCCGCTGGTGCCGCTGCCTGTCTTTCTCGATTTCATATATGCGTTGCTCGTGATAGGTGTCAATCTGGCTGTGGCGCTGATGTTCCAGCGGTATTATGACAAGCTGGAGCGCGAGTCGCTGATGAAGGCGAATGCCGAGAGCCAGCTTGCCGACCTGAAGGCGCAGATAAATCCGCATTTCTATATGAATATGCTCAACAATATCCATGGCATGATCGAGATTGACCCCGAGCGTGCCCAGGGGATGGTGATAGATATGTCGCAGCTGATGCGCCACATGCTCTATGAGAGCTCGCAGCCTGTGTTGCCGCTGTCAGGCGAGATAGCCTTCCTTCGGAACTATCTGCGGCTGATGCGGCAGCGTTATCCCGAGGATAAGGTCAGCATCACGGCCACTTTTCCCCCGGAGGCCGAGATGGCGGGTATCATGATTGCTCCGCTGCTTTTCCTGGTGTTTATCGAGAATGCCTTCAAGCACGGTGTGAGCTATCGTGAGAGCTCTTTCGTGGCAGTATCGGTGGCCGTGTCGGGCGATTCGGTGCGGTTCAGCTGCATGAACAGTCTGCACCCTTCGGCGGCTGGTGTAGCCAGGGAGGGGGGCATCGGTCTGCGCAACGTGAGCCGGCGCCTGTCGCTGATATATGGCGACAGGGCATCCCTGAACATTGACAACGGCCCTTCGGCCTATACGGTAAATCTCACAATTCCCGCACAATATGAAACTTCGCACGCTTATAATTGACGACGAGCCTATCGCTCTCGAGAAGCTCGGCAACTATGTGGCCAAGGTACCTTTCCTCGAGCTTGTGGCTTCGTGCCGGGGTGGGCTTGAGGCGCTCGACTATCTTGCCTCGCACGAGGTAGACCTTGTGTTCACCGACATCAATATGCCCGACCTGAGCGGAATGGATTTCGTGCGCTCGCTGACGCGGGTGCCCATGATTGTATTCACCACGGCCTATCAGGAGTATGCCGTCGACAGCTACCGTCTGTCGGCGGTCGACTATCTGCTCAAGCCCTACGGGTTTGCCGATTTCCAGAGGGCGGCCAACAAGGCCCTCGAGCTCTACCGCTCGCGTATGCCCGAGGGAAGTGCGCCGTCCTCGGGCGGCCCGCTGTTTGTCAAGACCGACTACAGGTATGTGCGCGTCGTCCCCGACGAGATACGGTACGTCAAGGGATATGGCGAGTACCTGCAGATATTCCTCACGGGCCAGGAGCAGCCTCTGGTCACACTCAGCTCGTTCGCGGCCATCAGGGAGCGGCTGCCCGGGCAGTTCCTTCAGGTACACCGCTCGTATATAGTCAATATGGACCGTATCGAGCAGGTAGAGCGTGCCCGCATCATCATGGACCGCGACACGTATATCCCCGTCGGAGAGAGCTATAAGGCCGATTTCCAGCAATACCTGCTCACCCATTCGATAGGCAAGACGCAGAAGGGGTGAGTCCATGCTGTCCGGTTGGTTGAACGTATAGGGCAATTGGTTGAATTCATTTCACCGGTCGCCTTATTATATGTAATATTGCAGCGTAATTCAACATACGCCAATGAAACCAACCGCAATCATCACCGCATTTCTGCTGATGTCAGCCATCGTCCATGCCGAGCCTGTGAGCGGCGTCTGGACCTATGCCGACTGCGTGAGCTATGCCCGCGAGCACAATATCTCGCTGCAGAAGTCACGGCTCAGTGAGGAGACATCGGCCTATAATCTCGAGGAGGCCAAGGCCCAATGGCAGCCTACGCTCGATTTTGCCACATCGCACGCCTATGCCAACTATCCCTGGGGCGAGGGGAACAAGAACGGTTACAACAGCTCGTACGGCCTCAATGCCGGATGGACCGTGTGGAACGGTGGCGAGCGCGAGAACACTATCAAGCGCAACCGCCTGCAGACCGAGATTGACCGCCTCAACACAGGCCATCAGCTACGCACCCTCGAGACCGACCTGCTGCAGGTATATGTCAACATCCTCTATGCCCGCGAGTCGATAGGTATCTATGACGAGGCCGCCAAGGTGAGCGAGGCTCAGGCCGACCGCGGACAGCAGCTCATGGAGGCCGGGCGTATGTCGCGGGTGGATTATGCCCAGCTCAGGTCGCAGGCCGAGCAGGACCGCTATGCCGTGGTCAATGCCCGCGCCACCTATGACACCCGCCGCATGGAGCTGAAACAGCTCCTCGAGCTCGGGGTCGATACAGACATCACCCCCGCACCCGTCGAGTGGGACTCCGCGCAGGTGATGGCGGCACTCCCCCCGATAACCGAGAGCTGTGCCCTGGCGCGCGACACCGACCTGCGCATCAAGGGGCTCGAGCTCGAGAGCGAGGCCTCGGAGGTCGATGTGGCCATAGCCCGTGCGGGGCGTTCGCCGCGTCTGACGCTCAATGCGGGCGCCGGGACAGGCTATGCCGCCCCCGGGGCTGCATTCGGCACATCGCTCAAGCGTGGATGGAACGAATCTCTGGGACTCACACTCTCTATCCCCATTCTTGACAACAAGAAGACCAAGACCGCAGTGGCCCGTGCCAAGGTGCAGCAGATGGATGCGCAGCTCGACATAGACCAGCGTCTCACCGAGCTTGACCAGACGGTCGAGAACTGGTATATAGACACCCGTTCGGCCCAGTCGCGCTATACCGCCGCCGAGCAGCAGCTCGAGTCGGCCCGGCTCACCGACGAGCTCACCAACGAGCGTTTCGAGCTCGGTTATGTCGATACCGTCGAGCTGATGACGGCCCACAACTCGTATGTCGAGGCGCAGCATACCCTGCTGCAGGCCAAATATATGGCCATGCTGGGACAGAAGATGATAGAGTTTTACAGAAACGCCACAGTCACTTTACCGTAACAAAACACCGTATTATATCAGTTATGAAACCAAGCAGAATATTGATGCTCGCACTCCCCGCGTTGCTCCTCGTGGCCTGCGGAGAGAAGCAGAGGGTATCGCTCGAGACCGTCCGCGCCGAGCGTGGCGAGCTCACCGAGACCGTAACCGCCACGGGCACCGTCGAGTCGGTGACCCAGGTCGATGTCGGCACACAGGTCACCGGCATCATAGACAAGCTCTATGCCGACTATAACACCGTCGTGACCAAAGGCGAGCTTATAGCCGAGATCGAGAAGACCATGCTCGAGAGCGACCTGCGCAGCGCCGAGGCCAATGTCGAGTCTGCGCGCCTAACATACGAGTATAACCTCACCAACTACAACCGCGACAAAGCGCTGCACGACAAGAAACTCATCAGCGACTACGAGTTCCAGACCTCAACCAAAGACCTCGAGGTCTCCAAGACCGCCTATGACAAGGCCAAGGCCGACAAGGTGCGCGCCGCCAAGAACCTCAACTATGCCGAGATATATTCGCCCATAGACGGCATCGTCATCTCGCGCGACGTCGAGGTGGGACAGACCGTGGTCTCGAACATGAGCGTGGCCAACCTCTATACCATCGCCGACCTCGACAACATGCAGGTCATCGGCAATGTCGACGAAGCCGACATAGGCCACGTCAAGGTAGGGCAGGGGGTGACATTCTCGGTCGACGCCTATCCCGACCAGCTCTTCGAGGGGAAGGTGACGCAGGTGCGCCTCAATCCCACCACAGAGAGCAATGTGGTGACATACGAGGTGGTCGTGGCTGCCGATAATCCCGACCATAAGCTGATACCGGGCCTCACGGCAAACCTCACCATCTATGTGATGCGTCAGGACGACGTGCTGCTCCTGCCCACGAAGGCGTTCACTTTCGAGCCCCGCGACATCCCCGATGCCAAGGACCTGCCTGTGGCCTCGGGTGCCGAGCCCGCGCTTGCCGAGGGACAGAAATGCATCTGGACCGTAGACGGCGACCGTCTGGTGCCGGTGGCGGTGACTGTCGGCGAGAGCAACGGCATAAAGACACAGATAACCTCGGGACTCGCCGAGGGGACGGTCGTGGCCACCGGATATGAGGATGCACCGCTGGCCGATGCTCCCGGAGCCGACTCCGAGCGGAGCCCCTTTGCCCCCCAGCCCCCGGGCCGCAACAAAAAGAAATGATGGCCATGAGTACGGATAAGGAGATAATACGTGTCGCGTCGCTGCGCCGCGAGTTCATCGTCGGCGGCGAGAAGGTCAAGGCGCTCAGAGGTGTGTCGTTCGCCATACGCGAGGGCGAGTTTGTCACCATCATGGGTACCTCCGGTTCGGGCAAGTCGACCCTGCTCAACATACTCGGCTGTCTCGACACCCCCACCTCGGGCGAATATATCCTTGACGGAGTGTCGGTGCAGTCTATGAGCAAGAACCAGCGAGCCGTGACACGCAACCGCAAGATAGGTTTCGTGTTCCAGAACTACAACCTTCTGCCTAAGACCACCGCCATCGAGAATGTCGAGCTGCCGCTGCTCTATAACCCCGCCGTCTCGTCGAGGGAGCGGCGTGAGCGGGCTGTGCGCGCCCTCGAGGCCGTAGGGCTGGAGAAGCGCCTCAACCACAAGAGCAACCAGATGTCGGGCGGACAGCAGCAGCGTGTGGCCATAGCCCGCGCTCTGGTCAACGACCCCGTCATCATCCTGGCCGACGAGGCCACCGGCAATCTCGACACACGCACATCGTTCAGCATCCTCATGCTGTTCCAGGAACTGCATGCCCGCGGACGCACCATCATCTTCGTGACCCACAATCCCGAGCTCGCCCTCTACTCGTCGCGCAACATAGTGCTGCGCGACGGCAAGGTGGTCTCCGATACACTCAATCCCTCGATGGCCTCGGCCCGCGAGGCATACGAGAACCTGCCAACCGACAACGACTGACAACGACATGAAACTCGGCAACCTACTCAAGATAGCCCTCAAGGCACTCAACAACAACAAGCTGCGCTGTTTCCTCACTATGCTCGGCATCATCATAGGTGTGGCGTCGGTGATAACCATGCTCGCTATCGGACAGGGCTCCAAGAACAGCATCCGCGAGCAGATCTCCGAAATGGGCTCGAACATGATAATGATACATCCCGGCAACATGCAGCGCGGCGGCGTGCGCCAGAGCGCCGACGACATGCAGACCCTCGAGGTGGCCGACTACGAGGCCCTGCAGGCCCTCCCCGGCATCGCGGCCATATCGCCGCAGGTCAACTCGTCGGGCCAGTTTGTCAACGGCAACAACAACTACCCCTCGTCTGTCACCGGCATCACACCCGACTATCTCGACATACGCAAGCTCAAGATAAAGGACGGCTCGATGTTCACCCAGCAGGACATCAAGAGCGCGGCCAAGGTGTGCATACTCGGCAAGACGGTGGCCGACAACCTCTTCCCCGGCGGCGAGGATCCCGTGGGGCGGGTGATACGTTTCGGCAAGATACCCCTCACCGTCATCGGCACCCTCGAGTCCAAGGGCACAAACTCGATGGGGCAGGACCAGGATGACGTCGTGCTCGCCCCATATACCACGGTGATGAAGCGCGTGCTCGCCATCGACTATATCCAGGGCATCTTTGCCAGCGCGACCGACGAGAATCGCACCGACGAGACCATCGAGGCCATCACCGACGTGCTGCGCACCCGTCACAAGATTCAGGACGGCGCTGACAACGATTTCGAGATACGCTCGCAGCAGGAGCTGAGCGAGATGATGAACTCGACCAGCGACATGATGACCGTGCTCCTTGCCTGTATTGCCGGAATCTCGCTCCTCGTGGGTGGAATCGGCATCATGAATATCATGTATGTGTCTGTCACCGAGCGCACGCGCGAGATTGGCCTGCGTATGTCCATCGGTGCCCGCGGCATAGACATCCTGTCGCAGTTTCTCATCGAGGCCGTCATAATCAGCGTCAGTGGCGGTGTCATCGGCATCATCGTCGGTGTGCTTGCCTCGTGGATAGTCAACATCGTGGCACACTGGCCTGTGGCGATTCAGCTCTACTCGGTCGTGCTGTCGTTTGCCGTCTGCACTGTCACCGGAGTGTTCTTCGGGTGGTATCCCGCCAAGAAGGCCGCCGGGCTCGACCCCATCGAGGCCATACGATATGAATGATTACAGGTTACTGTAATGATTGGTTAGATTAAATATAATAGGTGTAAGCCGTTCCCCGCTTCGAGTTGTCTCGCGGCGGGGAACGCAGTTTTTAATCCATGCCGTAGCGTGTCAATCTCGACCGTCAAGCAGAATACCGAGGCCCGTATGCTTCAGGACGCCGGTGCCGATGTGCTTGTCGAGCCACAATATATAGTGAATCAGCGCGGATTCCTGCGTGGAGGCTCGGTGACGGTGATAGGCTTCCCCGCCAAATACCGCAATTTCCACAAGATGACCCCTGCCGAGGCCGAGCTCTTCAACAAGGTTGAGATTGTCCGTCCTCCCGAGAAACCCCACAAACGCTGGCTCATCTTCTGACAAATCCCATTCCCCCCTCCCCACCCGTCCGGCCAATCCCCGGAGGGTGTTCTTAATGCTGCATGTGATGCAGTTAAGATAAGGCGTTATCCTCCAGCCGCGAAGCGGCGATATGTGGAAAGCCCCACATCGAGCCGTGTGACGGGATAGCCCGTCTGAGGGCGTATATCCCGTCCACGGCGATGGTGTGGGGTAAATATTCCGACATACAGACGGGCCTCGAAGAGGTCCTTTAATTCCCGTATATAATTAAAGGACCTCTTCGAGGCCCGGTGGTCATATGCTCGGTTTCCCCATACCATCGCCCTTTGGGCTCGATATGGGGTTTTCCACATATCGCCGCTTCGCGGCTGGGGGCTTCAGATGGCAAAACCTCATCAATATAATATCTTGTTATCTCACAAGGGTGTGATGTTATTTTAACTGCATTGCACGCAGTGTGGGGACAGCGGGCCCACCTTGCAAATGAGCCTCGTGAGAGGCGATATTATGGTTACCATAATGTCGCCTCACCGAGGCTCATGACTATCTAAGTGTCACAGTTTCCCCACGCTGCGCATGGGGTTCGTGATAATCCTCGGCCCTCCGGGCCTCCTCAGATAAAGGGTGAAAAAGGATTATTTCACAAGTACTTTCTTGCCGTTGATGATGTAGATGTGGCCGGGGAGGGGCTTGCCGCTTACGGGGATGCCCTGGAGATTGTAGACCTTGACATCGGCTGCGTCTGCCTCAATCTCGGTTATGGCCGATTTGCCGTCAAGCTTGTATTCGCGGCTGATGGGTGTGCTGAGTCGGCCACCTGCAGCGGCGAATGCGCCCTGGAGGACATTGAACATGTATGTGCCGTCGGTGGTGGGAGCGGTGAACGATACGGTGAATGTGCCGTCGCCGTTGGCGGTGAACACGCCATCTTCCCTATAGTCGGTGTCTACACCTGCGAGGGTCGCATAGATGACGGTAGCGTCAGAGAGGGTGACGTCGGGAGTATCGAACTTGACGGTGATTGTAGCGAACTCGGCTCCTGTACCGTATGTGCCCTCGGCAGGTGTCACCTCGGAGGGCTCGAGGTCATACTTGACACGGTCGCTGCCGTCGACAAGGATGAAATGCAGGGTCTGTGCCATATTTGCGCGTCCCAACTCATGATTCTCACCCCACAGCTCTGTACCGAAGGCTCCCTGCTCAACGGTTATGATATATTCGCCGTTGTAGGTGGGCTGACGGTTGAAAGCTGCCGAGAAATATGACTTGCTTGAATCAAGACCATAGGCCTTCTTCAGCACTGCCGATGCCTCGAAATCTCCGTTGACCTCTTTGATGGTAATGTTGGTCTCGGTCTGCTCGCTCACAACGAGTCCGCTCATGTCCGAGCTGAAGAAGAAGGAGTCAAGCTGTTTCTCGGCACTTATCTCGCCGTCGGCGTTGGGCTGGGTAGGACGGCTGAGCTCAAGGGTCAGGTCATAGGTTACAGGAGCCACAACAGTATAGCTGAGCGAGATTGCATCGGTGTTGGGGGCTGTGATGTCGCCTTGTACTCCTGTGAGCGACGCGGCGGGGAAGAGCAGGTTTACGGCTATGTCCTCGCCGTGCGATGTGATGGCGGGAGAGAATGTCACCTTGAGCTGGTTGTTTGCCTCGCCACGGGCGATGGTATAGTTTACAGCTTCGAGGGTCTCGCCGTTCAGGGTCACTGTCGCAAGAGCACCTTCGGCAAGCGATACCTCATTGAGCGAGCCGAAGGTCAGGATTGCCTCGGAGAGCTCTGCCATTGTCGATCCTGGGGCCGGTGTGGCGAGATAGCTGAAATCAACGGTACCTACGGGAGCCTTTATATTCCATGCCAGAGAAATCTCTTCCGGGTTGTCGAGCCAATTATCGTATGTCTCGCTGAAGCCACAGAGGGCGCCCGCAGCGATTGTGAGGGCATAGTTGCCGGGCTCGGTAGCCTCTGCATTGAGCTTGACGGTGAGGGCCGAACCGCCTGTCACCTTGATACCTTCGACCGCAGTGCCATTATGGGTGAGCACCACATCCTTCTTGCTGTTGAAGTCGACATCGAATATGTTGGGGAAGGTCACCTTTATCTCGGAGAGTGCCTCGACCTCACCCTCGGCGGGTACGCTTGTGTAACCGAGATAGTTGAGCTCGCCTCCGCCACCCTGCGAACCGCCTTCGATGACATAGGTGATATAGATTTCAGACGGATTGTCTACCGAGTTGTATTCGGCGTCATATCCGCAAAGGGCGCCCTCGCCTATCACAAGGGTATATTCGCCGGCGGCCGTGATTGTAGTCTCAGGTGTAAACATGATGGCGTTGCCGCCCTGCTGGAGAGCTCCCGGAACCTCGTCATAGTTACTGTCGAGCATATATACGGCATCGCGGGTGTTGAACTCTACCTCCTCGCAACCGGGGAAGATGACGGTGATGTCCTGAATCTGGCTTACGATACCCGGATCCGGGTCAGTCACATATCCGTCGAATGTCGGTGCGGCCCATGCTGCAAGCGACATTGCCGAAAGTGTGACGGCGGTGAACAGTTTTTTCATTCTGATTGATTTGGTTTGATGGATTGTCTAAAATATCGCTTTGCGGCTCATGGTCTGACCCCCCGCAGTGAGGGTGATGACATACATTCCACGCTGCAGTCCGAGGTGATGCGATGCGGAGTATGCGGGTGTGCCGTGCAGTGTCATGCATCTTGTACCGCTCACAGAGTACACATCGAGTGTATAGTCTGTGGGGGTATCGAAAGTGAGATTGACGCAACCGTCCGCGCTGACTGTGATGGTGCGGTCGGTTGTATCGGCCACAGTGTCCGAGATGCCTGAAACCTCGGCATCTGCTACCTTGAGGGCGTCGGCAGCCATAATCTCGCCGGTCTGGGTGTCGAGCACGTATGCGACGATGCGGATGTCGTTGATGTCTGTCACTGCCTCGGGACGGTCAAATCTCCATGTGAATGTATGTCCGCTGCCCGAGGTGATGTCGGTGGGAAGGCTTCCCTCGATTCCTGTGAAGGCATCGTCGGATGTAAGCGTGACGTGGCGGAACGTGCAAAGTGGAGCCGGAATCCTCGCGGGCAGGTAATAGAACCTGTCCGAAGATACCTGGTTGCAGCCGTTGCGCTGGAAATAGTGTGCGTTGTTGTCGGGATTGAGGAAATCGGATGTGAGCACATACCCCACGCGATAGCGTCCGTCGGAATTGTCTGTCTGCTCGGATGCCTCGACAGTGACTGTGACCGATGCAGACCCGTTGCCCTGCAGTTCAAGACCGGTTATGCCGAGGTTGAACATGACTTGCCTGTAATAGAAATTATAGAAAAGCTGCGGGCTGGAGGATGCCGAGTTGCGTATGCGGTTCAGTTTCATCCACGGTACCGAATTGAAACCGAGGCCGTCGAAATATGACGGATTGGCCAATATATCGCTGCTTGCCGAGCCTGATGTGATATGTGTGTCGAGCATTATGAGGCTCTCTCCGAACTGGCGTTCGAGAGATTCGATGGAGAGGATGCCTTCGGGACAGTTGACACACCACATACCTGTGCCCTTGTCTACAACCAGCTTTTTCTTGAAATTGGAGCTGTAGAGAGTCTTGCGGCTCAGGAGGATGCGGTCCGTGTTGTCGGGAGCGACATAATAGACATCATACTCGGTTCGGCGGTTCAGTTCGAGGGGGGCGGTGAAACCGAAGGAGCGGTTTTCGCCCGTATTCCATACAGATTCTATGGCGACGGTCTGAACATCCTCATAATCCACTGTAAGCACGAGGCTACCTCCTGAGAGGGGGGCTCCTGTGTTCAAGGCCTCTATGGTGACAGGGGCCGATGTCTCCGGGCCGTAATATACCGGTGTGTCATCCCTGGCCTGAAAGGAAATGCCCTGCGGAGCACCGACGCTGATTGCGTCGAGCGCAAGGATATAGCGGTTGGTGCTGACACATACAAAGGATATGGATACCTCCTTTCCGGCATATTCCGAGAGGTCGGCGACACGGGTGACCCATTGGGCGTCCTCCGCGTCGGTGCTGAACAGAATGACCTTTGACCCGTCCGCTTCTATCTCCACACGGTATGCCTCGGGGAAATCCGGATGCATCGACAGCGCGTCCCATTTCAGGAAATCGCCATCCTTTATGGTGAGGAGAGGGAGTGTCAGCACGTTTTCGCTGGGCGAGACCGGGCCGGTCTTGCCGTCGCTGTCGACGGTGACCGTATAGGTAGGCGAAAGAGCCACATATCCGCGAGCTCCGTAGCGGTCTACGGTCCACCCGATGTCGGTCCAGCCACGTTTATAGCCGTCAGCATTGGGCAGCAGCGCATTGTTGTTGGCCACACTCACACCGGCCGGAATGATGCCGGCCTTGAAACTCACCTCGTAGGGAGTCTCGGCGGCAACCATTCCGAGAGCCGACGCAAGGGTGACAGCGAAAGTCAGTCTCCTCATTTCACGAGCACTTTGGCCGATGTGTCGCCTGACTTCACCACATAGATGCCGGGGGCTACAGATGCGGTTGCGCCTGATGCCACAAGGCGTCCGTTGAGGTCATAGACATCCATGCTCTCGGCGTTGCGGAGCAGGATGGTGCCGCGCGAGACGATGAACGACGGACGGTCACTGCCGCCATAGACGGTCTTGATGCCTGAGAACGCACCTTCGAGCACGGTAACGAAGGGGAAATACTGATACTCGCCGGAAGCGGGGTTGATCTCGTATCCAAGACCTCCGAGCACCTTGCCGTTCATGGATACCTTGTTGATGCCGGCGATAGGACGCGGAGACTCAATGCCGTACTCCTCCTGGATGTAGCGGCGCTTGCCGTCGATCATGACGATGCCGTCGTTGGCAAACATGAGGTCCTGGCCTACACCTGCGGTGTAGAACGAGAGATCGAAATTGTCGGTCCATGTGTCGGTGTTCACATTATAGATTGTGGCACCTTTGCGCAGTGTCCCGCCTCCGTTCTCATCGACATTGGTGATGAGTGTCCTCATGCCGTAGAAATTCCCGTCATTGTCGCAGAATGCCAGCGAGCCCTCCACGGCGGTCTCGGAGTCCTTGAAGCCGTCGATATAGCTCTCGGTGAACAATACGATGCGGGGGTCGTTGGGGTCGTCGCTCCATATCTGCTTGCCGTTCTCGTCCGTACCGCAATAATATTTGCCTCTGAATATCCAGGGCTCTGATTTCTCTGTGAGCTCGTTGAATATCTTGAGCTGGCCGTCGATGACGAGTGCGGGGATGTTGCTCTGTACGGCGCAGTAGAGGGTTCCGGCGATAGACTTGCCGTCAGGGCTCTGGGTCAGAGGCATGAAGCCCTGATGGTCGGGAAGCTCGATGTCGGTATATGCATGGAGCTCATAGACACCGGCGTCGTTGAGTATCCACTGCACCGGATAATAACGCCCTGCGATTTCGGATGTGACGTCGCTGATGAACGAGTATCCCCCGATAGTCTTTCCGTCGGGTGTCACGGCGATGGCCTCTGTGGTGTTGAGCGACGCGGGATGGAGGGGGAGCGGAGTCCAGACACCATCCTTATAGTAGGCGCCTGTCGAGTGTCCGTCGGCATACAGAAGCATGCCGACGACCATGCTGCCGTCATCTGTCACATCGTATGCCTGCGAGCCTACCACCCGCTGGGCTGAAGGACGGTTTGCCGTAAGGGCCGGATCGGCCGAGATGTCTGTGAAGACATTGGGATTGTTCGAGTCCCAGAGATAGGCATGGTTATTCTCAGTGTCACCGATGGCCACATAGCGGCCGTTGTCAGAGACACCGTTGACCTCGCCGAGATTGTCTGTGAAATACGATTGGTTCTGGGCCTGCGCTGCCAACGAGGCCAGTGCTGCGATGGCGCAGCCGAAGAGTAGATTTTTTACCATTGAGTGATATTAGGATGTTAGACTGATAGCGCGATAGTGAATTTTGTGACAAAATTAATGAAATATTTTGATAAATCAACTTTTTTTAATGTAAATCGGTCGGAACAGGCAATAAAAAATAAGGGATTGCACACCGTATGGCGATGTGCAATCCCTTATCTCGACGAAAGGGCTGAATCTCTTGGCGTCAGGCTGTCTTGTCGCTTCCTGCGAATATCTTTGACAGATATTTCTCCTTGAACGACTCCAGCAGCTCCCAGAATCCTGGGACGAAGAGTGTGCCGACGATGGCGTTGACGGCCATACCGAAGACAACGGCTGTGCCGAGGGCTACACGCGAGGCCGCGCCTGCACCGGTTGCGAAGAGCATCGGCATCACACCGAACACGAAGGCGAGAGCCGTCATCATGATGGGGCGGAAACGGATGCTTCCGGCATCCTGCGCCGCCTGCCTGATGTCATTTCCGCTCTTGCGGAAGTCAATGGCATACTCAACGATGAGGATTGCGTTCTTGGCCGAGAGTCCGAGCAGCAGGATGATGCCTATCTGGGTATAGATGGATATGGACTGCGACATTATTATACATCCGATGATGGTACCGAGGATAGCTGTAGGCATCGAGATGATTACAGCCACAGGGTCGGTCCAGCTCTCGTATTGCGCCGCAAGCACAAGGAGGGTGATGATGACGGCGAAGAGGAGCACCATGGTGATGGTTGTGCCCGACTGGGTCTCCTGATAGGCGACTCCTGTCCATGCGTATGCGAAATTCTGTCCTACCGCATCATGCAGCAGCTCTTCCATAGCCTTGATGCCGTCGGCGCTTGACACACCCTTGGCCGGTGTACCGGTTACGGCCGCTGTTGTGTACATGTTGTATCGGCTCACGGTCGACTGTCCCACAGAGGGCTTGACCTCGGCAAACGATGAGAACGGCACCATCTCGCCATCGGCATTCCGAACGCTCAATGACGGAATCTGGCCGACATGGGCACGTGCCGAGGCATCGGCCGAGATTGTTACCTGATATGTGCGTCCGAATTCCACGAAGTCGTTGACATAGCTGCCCCCCATAAACTCGGACAGTGTGGCGTAGATGTCTTCGAGAGTGAGGCCGAGCATCTTGGCCCGCTCGCGGTTGACCTTGACGGCATATTGCGGTACGGAGCCTTCGAACTGTGTCGTTATCTGCGCAATCCTGCCATCGTCGCGTGCTTTCTCCTGCATCGTGGCTATGGCGTCGGCAAGCGCGTCGGCGCCGAGGTTGTTGATGTCGAGAAGCTGCATCTCGAGGCCGGAAGTCATGCCGAGTCCTGGAATCGAGGGGGGATTTATGGAAAATACGATAGGTTCCTGATACCCGGCTGCGATCTCGCTGACACGCGCCATCACGCCATCGACGCTCTCGGCTTTCCCCTTGCGTTCTTTCCACGGCTTGAGCACTACGAAGAGCGAGCCCATATTGCCCCCCGAGCCACCGCCCATCATGGACTGCCCCGCGATGCAGATTACATCCTTGACCTCGGGGATTTTCATCACCTCGCCGGAGAGTTTGGTCATGATGGCATCAGTGCGGTCGAGCGACGCCCCGGTAGGAAGCTGGACGGAGGTCATGAAATAGCCCTGGTCCTCTTCGGGAATATAGCTCGAAGGCCATTTGATGAATCCCCAGAAGGCGGCGAGGCAAAGCACGCCGTATATGGCTATTGCCATGAAAGGCTTGCGCAGCAGGGAGCCCACCATTTTGTTGTATCGGCCCAGGGTCGCCTGATAACCCTTGTTGAACCATCGGTATATGAAGAATCTGGGTTGCGATGTCTTCTTGCGCAGGAACAGGGCGCACATGGCCGGAGTGAACGTGAGCGCGTTGAAGCCAGAGAAGGCCACTGATGTCGCGATGGTGAGCGCGAACTGCTTGTACAGCTCGCCGGTGATGCCGCTGATGAAGGCCGTGGGGATGAACACTGAGAGCAGCACCAGTACCTCGCCGATGATAGGGCCCTGCAGTTCCTTCATCGCCTGCTCGGCACTCTGCCGCGGCGTCAGCTTACCCTCCTGCACAAGTCGGGCACAGTCCTCGACCACCACTATCGCATCGTCGACCACAATCGCTATGGCAAGCACGAGTCCGAACAGTGTGAGGGTGTTGAGCGAGAATCCCAGCAGCTTCATCACCGCGAATGTCGCGATGAGCGATACCGGGATGGCTATCATCGGGATGATGACGGCGCGCCAGCTCTGGAGGAACAGCAATATCACCACCATCACTATGAGGGTCGTCTCGACGAATGTCACCAGCACCTCGTCAATCGAGGCGTTGACATAGTCGGTGGTATCGAGTATGACGCGATAATGTACGCCGTCGGGAAAATATTGCGAGAGGTCGTCGAGTTTGGCCTTGACCAGTTTGGCGACATCGAGTGCATTGGCTCCGGGAAGCTGCTGCACACCTATGAGGCCTGCGTTTTCGCCCGACACATGGGCTATGGACGAGTAGGTGCTGCTGCCGAGCTCGATTGTCGCCACGTCGCGCAGTCTGAGCATGGCTCCGTCCGGGGTGGAGCGGAGTATGATGTCGCCGAACTGCTCGGGAGTCTTGAGCTGTCCCTGGGTTGTGAGCGTAAACTCGAAATCGACGTCAGACGATACGGGAGGTGTGCCGACACTGCCCGCCGAGACCTCAAGGTTCTGCGACTGTATCATGCCCATGATGTCGGCCGGTGTCAGGCCGCGCACCCTCATCTTGCCCGGATCGAGCCATATGCGCATGCTGTATTCGCCTGCTCCGAAGGCTCCGGCACCGCCCACGCCGTCGATGCGCGAAAGCTCGTCGATGATGTTTAGTTTGGCATAGTTGGTGAGGTAAAGTGCCGAATAGCGGTCGGCGTCATCACTCTCGAGAGCGATGAAGAGGACTATGTTTGAAGACTCGGAGCGTACCGAGAGGCCTTGTTGCTTTACGGCCTCGGGCAATGTCGCCTCGGCCAGCGAGATACGGTTCTGTACCTTGACGGCTGCTTCGTCAAGATTGGTGCCGTTCTCGAATGTTATGGTGAGGCTGTAGCTTCCGGCCGACGAGTTAGAGCTCATATACATCATCCCCTCCACGCCGTTGACCTGCTCCTCGATGGGCTCGCCGACGACCTTTGCGATAGTCTCTGCGTCGGCTCCGGGATAGGTTGCCGACACCATGACTGTGGGGGGCGTGATGTTTGGATATTGGGCCACCGGGAGTGTCTTGACGGTGATGAGTCCGACAAGCACCATGAGTATGGCCAGCACCGTCGCGAATATCGGACGGTCTATGAAGAATTTTGACAACATGGACTTACTATGGAATAATGGTGGTTACTGTTGAGGGTATTATTCCACCGGCTTCACGGTCATGCCGTTGCGGACCTTGAGCAGGGCTTTTGTGACATATCTGTCTTTCGCGCCTATGCCGGATGTGATGATGCGCAGGGTGTCGTCGATGAGCTCGCCAACCTTGACGGGGGTATAGACAACCTTGTCCGAGTCATTGACCACATACATGTATTTGCCGAGCTGGTCAGAGGCAATCGCGGCGTCATTGACCAGGATGGCGTTCCTGACACGCTCGTACGGCAGCCGTACGGTCGCATACATCCCCGGGCGCAGCTCGTCGTATGTGTTCTTTATCTCGCACTGGACGTTCATCGTTCCCGTGGTCTGTTTCAGGTTGGGGGCCATATATGAGATGGCGCCTGTGTATGTGTGTGGCATTGACTCGGTGAATGTCACGGGCACATGCTCGAAATCGAGCGAGTCATGGGCCTCGCGCGAGTTCAGGAGGTCGAGATAGCGCTCGTCCTCGATGGCGAACATGGCGTACAGGTACGAGTCGTCATATATTGTCGCCAGCGTGACGGGCTGTGCCTCGCCGGTCACATAGTTGCCGACGTTGATGTTGTCTGTGGTGATAGAGCCCGAGATGGGAGCTGTGACCGAGCAGTATCCCAGGTTGCGCCGTGCGGTCTCGAGGGCGGCTGTGGCTGTCTTGATGGCTGCCTCGGCCTGCTCATAGCTGCTCTGCGCCTGCACGACCTCCATTTTGCTCACGGCATCGCTCTCAAGGGCCTTCTTGACCGCATTATAGTGCTCGAGGGCATAGTCACGGCTGCTGATGGCTGTCGTGAGCTGTGCCTGTGCCTGTGCCACACGGTCCTGATAGACCGACGGGTCAATCCTGAAAAGAAGCTGTCCGGCGGAGACTTTCGAGCCGCCCGTATAATCTTTTGCCGTTATCTGGCCGTTTACCTTGGCTACTACCTCGACCGAGCTTTTGGCTTCGAGATAGCCCGGATAGTCATTGTACAGCACTACGGTGCGCACCTGCGGAGTGGCTACCGAGACGCTTTCCTCGGGATTTGAGGTGGTATGGTGCCTGTGACCGCACGATACCATTATGGCCATGCCTGTGGCAGCGGCCACGAATGTCAGGATATGAGTCTTCATAATTGCCGGGATTGTTTTTTACTGTGGATTGGGTGAGCCCCCGAGGGCTTTGTATAGGTCTATGATGGCTATGAGTGCGTTACCTTTGGCGGTAGCCATCGAGTTTGCCGCGTTGAGGACATCAATCTGCGCATCGACCACATTAGTGAACGCCGACAGCCCCTGTTTGTACTGGTCGACCGACAGCGCCAGGGCCTCACGGCTCTGTGCCAGAAGGTCTGATGTGATCTCCAGTGTCTCAAGCGCAGATTCGTATGACGCCATCGCATTGTCAACCTCGCCTACGGCTGTCATCACGGTGAGATTATATGCGTCGATGCTTGTCTGCATCTGCTCGCGTGCCTGTGCGACGCCGTATTTGCGGGACAGGCCGTCGAATATGGTCCATGAGAGGGTCGGGGCTATTGAATAGTGGAACGAGTCACCGGTGAACATGTCGCCGGGCCGTGTTGCCACGGTACCGATCTCTCCGGCCAGCGAGAGGGTGGGGAGATATTCTTTTTTTGCGATGCCGACCGCTGCTGCAGCTTCGGCTACGTCCGCCTCGGCAGCCATGATGTCAGGGCGACGGCGCAACAGGTCGGCTGGAATACCTGCCGGAATCAGCATACGGTGTGGCGGCAAGGTCTCGCGGGCGCTTAGCATCGGGGCTATCGAGTCAGGATATACCCCCATGAGGGTCGCAATCGCGGTCAACGACTGCCGGAGCGATGCCTTTAGAGCCGGAATGGACGACTCGGTAGAGAGATAGACAGTCTTGGCCTGGGCGACATCGAGTTTGGAGACCAGTCCGGCTTCGTGGCGCGCCTCGGCTATTTCGAGTATGTGTTTCTGTGATGCAAGCTGCTCCTCGGCTATGGCCAGATGCGTCTGGGTGATGCGGTAGTCCATATAATATGTGGCCATGTCGGCGGCCATGCTTACCATCGCGCCGGTATAGTCTGCCTTCGAGGCCCGATATGACGCTTTCTTGGCTTTGACGGCCTCGCGTACCTTGCCGAAGACATCTATCTCCCAGTTCATCTGCGCGCCAAGGCTGTATGTGTTCGTGTTTAGCCGCTGTGTGCGCTCGCGTGCGTATGAAGCGTTTGCCGAGAGCTGGGGCCAGTATGCGCTCCGGGCCTGAAGCATGGCGTTACGGGCCATCTCGCGGCGATGATATGCCTCGAGTAGGTTGAAATTTGAGGTCGAGGCGGCCACAATGAGCGAGTCAAGCGTGGGGTCGTCGAATCCGCGCCACCAATTGTCATCCTCGGGGAGTGTCTGCGACACATTGACATCGTCCGCCCATGACACCGGCATTGGCCGTGTCAGAAGCCCCTCGGGCTCTCCGGCTGCGGCTGTACCGCCCGCAAGGAGTGTGGCCAATATGATTGCTACGTGAGGTTTATGCATAATTTGAAATGGAGTTATGAAACCTTAACGTATCGAAAAATCAAAAAGTTCACGTCAGGACATCCCCGCGCCTTTCCCGTTGGAAAGTTTAAAGAGTGTGTAACAATAGTGTAACAGTACAAAAAAATCCGTAACTTTGCATAAAGTGATTGAATCTTAGCAAATGGACCAAACCTTTGAAGATTATCTGAAAACCGCTGACCAGGCAAGGATCAACCGGAATCTCCTTCTGGTCGAAGACGCTTTGGACGTGCTGTGCGGAAAGTGGAAACTCCGCATACTCATGGCCATTGTCAAGGGTTGTTCGAGATATAAGGATATTCTTGACAGGAATCCGGGGCTCACGGACAAGATATTGTCTCAGAATCTCAGGGTTCTGCTCGAGGATTGCCTGATAGAGCGCGAGGAGAGGGCTGTGGGGAATCTGTCGCGTCCTCAAGTCGAGTACAGGCTCACCGCGCATGGACGCACGCTCAGGCCTGTCATCGCACTTCTGGCCAGATGGGGCGACGAACACCGCAGATATATTCTCGGAGAAAAACGCTGCGGCACGTGAACTTTGCGGGAGGAAAGGATGTTATAATGAAAACTATATTTTCATCACTACAAACATCCCCCCGAAAATGAAAGAACTCAAAGGATCGAAGACCGAGGCGAACCTGCTCATGGCCTATGCCGGCGAATCGCAGGCCTGTGTGAAGTATTCATTCTATGCCAAGAAGGCCCGCAAGGACGGGTTCGAGCAGATGGGCAATATCTTTGACGAGACCGCTCACAATGAGCATACCCATGCCAAACTGTGGTTCAAGCTGCTGCATGGTGGCGAGATTCCCGACACGATGGTCAACCTCGAGGATGCCGCCGCCGGCGAGCACTACGAGTGGACAGACATGTATGCCGAATTTGCCAAGGTGGCCCGCGAGGAAGGCTTCACACAGATTGCGACCCTTTTCGAGAGGGTGGGAGCCATCGAACGTACCCACGAGGAGCGTTACCGCAAGCTGCTTGACAATATCAAGGAGGGTATCGTGTTCTCGCGCGACGGCGACCGTGTATGGATCTGCCTTGAATGTGGACATCTGGTGTTCGGCAAGAAGGCACCCGCTGTCTGCCCCGTATGCAAGCATCCGCAGGCTTTCTTCGAGCTCAGGGCCGAGAATTATTGATTTTTTGCGTAAATCCAATATAGACAGACGGAACCCTTGTCCGACAGGGGTTCCGTCTGCTGTTTATGTCCGGCTGATGTGTCAGGCGTTGCGTTTCGTGAGGGCTACCACATTCTCGACATGCTGGGTGTGCGGGAACATGTCGACCGGCTGCACGGCGGTGATGTCATATTTCTCATGGAGCATGGCAAGATCACGGGCCTGTGTGGCCGGGTTGCAGCTCACATAGACTATCCTGTCCGGCTCGGCGTCGAGTATGACCCTGACGACATCCTCGTGCATTCCGGCTCGCGGGGGATCGACTATCATCACGTCGGGGTGGCCGTGCTCGGCGATGAAACCTGCGGTCAGCACATCCTTCATGTCTCCGGCATAGAACTCGGTGTTGCCGAGTCCGTTGGCGGCAGCATTGATTTTGGCGTCCTCGATGGCATCGGGCACATATTCTATTCCCACAACGTGGCGGGCGTTACGGGCCAGGAAGCAGGCGATGGTGCCGGTGCCTGTATAGAGGTCATAGACAAGCTCATTGCCCGTCAGGGCTGCAAAGTCGCGTGCCACCGAGTAGAGCCTGTATGCCTGGCGCGAGTTGGTCTGATAGAACGATTTCGGACCGACCCGGAACCGCAGGCCCTCCATCTCCTCCTCTATATAGTCATTGCCCTTGTATGTGATGATGTCAAGGTCGGCGATGGTGTCGTTGACCTTGGTGTTGACCACATAGAAGAGTGACGTGACCTCGGGGAATCTGTCGGCTATGGCCTTCATGAGTGTGTCGATTTTCTCGCGGTCGTCTTCGCCGACACTCATCACGGCCATGACATCGCCTGTCGAGGCTATGCGTATCATGAGTGTGCGCAGGAATCCGCGGTTCTCCCGCAGATTGTAGAACGAGTATCCGTGTTCCTTGCCGAAATCCTTGACGAAGAGCCTGAGGCGGTTGCCGAGATCGTCCTGGAGATGGCACCTGTTGATATCGAGCACCTTGTCGAATGCACCCGGGATATGGAATCCGGCTGCACGGCGGTCGGGAAACTCCTCGCCTGAGCGCATCTGGTCGAATGTCAGCCACATCTTGTCCGAGAAGGTGTACTCCATCTTGTTGCGGTATTCCCATATTTGCTCCGAACCGAGGATGGGTGTAATCTCAGGGAAAGGTATCTTGGCTATACGCTCGAGACAGTCCTTGACCTGCTTCTGCTTGCACTCGAGCTGGAAGCTGTATGGCAGATGTTGCCATCGGCATCCGCCGCAGATGGTGAAATGCTCGCAACGTGGCTCGACACGCATATCCGAAGGGTGTACCAGCCGCTCGATATGCCCCTCGGCATAGTTGCGCTTCTTGCGGTCTATCTTGATGTCGGCGATGTCGCCGGGGGCACCGAAGGGGATGAACACCACCATGTCGTCAGGCTTGGCGATAGAGTTGCCTTCGGCGGCGACGTCCGTTATCTCTACCCCTTCGAGCAAGGGGAGGTCCTTGCGCTTTCTGCTCATATATAATGTTATGCTGTCTTTGAAACGAATAATCGTCGGCCATAGAGTTGCGTGCTGATGGCCGACGACAGATGTGTTTATCTATGAAGGTTAGGTCAGGTCGAGAGTCTTTTATATTTTGAGGCAAATATAAAAATTTAAACTCTATTTTGCTAATTTTAGCTGAAAATTTAACCTAACTTAACCAAAATGGTGCAGCTGCGAGATGTCAGCCCTTGATTATGCCGTTGATTATCTCCTTGATAGAGTCTGCGAGGGCATCGGCCTTGGCCATGGTCTCGGCCTCGCTGTAGATACGGATGATGGGCTCGGTGTTCGATTTGCGCAGGTGCACCCACGAGTCCTTGAAGTCAATCTTCACACCGTCGATGTCGGTTATCTTCTCGCCGGCAAAATGTTTCTTCACGGCCTCGAGGATTGCGTCGACGTCGAGCTCGGGCGTGAGCTCCATCTTGTTCTTGGCAATCTCATATGCGGGATATGTCTTGCGCAGCTCGGTCACCTTCTTGCCGCTCTTGGCGAGCAGGGTGAGGAAGAGGGCCACGCCCACGAGGGCGTCGCGTCCGTAGTGTGCGGCGGGATAGATGACGCCGCCGTTGCCCTCGCCGCCGATGACGGCGCCGGTCTCCTTCATCTTTGTGGTCACGTTGACCTCGCCCACAGCGGCTGCTGAATATGTGCAGCCGTGGCGCTCGGTGACATCGCGCAGTGCGCGCGACGAGCTCAGGTTGCTGACAGTGGAGCCAGGAGTGTGCGAGAGGACATAGTCGGCAATCGAGACGAGGGTATACTCCTCGACAAACATCTCGCCGTTCTCCATGACGATGGCCAGGCGGTCCACGTCAGGGTCTACCACAAAGCCCACGTCTGCGCGTCCGTCGGCCATGAGGCCCGAAATCTGGGTGAGGTTCTGGGGTATGGGCTCGGGGGTGTGGGCAAACTTGCCTGTTGCCTCGCAGTTGAGCTCGATGATGTTCCTTACTCCCAGGGCGCGAAGCAGCTGCGGGATGACAACGCCTCCCACAGAGTTTACTGCGTCGACAGCGACGGTGAAATTGGCCTTTGCGATAGCCTCGCGGTCTACGAGCTCGAGTGCGAGCACCTGCTCTATATGACGGCGGTTGTATGTCTCGTTCCTGAAGATATGGCCAAGCTCCTCGACAGATGCGAAAGTATAATCTCCCTCCTCGGCGATGCGGAGCACCTCGCGTCCCTGTGCGTCGTTCAGGAACTCGCCGTGCTCGTTGAGCAGCTTGAGGGCGTTCCACTGCATGGGGTTATGGCTCGCGGTGAGTATGATACCGCCGCAGGCCCCCTCGCCGGTCACTGCTATCTCGGTGGTGGGGGTAGATGCCAGGCCGATGTTGACGACATCAAAACCCATTGCCGTGAGGGTGGCGCAGACAAGGCTGTCTACCATAGGGCCGCTGATACGGGCGTCGCGTCCCACCACGATGGTGCGCGACTCGATGGGTGTGGTGCGTGCGATGAATGTGGCGTATGCCGCTGTGAACTTCACGATGTCGACAGGCGAGAGGCCGTCGCCGGGTTTGCCGCCGATGGTGCCGCGGATACCCGATATGGATTTGATCAGGGACATATTGTTGTTTTGATGATATGTTTCAGGGATTGCGGCCCGTGTCAGAGTGCGGGCTTATAGTATGATATTTCGTAGAGGTAGGGGGTCACGTATGCCATGTCCGACTCGGGCCCTGCCTGTGACTTGATTATAAGGTTGACCTTGCAGTCATATCCCAGGAAACGCATCGGGAGCTGTATCCCCTCGCCATACTGATATGACTGCGAGATATAGAGGTTGTCGAATATGAAGAAGGTCGACTCGGAGTTCATGTTGTTGGCATTTCCGGCACCTATGTTGTCGTCAGAGCCGACGACATAGCTGAGAAGGTTGTAGCGCATATATCTGAAATATACGCGGTCGCCTGTCTGGGCGCGCTCGTCTGTACCGGGCTGGAGCACCTGCATATACACGTTGCTGTCTTCGTCGATGCGATAGTATGGGGCGTCAGGGCCTGTCAGGAATACCGAGTCTGCCGGAATCCCGTCGACAAGACGGTGCTCTGCCAGAAAGGCGTTGACACAGTGGTTCTCGTCGGTGAGCAGCTCGGCATAGCTCTTGTTGTCGCTGCACGATGTGGCTGCAGCCATCAGGCACAGCAGAGAGAGGATTGTAGTATATAGCTTGTTCATAGATATTTGTCGTATTGTGGGATGATGGATAGCAGATAGTCGAGAGCCTGTTCGAGCGAGCCTGCGAACTCGCCTCCGGCAGCGTTGATGTGGCCGCCTCCGCCGAAGCACTCCTCGCATATCTTGTTCACGGGAAACTCCCCCTTGCTCCGCATCGACACCTTCACATTGTCCTTGGAGTCCTCACGCATGAAGACAGACCATGTGACCTCAGGGATGGAGAGCGGGGTATTGACAAGGCCTTCGGTATCGCCCTTCGAGTAGTCGAACTCGTCAAGCTCCTCGCGGCTCAGGGTGATGAGGCCGAGGCGATGGTCGCGCACCATCTGCATCTTATACTGGCCATAGCCCATTATGCGGACACGGGTCTCTGACGCGGTGTCCATGACCAGCTTGTAGAGGTTGTCCTTGTCAAGCCCCTTCTGGAGCAGGTCGTGGATGATGAGATAGAGGTCGGGGTCGTTGGAATTGTATGTGAAATGGCCGGTGTCCGTCATCATCCCGGTATATATGTCGGCTGCAGAGCCCCGTGTGAGGTAACGGGCCCAATGTGCCTGATACAGGAAGATGTATAGGAGTGCCGAGGTGGATGAAACCTGCGGATAGGAGATTATGACCTCGGCCTCGATGTCGGGGTCGAGATGATGGTCTATAACCACGCGGGCGGCCTGTGATGCCTCGACGTTAGGCGCAAGGCGGTCTATGCGCTTGAGGCAGTTGTAATCGAGACAGAATATCAGATCTGCGGAGGCAAGCAGCGATGCGGCCCTCTCGGGCTGGCGTGTGGCTGCGGTGATGTCGCGCACTCCGGGCAGGAACTGCAGCGAGCGCGGAGCGCAGTCTGCCGTGACCACGTTGGCGTCCTTGCCCATGGCGCGAAGCACCGAGCATAGGGCCGTCGACGACCCGAGGGCGTCGCCGTCGGGACTGACATGGCAGGTGATGACTATGGAGCGCGACGCAAGCACAAGCTGCTTGACCCGCTCGACAAGCTCGTCGGGTATGACAGTGGCAAATCGGCTCCTTCGGATGGTCTTTTGCATTGGTCGATGTTTTCGTTGGCAAAACGATTTTGCAAAGTTACGAAATTTTATTTAAAAACAGAGTCCCGCGACCCATATTAGGCCCGCGGGACTTGTGAAAAAAACTTATTTCAAGGATTGTCAGGTGTGGCCGGATGCCCGGGAGACCGGGGTGGCTACCTTTGGGTGAGAGACTTCTGTATGTCGAGTGCCTTCTTCTCGCCGTTGACCGTGATGGTGAGCCGGCAGTCCTTGAAAAGGGTCAGCTTCTTGAACTGCAGCCGATAGGTCGCGGTGCCGTCTTTGACATCGCAGCGTATTTGCCGGGCAGGATAGTCGGTGCCGTCATTTGTCAGGACGGCATCAGTCACTTCGACACGCGCCGGGGCGTCGCTGTCAGTGAGGACGATGTTTGTGGCTCCCTTGTTGTCGAGGCTTCGGTAAGCGATTTCAGCCGAGCCACAGATGGCCGAGAGGCATAGTGCCGTTGTCAGGATGATTTTCTTCATTGCGTCGTTGTATTAAGTTTGACGCTGCAAAGTTACTACAAAAAAGT
>DAAQ01000027.1 GCA_001701225.1 Bacteroidales bacterium H5 | reverse complement strand
ATGATTAGCCCGGGGTGACCGCCATACCAACCCTGAGCCCGGGACGGGCGATGTAATATGTCGCAACTAATGACATCGTCCCTTGCGGGGCTCACTATCTCGTCGCGGTTATCTCCCGGGGTTCCCTGCGGTCACCCCGGGCTAATCATGACATCGGCCCTGCGGGCCTCGGACAGAAGGTCTCACCCTTGCACTGTGCCGTAAATCGGCGTCCTGTCGGACGCCATATATCATATCGGGTCTCTCCGGGCACGCCTGCGTGGAGCTCCGGCGTACCCGGTTACTGGTAAATCTGCGTCCTGGCGGACGCGTGGGGGACGCCGTAGGTGTGCCATCTCCGGCGCTCGGGTGTCGATGTGGGCGGGATGAGGAATGATTGTTTGTCGGCGGACGCGGCAGGCCGCGTCCCTACGATATTTCGGTATTTGATGTATGCGACGATGGTTGTTGGAGGGGAAGATATTTGATGTGTGCGGATATTGATGTGCACCTTTAACCCTTAACCACACCTCTCTGACAAAAAAATCGGTCTCCGGCGGCGGGGATGCTGCCGGAGACCGTGGGTTATCTCCAAAGTTCTGTGTCGGGGTGGCGAGATTCGAACTCGCGACCCCCTGCTCCCAAAGCAGGTGCGCTAACCGGACTGCGCTACGCCCCGATGCGGCCTATCTGCAATAGACCACTGCAAAGGTACGCACTTTTTGTGATTCGGCCAAATTTTTTCGCATTTCAACACTTTTTACACTTTGTTTGTTAATTAAAGGCGATGAAATTTGTGTTTTACAACATATTTTTATAGTTTTGCGGAATATTATAAGATTTAGAGGTTTCAAATCTTCAATTCGTAAAGATTTATGAGCATACCCTTAAGAAGCGCAACCAGCACCGAGGGACGCCGCATGGCCGGCGCCCGTGCCCTGTGGCGTGCCAACGGCATGACAGAGGAGCAACTGGGGCGTCCGATAATAGCCGTGGTCAACTCGTTCACGCAGTTTGTGCCCGGCCACACCCATCTGCACGAGGTGGGACAGATTGTCAAGGAGGAGATTGAGAAGCAGGGCTGTTTTGCGGCCGAGTTCAACACCATAGCCATCGATGACGGCATTGCCATGGGGCATGACGGAATGCTGTACTCGCTGCCGTCGCGCGACCTGATAGCCGACTCGATCGAGTATATGGTCAACGCCCACAAGGCCGACGCCATGGTGTGCATCTCGAACTGCGACAAGGTGACCCCCGGAATGCTGATGGCCGCTATGCGCCTGAATATACCCGCCATATTCGTGTCGGGTGGGCCGATGGAGGCCGGTCGTGTCGACGGACGCGAGGTAGACCTGGTAGACATCATGGTCGAGAGCGCCGACGAGACTGTGGCCGACGAGACTGTGGCCAAGCTGGAGCGCCACGGGTGTCCCACCTGCGGGTCTTGCTCGGGTATGTTTACAGCCAACTCGATGAACTCGCTCAACGAGGCCATCGGACTCGCGCTGCCCGGCAACGGCACGGTCGTGGCCACGCATGCCAACCGCACCGAGCTGTTCCGCAAGGCTGCGCGACGCATTGTCGAGAATGCCTATGCCTACTATCGCGACGGTGACTGCTCTGTGCTGCCGCGCTCGATAGCCACACGCGAGGCCATGCTCAACGCCATGACCCTCGACATAGCCATGGGGGGCTCGACCAATACCGTGCTGCATCTGCTGGCGATTGCCAACGAGGCCGGGGCCGATTTCACCATGGACGACATAGACCGCCTGTCGCGCCGCACACCGGTGCTGTGCAAGGTGGCTCCCAACTCGAAATATCATATCCAGGATGTGAACCGCGCCGGAGGCATACTCACCATAATGAAGCAGCTTGCCGACGCCGGGCTGCTCGACACATCGGTGGGTCGTGTCGACGGCCTGACCCTCGGCGAGGCCATAGACCGCTGGGCCGTGGGTGGCAAGGATTTCTCGGACGAGGCCGACGAGCTGTGGAAGAGCGCGCCCGCCAACCGCCGCACCACACGCATGGGTGACCAGATGACATACTACTCTGAGCTTGACACCGACCGCGCCCACGGGTGCATCCGCGACGCGGCGCACGCATACGTGGCCGACGGAGGCCTGGCAGTGCTCAAGGGGAACATCGCCGCAGACGGCTGTGTGGTCAAGACCGCCGGGGTGGACGAGTCGATATTCCGCTTCGAGGGCCCTGCCAAGGTGTTTGACTCGCAGGAGGCTGCCGTCGAAGGGATACTGCGCGGCGACGTGCGCAGCGGCGACGTCGTTGTCATAGCCTACGAGGGGCCCAAGGGTGGCCCTGGAATGCAGGAGATGCTCTATCCCACATCTTATATCAAGAGCAAGCACCTGGGCAAGGAGTGCGCCCTCATCACTGACGGGCGCTTCTCGGGTGGCACCTCAGGCCTTTCGATAGGGCATATCTCGCCCGAGGCAGCCGCCGGAGGCAACATCGGCCTGGTGCGCGACGGCGACATCATAGCCATCGACATCCCCGCGCGCACCATCAACGTGCGCCTGACAGACGACGAGCTTGCGGCGCGCCGCCGCGAGGAGGAGGCCCGTGGCGCCGAGGCATTCACCCCCCACGGCAGGAACCGCACCGTGAGCCGCGCCCTGCGCGCATACGCCTCGATGGTCACATCGGCCGACAAGGGGGGCGTGCGCATCGTGCCCTGAGCAAACAATAACGACAGACATCATCACCTCTCTATCCTCAATGTCAACGAATATGAACAAGACCATCACAGGAGCCGAAGCAATGTGCCGTGCCCTGGTGGCCGAAGGGACAGACACTCTGTTCGGCTATCCCGGGGGTGCCATCATGTCATTTTACGACCAGCTATTCCACTATCAGGCCCTACTCCGACACATACTCACCCGCCACGAGCAGGGAGCCATCCATGCCGCCCAGGGCTATGCCCGCGCCTCAGGCAAGGTCGGTGTGGTGTGCGTGACGTCAGGTCCCGCCGCCACCAATGTCATCACCGGACTGAGCGACGCCACCGTCGACTCGACTCCGCTGGTGGTCATCACGGGTCAGGTCGGTGTCGCATCGCTCGGCACCGACGCCTTCCAGGAGACCGACGTGGTGGGCATCACGCAGCCTATCACCAAGTGGGCCTATCAGATACGCTCGGCCTCAGAGATACCGTGGGCCGTGGCGAGGGCATTCTATATAGCCTCGACAGGGCGCCCCGGCCCCGTGGTGCTCGACTTCACCAAAGACGCCCAGCTCGGCACGCTCGAGTGGGACTACAGGCGCATCAGCTATATCCGCTCGTACAATCCCGACCCTGACATCAATCCGGGTGCCGTGGCCGAGGCTGCCGCGCTGCTCAACCGTGCCGAGAGGCCCCTCATCGTGGCCGGACACGGCGTGATGATCTCTGGAGCCGAAGCCGAGCTCGCCGCATTGGCCGAGAAGGCCGACATACCTGTGGCCACCACACTGCTCGGCCTCTCGTCTATCCCTACGGGCCATCCGCTGAACAAGGGGATGGTGGGTATGCACGGCAACATAGCCCCAAACATGATGACCAACCGCGCCGACGTCATACTGGCCATAGGCATGAGGTTCGACGACCGTGTCACCGGTCTCACCGAGCGTTATGCCCCACAGGCACACATCATACATATCGACATCGACGAAGCCGAGTTCAACAAGAACATACATACCCAGACCCATATCCACGGCGATGCCCGCAAGGCACTGGGCGCGCTGCTGCCGCTGGTCAACAAATCGAGCCGTGCGGCATGGCTGGCCGAGTTTGACGCCCCGCGACATACCGAGGAGACCGAGGTGATGGAGCGCGAGCTGCATCCTGCGGATGTCCCCGAAGGGATGATGAGGATGGGCGAGGTGATAGCCGCCGTGGCCGAGGCATCGGGAGGGCGGGGCATCACCGTCACCGACGTGGGGCAGAACCAGATGATGGCGGCCCGATATTCGTCATACGTCCTTCCCAAGAGCTTCATATCGTCGGGAGGACTGGGCACCATGGGATTCTGTCTGCCCGCGGCCATCGGGGCCAAGATAGGGGCGCCGGACAGGGATGTATATGCATTCATGGGTGACGGCGGCTTCCAGATGACCATGCAGGAGCTCGGCACCATCATGGACTACCGTATCCCCGTCAAGATTGTGATACTCAACAACAATTTCCTGGGCAACGTGCGCCAGTGGCAGGCCATGTTCTTCGGGTCGCGCTTCTCGGCCACCCCGTTGCTCAACCCCGATTTCCGCATGATAGCCCAGGCATACGGTATCCCTGCCGAGGATTTGGGAGACCGCTCGCAGCTCAAGGACGCCGTGCGCCGCATGACCGAGGCCGAGGGGGCATATATGCTCAATGTCAACATCGAGCCCGAGGACATGGTGTTCCCGATGGTCGCCCCCGGGCATGCCGTGGACGACATACTCATCAACGTAAACGAAAAATATAAACTCTGAGCCCTATGCAGCAGCAACTCTTCACCATCAGCGTCTTCACAGAGAACCAGGTCGGGCTCCTCAACCGCATATCCATCATCTTCACGCGCCGGGGGCTCAACCTCGAGAGCGTGTCGTCGAGCGCGAGCGCCGTCGACGGCATACACAAGATGAACTTCTCGCTGCGGTCTGACCGCGCCACACTCGAGAAGGTGATAAAGCAGATAGAGAGGTGCATCGACGTGCTCAGGGCATATCTCTATACCGACGACGAGATAGTCTATCAGGAGATAGCCCTCTATAAGGTGCCGACACTCAAGCTGCTCGACGAGCCCAACCTCGAGCGTATCATACGCGAGCACAACGCCCGCATACTCGAGATAACGCGCGACTATACCGTCATAGAGAAGACCGGGCACGAGACCGAGACCCAGGCCCTGTATGACCTGCTTGTGCAATATGACATACAGCAGTTCATACGCTCGGGCAGAATCTGTGTCACCAAGTCGCCCACCGAGCATCTGGCACATTTCCTCGAGACACAGGAGGCCAGGCGCGTCAGGACAGAGGAAAAGGAACCCGAAAACCAATGAACGGAAACATATACTCATATCATTTCAGACTTACGGCGGCCGAGGTGGGCCCGCAGCTCGAGATGCCGCTGTCGTCGCTGGTGGTGGCAATCATCGACACCGCCACCGCGCATGCCAACGCCATCGGCATAGGCTTCGATGCCCTTAATCCCCACAATGCGTCGTGGGTACTGAGCCGCCTCTCTGTCGAGCTTGACGAGACCCCGAGGGTCAACGGCTCTTACCGCCTCGACACATGGGTCGAGAGTGTGGGGCGCCTCTCGTCAGACCGTGGCTTCGCGCTGTTTGACGAGGCCGACGGGCGCTGCATAGGGCGCGTCCACACCGTGTGGATGGCCATAGACATGACCACACGCCGCCCTGTAGACCTCCAGGCCGTGCTCGGCGACTTCAGCAACCGCATAGTCAAGCCAGAATATCCGTCGCAGTGTCCGCGCATCGCCCCGTTCCAGGACGAGGACACAGGCTATGACTATACCTTCAAGGTCTCGGACATAGATGTCAACTGCCACGTCACCACAAGGCGTTACATCGACCTCATCATCGACCTGCTCCCGCTGAGCGTCTACGACAGTAAGCGCATCGCGAGGTTCGGAATAGCCTTCAAGCACGAGGCCCGCTATTCGGAGACGGCCCGCATCTCGCTCAGGGGGGCCGACGCCCGCATCAGCACCGGCGACACCCTCTGCGCCCTGGCCACACTCGGGCTGGCCGACCGCACACAACAGTGAATATAAAATAACCCAATCCAAAATACAAAACCATCGACATTATGGCAAAACTTAACTTCGGCGGCGTAGAAGAGACCGTCGTTACCCGCGAGGAATTCCCCCTCTCCAAAGCACTCGATATACTCAAGGACGAGACCATCGCCGTGCTCGGCTATGGCGTACAGGGTCCCGGCCAGGGCCTGGACCTGCGTGACAACGGATTCAATGTCATCGTAGGCCAGCGCAAGGGCAAGACATATGACAAGGCCGTGGCCGACGGCTGGGTGCCGGGCGAGACCCTCTTCTCGATCGAGGAGGCTTGCGAGAAGGGCACCATCATCATGTGTCTCCTGAGCGACGCCGCCGTCATCGAGCAGTGGCCCGTCATCAAGAAGCATCTCACCGCAGGCAAGGCCCTCTATTTCAGCCACGGCTTCGCCATCAACTGGAGCGACCGCACCGGTGTGGTTCCCCCCGCCGACGTCGACGTCATCATGGTTGCCCCCAAGGGCTCGGGCACAATGCTGCGTGTGCTCTTCAAGGAGGGCAAGGGCACTAACTCGTCGTTCGCCGTATATCAGGACGCCACAGGCCATGCCCTCGACCGCTGTCTGGCACTCGGCATCGGCATCGGCTCGGGCTATCTGTTCGAGACCACATTCCAGCGCGAGGCCGTCAGCGACCTGGTCGGCGAGCGCGGCTCGCTGATGGGCGCCATCCAGGGTCTCTTCCTGGCTCAGTATGAGGTGCTCCGCGAGAATGGCCACACACCCTCCGAGGCATTCAACGAGACCGTCGAGGAGCTCACGCAGTCGCTCATGCCACTCTTTGCCGACCGTGGCATGGACTGGATGTATGCCAACTGCTCGACCACCGCACAGCGCGGCGCCCTCGACTGGATGGGCCCGTTCCACGATGCCATCAAGCCCGTGGTACGCGAGCTCTATGAGGCTGTCAAGACAGGTAAGGAGGCCCAGAACTCGATCGACTCCAACTCCAAGCCCGACTACCGCGAGGGTCTTGAGAAAGAGCTGAAGGCACTCCGCGAGAGCGAGATGTGGCAGGCCGGCGCAACCGTGCGCACCCTCCGTCCCGAGAACGCCAAGTAAAAGAAAAATATCATTCGATACCAACAGCAGGGCTCCCCGTTGCCGTGAGGCAGCGGGGAGCCTGATTCTTTTGAGGGAAGGTAGTTGGTATAGTTGAACTATAAAAAAACTATTTTGCCGGGAAGACCCTGTCGTTCTTGATGACCGGCGCGAGGGCCGCAAAGTGCTTGCGTGCGTCGGAGGTGGTGAGATAGCGGTCTATGATGTCGGCATGTCGCATGTTGTGCAGGTCGGTGCCGAGAAAGTCGACGTAGCCCTTCTCGATGAGTTGTTCGGCCACCTTCTTCTCCTCCTTGCCGTATGCCCCGGCCAGCGAGAGCACGTTGATCTGGAAATATGTGCCCGCGCGGTGCAGGTCGTCATATCGTGTCGACGAGCGGTCGTGATAGTAGTAGTATCTCTCGGGGTGGGCGAGTATGGGGCGCAGTCCCTTGATACGCAGGTCGTAGAGGAACTGGTCGAGCTGCCAGGGTTCCTGGATGAACGCGTTTTCGACAAGTATGTAGTTGTCGGGCATGGTCTGTATCTGTCCGGCCTTCAGCAGCTCGCGGAAATAGTCGTCGATGCGGTTTTCCGAGGCACGTGTCACGTCGATGTTGTTGCCACGGCGGCGCAGCTCGTCGTGCAGCTCCTCGAGGGCCGGGTCGAGTATGTCGGGAGTGTTCTCGAAAGAGCACTCCGTGACGTGCGGTGTGGCTATGATGCGGCGTATGCCCCATCGCTGCATACGCTCGATAAGGTCTGCCGAGGTGTTGACATCGGGCGAGCCGTCATCGACTCCGGGGAGGATATGACAGTGTATGTCGGTCGCGAACGGAAAGGTCACAGGCTCCTTCGAGCGTGAGAATATGCTGAATATTGACATAATCGTTGTGTTGATATTATATTATAACGCCTGCGGAGCCAAAAATATTGTCAGTGATATGCCTGTTTGTATCGCATTGCCTGTCAGTGTCTTGATAAAAAATCCACCAACTATGGCAATTATTTGGCGTGAGATATAGGTGTTGCCGTTAACTTTGCGCCATCATACCGAATCAACAACACAATGCGACACATCAAGAACCAGATCCGCAGCCTGGCCGCCATCGCGGCAGTTGTCTGCACACAGGGGGCCGACGCCCTGACATTCACATCGGCCGGAGCAGGAGCCGAATCAGTATATGCCGTATGGGAGCCCGTGCCGGGTGCCGTGAGATACGAAGCCTCGGTCTGCCCAGAGGACGGCCCGGAGTCCGCAGCCGACATGCAGCTCGTGCGCCGTTATCCCGACGGTTTCCGGGTTGACATCCCCGGGCTGGCGGCAGGTGCATATTCACTCAGGATAGTGGCCCGCTCGGCCGACGGCACCCTGCTTGACGAAGGTGTCACCGACGCTGTCGTGACATGGCCTCATGTCCGCGAGGGTTTCGCCTTTGCGGGTGGGACGGTTCCGGGTGCGTATGATGCCGACGGAGTCCTCAAGGAGGGCGCTGATGTGCTCTATGTCTCAGCCGGGACAGTCAATACCGTCACGCTTGAGGTCGTCAAGGACAAGAAGGGGAACCGCGCGACGCAGACAGGGCTCGCCGCCATACTTGAGGCCATAGGCAAGGGATTCCACAAGACTCCTCTCGCCGTGAGGATTGTCGGGACAGTATCCGACACGGATTTCGAAGGACTGAAGGATGGCAACTATATCAACCTGCAGGGCAACAACAATACCGACCGCCGCCTCGAGAATGTGACCGTCGAGGGGATAGGCACTGACGCGACACTCTACGGATATGGCATCTGCCTGAAGCGCACGCATGTCATAGAGGTGCGCAATCTGGCCATAATGCTGTTCGGCGACGATGCCATATCCATGGATACGGACAACTCGGGGATATGGCTGCACAACATAGATTTCTTCTACGGACGTCCGGGGCGTGACGCCGACCAGGTGAAGGGTGACGGCAGCATTGACATGAAATACCGCTCGACAGACATCACCATCAGCTTCAACCATTTCTTTGACAGCGGCAAGGTGATGGGGTGCGGAGGCACCACGGGCGAGGACGAGAACCTGCGCATCACGTTCCATCACAACTGGTTTGACCATGCCGACTCACGCTGTCCGCGTTTGCACTATACCACGGCGCATGTCTACAACAACTATTATGACGGGGTGCCGGTCTACTGCATCGGCAACACCACCGAGTCGTCGGCCTTTGTCGAGTCAAACTATTTCCGCAACTGCAAGCGTCCGCTGATGATTTCCGGCCAGGGTACGGACGCCTACGACCCCAAGACAGGCACATATACCCTCAAAGGTACTTTCTCGGGACAGGCCGGGGGGATGACCAAGGCGTTTGACAATATGTTTGCCGGGAATACACCCAAGCTGGTATGGCACACTGAGCATCCGACGCAGTTTGACGCCTATCTGGCATCCTCGCGCGACGAGCGTGTGCCCGAGAGCATTGTCTCGGTCAAGGGGGCATGGGCCTACTCGAATTTCGACACCGATGCCACGATGTATGCGAGTGTGCCCGACGCGGCTGCAGATGTCCCCGCGGTTGTGACATCGCGCGCCGGACGTGTGGATGGCGGCGATTTCAAGTGGACCTTCGACAATGCCGTGGACGACGAGGACCATGAGGTGAACCGTCCGCTCAAGGAGGCCGTGACCGCATACGCAGGCCGGATGATAGCCATGCAGGGTGAGGACGGATTCGGCGAGTCGGCCCTGACGTCAGTCCAGGCACCCGTCGGTGGTGAGGTCAGGATGTTTGACCTTAACGGACGTCGCCTTGACCCGGATTCAGATATCCGCGGCGTGGTCATCGTGTGCGATGGTGATGGCGTGAGGAAGACTGTCAGGTAGCCTCGCGTGACCGTGCGGCATATTGCGACGGTGTCATGGCCATCTCGGCCTTGAAGCACCGCGAGAAATATTTCGGGTCGGAGAAGCCTACCATATAGGCGACCTCCGATACCGAATATTTTTCTGTGGCGAGATACCCGAGCGAGCGTTTGATGCGGTTCTGCCTTATGAAATCCACCGGCGAGAGCCCGGTGGTCTCTTTCATTCGGTTGTAGTATGCCGTGCGGCTCATGCCCAGATGGCGCGCCATATCCTCGACCACGAGGTCGGGGTTGTCGATATTGGCGTCGAGATATTCGAGCGAGGCGCTGATGAATTTCCTGTCTGCCTCGGCGGGGTCGGGTACCGTCTCGAGTTCCGTCGCACGGGTGTCGAGAGTGTCGCTGAGGCGCGCGGTCATCATCAGCAGCGAGTATTTGCGCTGCAGGGCGTTGCGCAGCCTCTTGTAGTGTATCACGGCCACGCACAGTGCCGTCACCAGAGCCACTGCCGCGAGGATTACCGTGAGCCGGAACCACCATGTCTCGGTGAAGCGGGGCGTCACACCGATGCCGAGCGTGCCTGTCTGCGTCCATGTGCCGTCGCGCCCCTCGGTCTCGACAATGAGGCGGTAGGTGCCTGTCGGGAGGTCGTTGTATGTCACGGTGCCCTGTCCGGCGGGTGTATAGTTCCATCCCTCCTCGAGTCCGTCCAGGCGATAGCGTGTCCTTGGCGCCGAGCGGCGTGCATAGTCCATGTCGGACAGCAGTATGGAGAAGCTGCGCATGTCGGGGGCAAGCGTGAGGGCGTCGGGGTTGCTGAGGGGATGCACCTCCATGTCGTTCTGATAGAGTATGCCCGTGAAGATGCTTTTCCGTGTCCCTGAGCCGCGGGGAAGTGACCCGGGCGAGAATCTGAGGATGCCGTCGGATGTCCCGACGATGATTGTGTCGCCGAGAGATGCAGGTACCCCTTCGGCAAACGAGACCGGGGTGCCGAAATCGTCTGAGGTGAATGTGGTCATCGCTTCTCCCGAGACTGAGAACCGCGTCAGTGCGCCGTCAGAGACAACCCACAGGTCGTCGCCATGACTGACGGCACCTTTGATTTCGCCGTCTCCGGCAGCCGGAGGGAGGGGGAAACGGCTGAAACGCAACGAGTCTGACAGGAGGCTGCCGGATTCGATGCGGCAGATGCCGTCGCCATATACGCAGATGTAATATCGGCCATGTGACTCCATGACCCCCATCACGTCATTGCCCCTCAGTCCGTCGGGGCGTGTGGAATAGCGGTTGAGGCAGTATGTCGGTGTGGCTGAGTGTGGAGCGTCGGTGGTGACGAGGCCGTCTGCCGTACCTATGACAAGGAGCCCGTCGCGGGTGGGGTGTATGTTGCGCACCTTCATCCCTGCGGGTTGCCCTGAAGGCATGGTGAAACGCCATCCCTCGGCACTCCTCGTGCCCACGGCAATCCCGTTGCCATACGACCCGAGCCATGCGCGTCCGTCAGGGCCGAAAGCGATGTCGTATATCGAGTCGCTGTACAGGGTTCCTGACCCGCGTGACAGCCGTCGTGTCTCGTAGCTTCCGCGTGGAGTGGGTGTCAGTATGTATAGCCCATCTCCTTTGGTTCCTATCCATATCGCCGAGTCGGGACTCTCGCGTATGACATATCCCGGTCCGGCATCGAGGGTATAGGCTCCGCATCTGATTTTTCCGGCACGTTCTGCTGTCCATAGCCGTCCATGCGAGTCAGCCGCGAGCGCGCGTGTCTCGCTCGCGGTGGTGTTGATTTCATGTCCGAACAGGTTGCCGTGGAAGCTGAGGCAGTCGGTGCCTCCCTGATGGAATACCCACAGATTGCCGTCGCTGTCGGTGAGGTATTTCTTTATCCCGTCGGGTGCATAGTGGGTGTCGGCATCCCTGCCTAACCGCACAGGGAGCAGCACGCGGCTCTCCTCGTCGTATGCGCTCAGCACTCCTCCCCGCGGTTTCAGTATCACGGTTCCGTCGGCGGATTCGGTGATGAGCTGCGGGTTACGCAGCGGTTGCGTGTTGCCGGAGGGGATTGCCGCCAGTCTCACGGAGCTTGCGTCGGACAGCGAGCCTATCAGGCACACAGTGTTGCTGTCGCCGAATCCCCATATCCGTCTGCGCGAGTCCTTGCTGAGATATATCGCGGGTGTGTCCGAATATTGCCTGACAGAGCCGTCGGTGATGTTGACCGAATATATCCCCCGGTCAGTCGCCATGACGATGTAGTCTTTCTCCTGTCGGGTATAGCTCACTTTGACCCCGTATGGGGCGAGGCCGTCAATGCGCATGGCTGAGCCCGGCATGAACACGGAGCCGGATGATGTTATCAGGCACGTCGTGCCCCGTGGCGACTCCACGCGTATGTAGTCGCCGTCATAAAGTTTTCCACGGGTGTGGTTTAGCGCGCCACGGTCTGTCAACACCCACTCGTGCCCGCTGTCATCGAGCGAGAAAGAGCGTATCTTGGTCGCCCCCCTGACAAGCTCGCCCGGAGTAGCCGCCATCAGTATCCCGCCTGTCGGGTCTGAGTCTGAGAGACGGGCTGACGCACCGTCGCGGAACAGTATCCATGTGTGGCCGTCGCGCAGTGGCGTAACGCTCTTCACAGCCCTTCCCGCGAGGGCCGGGTCGGTGTCTGTGAGGTTGACGAAGGTGAAACTGTCCGGCCTGAACAGGAAAAGCCTGTTGTCTGACGACACGCACCAGATGTCTCCCTCGGAATTTATCTTGATATTGTATATCCTGTTTGAGTCGATGGTGCCGTCAGAGAGCTGTATCGGCCTGAAAGTGTGTATCCTGTGGCCGTCATATCGCAGAAGGCCGTTCCATGTCGCGAACCACATGAACCCGTCGCTGTCCTGCTGTGCGTTGGATATGTGACTCCCGGCCAGCTTGTCGGCGTCGGGCAGGGCGTTGAGACTCCCCGCAGGCACCGCGCCCGCAGTGTCTGCCACAGCTATGGCAATCAGTATGATAAGCGACAAGACGTGTCTCATGGTTATTCCTCGGACATGCCGGGTTGCATGATGTGGGACACGAGCGAGTTCATATATTCCTCGAGCCATGTGTAGCCTGACGGGGCGGTGAGGTTGCGGTCGGCGGGGTCGGCGGGGTCGAGGCCGTGGCGGGTTTCCCATGCATCTGGAATTCCGTCGCCGTCAGTGTCTGCCGGAGGGGTTGCCTGTCTCAGTTCCGGCCATCCGCGCGAGCCGTCGGCATAGACCACCTGTTGCTGCGAGTCGATTATGCCGTCGGGAGTGTATGACACTGTGCCGTGGCGTACGTCGTCGGTCACTGTGCGGTCATATTCGTCGCGGTGCAGCGATGCTCCGGCCAGGTCGAGCACGAGCTCGTAGGCTTTGGCCGCGCTGTGTGTCGTCACGGGCGCGAATGGCATGGGGGCCTCCAGCTTTATCCGCGAGGCAATCCCGTCGTCCCAGTAGTTGTCAAACTCCCCCGGGGTGATATGTCTGACCACCCCGGTGTTCCAGTTGTCCTCGTTGACGGCGGGGTATGAATGGTTGACATTCCCCGATACGAAAAACTGTCCCCACTTGTGCAGCATGGGTACCCATACGTTCCATCCGACCTTTATCTTGGTGTCGCCCACAGTTATTGTCGAGTCTGACATATCTATCACATGTCTGCGCCCCGCGATTACGGCCAGGTTGTGGCCGTCGGCGGGAGTCCCTTCGCGTGTGGCCGTTATGTCGTCGGGTCTTATGGAGTCTCCTGTCAGCGCGTTCCAGTCTCTTGCCAGCCTTCTGGTGTTGAGGCAGTAACGCAGGGTGCGTATGCCGGGGTTCGCTATCTTGTCGGGCATGGTGTTCTCCTGTGCCGAAGGCCTGAAATAGTTGTTGACGATGTTGACGGTCATCCCTTCGCCGCCATAGCAGCCGCCGCTGCCGTGGTTGTATATGACATTGCACCGCAGGTCCATGCGCTCGTCGGTCTGTGTGAAGGGGCTCGGGCCCAGGCGCGGTGTGCGCGACCTGTGGCACGACAGGAGGTTATGGTGATAGCTGGCTCCGCTGCCGCCCCAGTTGCCTCCGTATCCGTGCTGTCCCTTGTGGTGTCCGCTGCTGTTGAGGCTGTGCGAGCCGATGCACCACTGCACGGTGCAGTCCCTCATGCCGTAGACCGAGATGCACTCGTCGATGCTCCAGCTCACAGAGCAGTGGTCTACCATGATGCCTGTCTGCTTGCTTCCGCCGAGACCGTCACCCTCGTGATGTGCCATCTGCCTGTCGCCGAGCCGGAACCGCATGAACCTGACTATGGTGTTGTCCGCCTGGATGAGGAAAGGGTAATCGGCTATGCACACCCCGTCGCCTGGCGCCGTCTGCCCGGCTATGGTGACATCAGGATTCTTGAGCCGGAGCTGAGATTTGAGGAAGATAGTACCGGAGACATCGAAGACTATGGTGCGTGGTCCCTGCTGCATGCAGGCATGCCTGAACGAACCCGGCAGGGTGTCATCGTCAAGGCGTGTGACGTGGTAGACCTCTCCGCCGCGTCCGCCGGTGACATACATTCCGAATCCCTCGGCGCCCGGGAAAGCAGGGAGCCGCTCTACGTTCTCTGCCCCTCGGGCTGCGACGTCCGCACCCATGAAGAGGCTGAGGACAAAGGCAATTATACCGTATTTCATGATATGTGATGATTTAAAGTGAAATTTTACCCTACAAAAATAGCGATAATTATCGTCATGGCAAGCGAGATAAGACTACATGAATAGATTTTATTATAAAAAAGGTTAAAAACATATTTTGAATTTGTTTTCTTAAAGATATGTAAATATATTTGTGAATTGACTCCGCTGTTTTTTCTGTTCCAATACTTTAGGGTAGATAATATGGTGGCTATAATTAAAGAATCCTTATACTTTCATCTTTTATGGCAACAATATTGCTAACTCAAGACAATATAGAAGCGGCATTGAAGATGGCCGCAGGAACCTATTTTATCATAGAAAATACGATAGTGCTACCTTCCCCTGAGGTTGTTTTTCCATCCAATTCCGTATTGGAGTTTCGCGGAGGATCATTACATGCGTTGAATCTTACCAGTATTAATCTGAACAATTCAGAGGTTGTTGCTGCCGCTTATTGTATCTTTGACAAGGATACAGATGTGCGGGGATTTGCGAATGCGATGATTCACACCGAATGGTTCAACGATCGCGAAAATGGGATGGCGGAACATGAGGCTATCAACAAGGCTTTGGTCGCTGCAAGGGGTTGTCCCGTGACATTGGAGGCACGTGATTACTATCTTACAGGAACAATTGAGATAGTATATATCACGAATGATATTAAGAATAAATACTTTGGTGGTGATTTTTGGACAACCCAGACATTGATTTCTCCAGGTATTCTATATGTTGGTGATGATATTCCAGCAATTGATGTATATCCCCCTTATGTCAATCTTGAGATTAATTCTATCCGTGGAAAGATTGAGAATACCTCCTCAGGTAAATTCAAGGGTATCGGCATCCGGCTCTCCGGATGCAACTATGGACTGAATATTAATGTAATTCAGTTGCTTAATCTTAACAAAGGTTTTGATGTATGTCCCGATTCTAAGAGAAATCGTGACTACAATCCGTATAATCCGAACGAGAAAGGAGAAGCCATTGGTGTAAAAAATGGAGTGGGTGCCCAGTATTGTAAAATCAATTTCCAGGCAATCTACGCAGATTATTGTCTGTATATTGATATATTCAGCAAGTCTTATCTCAGGGTGTCAAAAGTCTCAGATGAAGATCCGAATATCCCAATTGAGATGAGTACAACCACTTGGTTTACAGAATCGGCAATCAATGGAGGCCGTATGAGCGGTGGATATGGAATCTATGTGGTTGATAACAACGATGTATTGGGAAATATACAGTTGGAAAATATGTGGGGTATGGATGGACTGATGTTCTCCAATATCACTTTTGTTGATTTGTCCTCATTGGCCATAAGAGGACGAAATATACAGATGTCGAAATTCCATAATATTGATACTCGTAGTCCATTGCCTGATTTGGGTGAAGATGGTTCGTATTTGCCATGGTTCGATTTGAAGAAATTCAAGTATACGGATATGACATTTAAGGGTTATATACGTCCCAGCCGTTTCAAGATTGAGTCCGCAGACAAGATAGAGGATGAGGTTACCATGGTCAAAATTTCAGGATATGTCATTGATGATGAAGGTTGGTATACGACGCGTTTCGACACACTCGTAATTATGCCTATATATGATGCTCCCTCTGGCAAGTATATTCCCCGCATGGCGGCTACCTCATCAGTGCAGCCATACAATATGGGATTGACGCTTACTGCAGATGCTCCGATGACAGATAACGACGAGTATATTGATAAGGTTTTTTCTGTAAAAGATCTATTGCCCTATAATAATCCGGCTGATGAGGCCGGGAATACATACAGTCGTTTCTATGTTTTGCCCCGCACGGTCAATCTTGACATCCGGGAGAATAATAATATGATTATAGACCTCACAGGCTTGAATTTGTTCGCACCTTGTATCATTGACTTATGCTGGTTGTCAGATTACGGAGGTCGGCTAAGCTTCAGGACTACGACGTGGCCATCAAAAATTGTGACACCAAACTATACGGTTCATCCTGATAAATCAGTGACGTTTGATACTCCGGGGCTATATCGTCTTACGTGGAGTGCGAATTGGGAGATTGTGATAACACAAGTTGAAGGATGATGAAAAGAATTGAGATAACCCAAGATAATGTAGATACAGTATTTGCAACGGGCGAAAGTGCTTATTATACGGTTAGAGAATCGGTGTCTATGACTGGTGATATTGTGACTGTTCCAAAAGGAAGTATACTCGATTTCCGGGGTGGCTCTCTTGGCTCAGCAGAATCGTGCCATATTGTGAGGGTCGACTTAAATGGGGCAGACGTATTGGCTTCGTCAAGTTGTGTGTTCAGGCGTTATGTCGAGGTTACTGGCTTCTCAAACAGCCTTGTGCGGGCAGAATGGTTTAACGATCGTTCAGCAGGAATGGAAGAGCATGAAGCTATCAATAAAGCATTAGTTTCGGCGTATGGATGTCCTGTAACTTTAGAATATCGGTATTATGACTTGAGAGGATCAATTATGTTTCCCCCATGTGCGGATGGAAAGACGGTACAGACATTGATTTCGCCCGGAATATTGAGAATTTCCAAGTCTGATGGGAGTCATGATTACGACTGGATAGACAGTGATGACCCATATGCATACAATTGTATTGTTGTTAATACAAGTAATATTCATCTTGTTTTAAACACAATACAGTGTACATATTCACATCCTACATGTGGCATAAGGCTTACAGGCCATAGCTGTAATGTAAAAATTGAGGTTGACAAGATTTTATATTGCGTCAAAGGAATTGATGTAAGCACTCATGGTGGTAGTAATGAGAGCATACAGATTCAAAATTGTCAGGTCAATTTTCAGTATATCCATGCTGAAAGCTGCATATATGTCAATCTTTTCGCAGGTAAGTCTCCAAGTTCTGCCGATTGGTTTACTGAATCCCTGATTGTTGGGGGCATGATGCAAGGTACCAATGGTGTGTTTTTTGCAGACTCTCCTAATGGTGTCATTTCAAATAACGAACGCATAAATGGCCTGGTATTTCAAAATATAGGTTTGGAAGGCTTGAATGGAATACCCCTGAGACTTCGTAATATGTGTATGTCAAAGTTTGTAGATTTGCGTATGTCCGAGTCTTTACCGAATGGCGTGGATGCAGTATGGGTTGATTTAAAGAATGTTTTCGACTTGAGTATTAGCATTAAAAGTGGCCTGCTTGCTTCTCGTTTTCAAGCTGATGATTCTGTAAAGCGTGTTACGGTAAATGCATATTTTAGGGATGAGGCATCTCTTTATTATTCTTGGCATTTTGACAGGCTTATATTTCAAACCCTTCAGGATTCAAGTTCAACTGGTATGGCGACATGTTCTATTCAACCATATAATTCATGTAGGACGATTATCGCTGATAAGACTGCTCTCCCAAATGGTATGGCTGAGACTGTCTACAATTTTGCAGATATGTTTCCTGTCAATGACGGCACGTATGAGGATCGATTGAGTAGATTCGATATATTGCCCGAAACGGTCAATGCAGTTGTCCGACAGGGGAATGATCTAATTCTTGATTTCACTGGCTTCAACAGGTTTTTGAATCCTATAGTAAACATATGTGCCAATATCGCAATAGGTGGGATGCTTACGGTCAGGACATCCGAGTCTCCTGATAATGTTATTTCAATGGTTGATAGCGTTGGCAAACCTGTGAAATCTGTGTCTTTTAGCACTTCAGGTCTATATAGATGCATATGTAGTGAACAATGGCAGTTGGTTATAACTAGGGTTGGACAGAATATACAATAAGCAATGTTGCATGTATTTGCTTAATAAGGATGATATAAATAGTTGAAAATATGAAACAGAAACCAATCATTCGGAAGATTATGCTGATGGCGGCAATGCTTTTGGCTACCGGGAGTGTAACGGCCCAAGATTTTGCTGTCGATGCCATAACATATAGTGTCATCTCGACGGTAGACAAGACCTGTGCTGTCAAGTCTGCGGACAATTCTGCCATAGATGTCAATCTCGTCATACCAAAGAGGGTCAAATTCCCTGCCGGGTATACGGATGATGCCGGTGATTACTATGATGTGATAGAAATTCAGGAGAACGCTTTCAGGGCCTGTAACCGACTCAGGACGGTGTCAATACCTGCTTCAGTGGAATATATAGGGCGCTGGGCATTCCTGAAGTGCGACAGTCTTGAGACTGTGACATTTCAGCCCACACCTACCCCCGTGCAGTTATATTATGATGAATTGAGATGCTCGCGTATTTTTCCTGACCAAGGTACTTTGGTCGTCGGACGTCCATTGAAGGGATATGGATTGTGGAAGGTGGATTTCGGGTATTATACCCATGTGTCTACGTCCGAGGAGACATATCATTCTCCTACATATCCCACTGGTCTGGAGATTCTTGACGGTGTAGATATCTCTATGCCCCAGGGCGGGAAATTCAGTTGCTTCGCATCTACGGTCCAGGGGCTTATTGTCGGCAAGAACCTGACAGGCGAGATAAATTATGAGAATTACAGGTATTTGAATGAACTTGTCGTGACTGATTCGCAACCGGCCGAAGAGGTGTCGTTCACTGACCGTCAAAGCCTTCTCACGAAGCTCTATGTCCCTCAGGGCTCGCTTTCTGCTTATCGCTCTGCCGCAGGGTGGGGTAAGATGTACAGTATCAGTGAATATGATGGTGCGCCCTCGTTGCATGGAAAGACAGACAGGTATGACCTGAAGGTTGACGGAATCTATCTGACAATTCTTGACAAGGACGGCTTTGAGGCAATGGTGGCGTATAAGGAAATACGCTCAGGAAAGCCTTATTCTGACTGTTCAGGTGATGTTGTCATTCCGGCTGTAGTGCATTGTAACGGTCTTGATATACAGATTTCTTCGATAGAGAGAGAGGCTTTTGCCGGATGTGACGGCTTGAGAGGGGTTGTAATACCTGGCACTGTGACCAGCATAGGATATAGAGCTTTCTATGGTTGCCCCAGACTTGAGAGTGTTGATTTCGAGAGTGGCCCAGATCTGGATTTTGATAATATCAATTCAGGACATATGTCCGTATATGAGACATTTCTTGGATCGGATAATATCAAATCTGTCATCATGGGGCGTCCTTTCCGTGATACACACTCTTATTATTGGAGCACACTGAATGCGATAAATCTGGCAAGCAAGAACTGGACTGTCATGGATAAATCAATCGTGATGAACATGAAAAAGATATTCGAGAATCCGGCAAATGGCCGTTTTGCCGATAATATGACTATAGGCGAGGGACTGCTGGGTCTGAATGCCGAAGGCAATCCCCCCGATTTCAGGTATATTTTCATGGATACGCTGACGATAAAGGATGAACTTCCCCCAGTATGCCCTGTTTTTTATGATTCTGTGTATGAGAAAACTATATTGACCGTACCGGCTGGAACACTTGATGACTACAGAGGTGCGGAGGGATGGAATAGATTCAAGTACATTACTGAGGAAGAAGGTTCGGGAATTGACGGAATCATTTCTGTCGTCGAGAAGACCATGACCGGGTGCTATGATCTATCGGGCCGTCAGGTGGACGAGAGCTACCGTGGTGTGACAATCATCCGTTATTCCGACGGGTCAGTTGGGAAGGTGCTGCGTTGACGTGCATTCTCCCGGGTTGCATAATGTGCCATATATTGTCCGGCCATCTCTTCTGTAAGTGGGCCGGATTTTTTTCTTGCTGTCGCGACAGGTGCTGGATTTATGTTGGCAGTGTCGGGGATTTTGTGTAACTTTGCGATATGCCGTTTGTAGTCCGTGCCATATCGCGTCTGATGGTGCTGTCGGCCCTGCTGGCTGTGGCGGGGTGTGACAGGCACGCGCCCGCGGCGCCATATCCCGATCCGCAGAGGTATGAGGTGCGGGGCATCGACGTCTCGGCCCACAACGGCGAGATTGATTTCGGCAAGGTGAGGGAGCAGGGCTATGAGTTTGTCATAGTCAAGGCCACGGAGGGGGGTACCTTCAGGGACCGCCGCTTCATCGACAACCTGCGCCGTGCCCGCGAGGCTGGGCTGAAGGTGGGGGCTTACCATTTCTTCCGCTTCGACACGCCGGGATATATGCAGGGGCTGAACTTTGCGGGTGTGCTCGAGGGGCGTGACATAGACTTGCCCGTGGTGATAGACATCGAGGAGTGGACCAATCCCAACTCGCAGGCCACGCCGCTTGTGGTGACCCGTCTGGCCGAGATGATAGACCATCTGGAGAGCCGCGGGCACAAGGTGATGCTCTATACCAACAAGAACGGGTACAACCGCTTTATCCGCGAGCTGCCGCGCTCGCTGCCGCTGTGGATATGCTCGCTGGGCGAGGAGCCCTCAGAGGGTGACTGGACGCTGTGGCAGGCCACCCACTCGGGACATGTCGACGGGATAGACCATCCGGTCGACATCAATGCCTTCAGGGGCACCCGCAAGGAGTGGAGCGCGTTTGCGGGTCAATGACACCTGCGCCACACAATATCAGGACGACTTTACACGTTATATAATTTGATGAAAACCGTGCTTAAATATCTATCCATCATAGCCGTTGTGCTGTTGTCGGCACATCGGGCCAGTGCCTTTGCCCCCGACACATACGCCGCGTCGTCGGCGCTTGCCGAGGGGCGCTGGGTCAAGATAAGCGTGTCGGAGACCGGCATGCACCTGATCTCGCTTTCAGACCTGCGCTCGTGGGGGTTCACCGACCCCTCGAAGGTGCGTGTCTACGGATATGGCGGACGCCGTATCCCCGACCGTTTCACTGAGGCCAACTATGTCGACGACCTGCCTGTGGTGCAGTCTGAGACCACATCGAGGGGCATAGTCTTCTATGGCGTGGCCACCGACACGCGCATCGAGGTGACGGGGACTGACTGGCACTACCGTGCGTATAATCCGTATGACACCAGGGGATATTATTTCCTGTCAGACCGCGAGGCGGATCTCCCCGTGATACCTGTCGAGGGGCGTGCCCCGCAGGGCGAGACACTGACCACATTTGCCGAGGGGCTGTTTCACGAGACCGACGAGACATCACCCCTCGAGAGCGGCCATCTTCTGCTGGGCGAGGATTTCCGCTTCACCCCCACCAGGCAGTTCACTTTCCGTATGCCCGGACGTGTCGAGGGGACCGACGTGTGGATGCAGTGCGACTTCTATGCCGCCTCGACGGCTGTGACACAACTGTCCTTCACGGCTAACGGTTCGGCTCTCCCCTCGGTGGCTTCAGACCGCGTGAGGGCTTCGAAGGAGGATGCGGACACCTGCCGCATACGCAAGACCTTCACTCCGTCGGGCGAGACACTGAATCTCGGTGTCACGGCCAAGGGGAGCGGCACCATACGCGTTGCCGCGCTCGACAATATCGCGATCTGCTATGTGCGCCGTCTCGAGCTCCCCTCGTCGGGCATACTCTCGTTCACCATGCCTGTCGGATCGCCCGAGCTGGGCGGGGCCACCGAGTCCACACGCGTGTGGGATGTGACCTCCCCCCAGTCCATTGTGCGGATGCCCCTGACGGCGACGGCCCGTGGTGTGGCATGGACCAACGACTATTACGGACGCCGCAGCTATGTGGCGTGGAACGAGAACGGCACATTCCTCACCCCTCGCATCGCCGACCGCAATGTAGGCAACCAGAACCTGCACGGGTCCGAGAATCCAGACATGGTGATAATCTCGCATCCCGACCTGCTCGAGCAGGCCCGGCGCATCGCCGCCCTCCACTCGGCCGAGCCCGACACGCTGTCGGTTGCGGTGCTTACACCCGAGACGATATATAACGAATTCTCGTCCGGCACGGCAGACTATAACGCCTTCCGCCGCCTGATGAAGATGTATTACGACCGCTCTGCCGCCGACCCCACGGTGCGTGTGCCGCGATATCTGCTCTTGATGGGAGGTGTCACCTACGACCACCGCCGCCTCACATCGGCCTGGCGCAACTCCGCGGCTACAATCGTGCCGACATGGCAGACAGATGTGGCCAACAGCGAGAGCTATTCATATTGCTCGGACGACCCCGTGGCGTTTCTCGATGACAATGCCGGACTCCTCACCGGGCGCGATGTCATGAACATCGCCGTAGGGCGCATACCGGCCCGCTCGGCTGCCGAGGCCAAGGTGTTCACCGACCGCCTCGAGTCGTACCTCACCAAGCCTATCGAGGGTGAGTGGCGCAACCGTGTGCTGCTTCTGGCCGACGACGGCGACAACGGAGTACACCTGTCGCAGACCGAAGACCTCGAGGAGTCGATGCGCGGCCACGGCTCGGGCGAGGATATGACATACCGCAAGGTATATCTGGACGCCTATGCCCTGCAGGGTGGCGTCACCGTAGCCGGACGTGACAAGCTGCACTCGTTGCTCTCCGACGGTGTCGTGTGGTGGAACTATATCGGCCATGCGTCACCCACAGCCCTCTCGGGCGAGGGTGTCTTCACCATTCAGGATGTCAGGGGGCTCTATCTCAAGAAGCCCGCGTTCTTCTATGGTGCCACCTGCTCGTTTGTCGAGTGGGACCGCATCGAGGAGGCCGGACTGCAGCAGCTCACGCTCTCGGAGTCGGGGGGCCTGATAGGGGGTATCGCGGCGGTTCGCCCGGTGCAGATAGCCCGCAACGGCCCCTTTGCCGCCACGATGGGCTCCGAGCTCTTCACCCGCACCTCAGACGGACGCATGCGCCCTGTGGCCGAGGTGCTCAGGCTGGCCAAGAACCGTACGCTCAACGAGAACAACAAGATGCGCTATGTGATGCTGGGCGACCCCGCCATGCGCCTCGCGGTGCCCGGAAACACCGTCACCCTCGACTCGGTGAACGGTATCAAGGTGACGCCGATATATGACGAGGACACAGACCCGATAGTGATACAGGCATTCTCGAGAGTGCGTTTCTCGGGCTCGGTGGTCGATGCCGACGGCACACGCACCGATGCCTTTGACGGATATGTGAGCCTGACGCTCTACGACGCCGAGACATCGTTTGCCACCATACGCGGCGACTATGACGAGCCATTCGTGGCCGACGAGCAGGGCGAACGGCTCTTCACGGGGCGTGGCACCGTGAAGGGTGGAAAGTGGAGCGTCGAGGTGGTGCTCCCTTCCGAGATTGCCGACAACTACCGTCCGGCCACACTGTCGCTCTATGCACGTTCGGAGACCGACGGCACCGAGGCCCTTGGCGTGAGCCGCGACCTCTATGTCTATGGCATAGCCGACGAGGCCATAGCCGACAATGTGGCACCCGAGATCGAGTACATCTATCTCAACCATGACACCTTCCGCAGCGGCGATACCGTAAACGACACCCCCATGCTGCTGGCCCGCGTCAGCGACAACACGGCCCTAAACATGGCGGCCAACGGCATAGGCCATCAGATGAGCCTCCGCATCGACAATACAGTCAACCTCACCGACATCTCCGGGTCGTTCACTCCAGATGCCGACGGGACTCCCGGCGGAACGATAGCCTACCAGCTTCCCGAGATATCGACAGGGGCGCACCATGCCATCTTCAAGGTGTGGGATGTGGCCGGCAACAGCGCCGTGTCCGAGTTTGACTTTTTCGTTGATCCGACGGCCGCCCCCAAGATATTCGATGTCTATACCGATGCCAATCCGGCCACGGTCGAGGCCAATTTCTATATCAGCCACAACCGCCCGGACGCCATGCTCAGTGTGACCATCGAGGTGTTTGACCTCTCGGGCCGCAGGGTGTGGACATCGACAGTCAAGGGGAGGGCCGACATGTTTGCCACCGCGCCTGTGCGGTGGGATCTGACCGACAACGGAGGCGGACGCGTGGGACGCGGCATCTATCTCTACAAGGCCACAGTGACCACCGACAGCTCGAGTCCGTCGTCGGCGACAAGACGCATTGCCGTCGCGCCGATGTGATGGCTTAAAAAGTTGCAGTCCATGAACCTTTTGAACCTGCGGGGCATTATAAAATCAGTGACATTTTTGTATAAACAGACAATTCTATGAAAAAGCTGATTTTATCATTTGCGGTGCTTGCAGCCATGGCCGCAGCAACATCATGCTCGGTGTCGGAGAAGAAAGCCGAAGACGAGGGAGCGGCCATCAAGGCCAAAATCGAGAACTGCTCGGATCCCGACAGTCTCCGCATCTATGTCAAGCAGGCTCAGGAATATGCTGACAAGCTCGTGAAGAAGGGCGACGACAAGGCCGCCGCAGCATACCTCGACGAGGTGGCCCCCGTCATCCAGGCCAAGGACAGCTCTGCCGCAGGTGTGTTTGACCGTCTCAAGGCCGAGGCCGACAGCACTCTCGACAAGGCTGCCGACGCCACCAAGACCGCAGCAGACAGCGTGGCAGCAAAGGCATCGGACATCAAGGACAAGACCGTCGGTGCAGCCAAAGACGCCACAGAAAAGACCGTAGAGGCAGCCAAGGATGTCAAGGACAAGACCGTAGGCGCAGCCAACGACGTCAAAGACAAGGTAAAGGATGCCTTAGGCAAATAATTCCCGCACATACCTCACGTCAACCACAAAGCCCGCACATCGCCATGATGCGCGGGCTTTGTGGTCATGCCCGGGGGTCTTTGGGACGAGTCGGACTTGTCGGACGAGTCTGACTCGTCTGTCCAGTCCTGTCCCGATAGCTCACGCGGGCGCGGTACATCTGCTCACGTATGCCACCCTGTTCCAGAAACTGTTGTTGCTGCCGCTCTATCAGCTTTCTCAGCAGATAGGTGGTCTGATTGATGAGGGTAATGCACACGTTGCAATATTCCTCACCGGTCCACCGGTGGGCAAATCTTGTCGGCGCATTGCTGAAGTCATCGCTCCTCAGATACTCCCTCAGCCTCAGCGTGCGCGGATGGGTCTTGTCCCATTGCCTGATGTTGTTTTGCCGCAGATAGTCCTCATAGTCAAGCAGCAGTTCCTCGAGAGATGCCTTTGCCACGTTTGTCAGCTTTATCTCGGTCTCCTTCGAGGTGCGCGATGCCTCGCTCCCCTCGGCGATATTCTGCTTGCCGCTTCGCGCGGCCTGTTCTATCTGGTCGCGTGTACGGCTTCCATGGCGTATGAATTTCTCTGCGAAAATCATCGTCAGGTCACAGATGATTTCGGCAAGCCTGAAGGCACGCAATTTGCGGTATCCACCGGCGGGAGGGAGGAAGGTGTTCATGGTCTGTAGATTTATGTTGCTTATGTCAATGTTGCAAATTTAATGATTTTTCTCAGTCTGCGGGCGATCTACTTCAAAAAAACACCCCTAAGCACCATTAATCTTCATCAATCATTTGCAAAATAGCGGAAAATATGTTAGTTTTGCCGTCGGAACAGCCGATTGAAGGCAGAGGCCATGCTGTTCCGTTATTTTATCGACAGGGGTCATGCCTACAACCTGCGTCACGGCCCCGAAGGTGTTATTGAAATTCTTATCTCAGTCATTCGAACTTGGCAGTTAGAAACTCAGGCTTTGAGATACGGAAGGACAATAGCACCACATCAGTTAGTGTATACACATCTGTCGGCGTATCGCGCCGACAGACCGTATACCCATATCGGTGTGGGGCTGTTGTCTTATCGTTGCCTGAGGTATGCCAAGACCCGAATGACCGGTAAGACAGAAATGCGATCCTCACACCTTTTTTGTATCCATGTCAAACACACCTCGACGGGGATCGGGAGGGGCAAAACCCTAAATCAGCTTATGAAACATTGCTACACTCACACAATCCGATACAAATGAGAAACATGTCGACATTCGCCATTGCCGGGGCGTGCCCGGCATGGGCGGATGCCCTTCATCACCGCACAGAAAATGCATACACTCTATGGATGGTGGTGAGAAAGTCTTCTGGTATTCATAAACACAATTAAAATGATAATAGTCTATATACTGGCCGGAATCGTGATATTGGGTGTTGCCATATCGGTGAAGATAGAGAACGGCCATGCACGTAAGTAAAGCCCGTACCGCACATTTTTTGATGCGGCTGCCCGGCAATTAGGAGGCGCGGGGGTTGCGTGTTCGGGAATTTTTTGTTAATTTTGCGCGGAGATTGTGGCGGCATGCCGTCACTCCTCATCATGTGCATAATCATAATATTCAGATAATAAATTCTTTAGCGAGACAATGAACATCAGCAAGGAAGAGTTTTCGCCCGTAGAGCTGCGCCTCACCGTGGCCCTGAGCGAGAACGACTATAAGGACGATGTCACCAAACAGCTCAAGGAGATTGGCCGCACACATCAGCTGCCCGGTTTCCGCAAGGGCCATGTTCCCTTCGGCGAGCTCAAGCGCCGTTTCGGCAAGCAGGTGACCAGCGACGTCATCAACGACACCGTATATCGCGCAGTCATCGACTATATCACCGAGAACAAGCTCCATGTCATGGGTCATCCCCTGCCTGTCGAGGTCAAGGAGGCTTCGATGGAGGGTGACCAGGAGTTCAAATATGACATCGCCCTCATTCCTACCCTCGAGGGTATCAAGCCCAGCAAGGAGGACCACTATCCCTTCTATGAGATTGAGGTTACCGACGAGATGGTCGACGAGCAGGACAAGAACCTGCGCAAGCGCTTCGGCACCCAGAAGCCCGGGGAGGAGATGACCGAGGATGGCGTGGTCAAGGGCTCGATCATGCAGCTCAACGAGGACGGCACAGTCAACACCAACGAGGGTGCCATCCAGGTGACCGACGGCATCGTGTTCCCGCTCTATTTCAAGGACAAGGCACAGACAGCCCTCTTTGACGGCAAGAAGCCCGGCGACAAGGTTGTATTCAACCCCTACGACGCTGCAGGCGGCAACGCGGGCGAGATTGCCTCGATGCTCCATGTCGACAAGGCTATCGCTCCCGACGTCAAGGGCAACTTTGAGATGAACATCTCGGAGATTATCGTCAACATCCCCGCAGAGCTCAACCAGGAGTATTATGACCAGGTGTTCGGCTCTGACAAGGTGCACAACGAGGAGGAGTATCGCGCAGCCATCAAGGATATGATTGCAGGTGAGCTCGAGCAGAACTCGCACATCCTCTTCCGCAACACCTTCGACAAGGCCATGATGGAGAAATATGCCGACATGGTGCTCCCCGCCGAGACCATCAAGAAGCTCTTCTTCACCAAGGCCGAGAATGCCGACGAGGCATATAACGCCGAGCTCAACGGCATCAAGCACGAGGTGATCGAGAACAACCTGCTCACCGACCTCGACATCAAGGTCACAGACGAGGAGATTCTCGAGACCGCCAAGATACTCACCGCCCGCCAGTTTGCCCAGTATGGCCTCGCAGGTCTCGACGACGAGATCATCAGCCGCTATGCCAAGGAGCAGCTCGAGAAGGATGAGGTGCGCAACCAGATAGCCCAGCAGGTTCTCTCGGCCAAGCTCTACACCGCCATCGAGGAGGCTGTGACACTTGACAAGGAGACTGTCTCGCTCGACAAGTTCAAGGAAATCGCACAGGGCAACTGATAACCGCCCCACGCAGATAGGAAACGAGTGCCCCTGCAAGGCCTGAGCCTTGCAGGGGCACTCTGTATGCTGTCAGCCGGGATTATTTACGGTGATGCACGAGATAGTATCCGATGATGCCCAGGGTGGTGAGCAGCTCGCTGGCGGCGACGGCAAGCCATATCCCTGTGTCGCCGAAGGCCATCGGCATAAATATGAACGACGGGACGAGGAAGATGAATCCCCTGAGCAGGGCGAACCACACCGACGGGGCCACGCGCTCGACACTCTGGAAATATCCGATGGCCGTGACGTTGAATATGAAGCACACGACACATGACGCGAATATCGGGAGCCCCTTGACGGCATAGAGGGCGGCACGGCTGTCGATGTCGATGAACAGTTCGACCATAGGACGCGGAAAGGCTATGAACGCCGCCGTAACCACTATGCCGAAGCCCAGCGCGGTCTTTATGGCCAGTGTCTCGGTGCTCTTGACGCGCTCCCACAGGCCGAGGCCGTAGTTATAGCTGATGATTGGCTGCGCCGACTGGGCTATGGCATTGCCTATGAGGAAGAAGAAAGGACAGTAGTAGCACGCTATGCCGAAGGCCGCCACGCCGTCGTCGCCCATATAGTGCATGAACACGAGATTGCCCGTGAACATGACCATGGCCATGGTGGCCTCGCCGAGAAAGGCCGACACACCTATGCGCATCTGATATAGCATCGTGCGTGCCATTGCGGCGATGCCCTGTGCCGAGAGGCTGATGCGGATGAGCCGGAGAGTGCGGGCGAAGAAACCGAGATAGCCCACGGCCATGAACGCGCCCACCGAGACCGCGATGGCTGTGGCGATGGCAGCACCCTTCAGTCCCATGCCGAGCGGGAAGACGAAGAGCCAGTCAAGAAATATGTTGAGCAGTCCTGGCACGACATTGCACCACATGGCGAAGCGGGGAGAGCCGTCGAGCCTCACCACAAACAGTCCGATGATGCTCCACATGTTCAGCACCAGCGCCGGAGCAAACCACACCAGATAGTCGGTGGCCATATCCAGCAGGCTCTCCGACGACCCGAGCAACCGCGCGGTGGTGCGTGGACTTGCCATGAGCAGGAGCACTATCAGTCCTACCACGACAGAGGCTCCGGCCAGGGCGTGGCTCACCCCGAGGCGCGCCTTGTCGGTCTCGCCATGGGCCAGGCGTATCGAGGCGATGACCGAGCATCCTATCCCTAACATCAGTCCGAACCCTATCACCGACATCATCGGCGCCCAGATGATATTGACCGCAGCGACACCTGCCGGGCCGACCCCCTGGCCGACGAAAATACCGTCTGCCATCGTCACCACACTCAGACTGAGCATCCCAAGCAGCGTAGGGATGAAATATGTCCTGAACAGCTTGCCCACAGGCTCCCTGCCCAGGTCGATAGTTGTTGTCTCCATCAGATAAATCCGTAACCTATTGGTAAATTGCCCGCAAAGTTACGACATTATATCCATACAGGCAAATGTAGGCCTTATGGCCGTATGCCAGAACACCCCCGCGGGGCCGATGGGCCGGGCGGGGGTGTCTGGCTATATGCAGTGCTGTAAAGGGGGTTGAGTCCCTGAAACAGTTCTTTTTACATCTGGTTTGCGGAGATGCCGACCTCGGGGGTGACTGTGCCACCGCCTTCGCCGGGATCTTCGGTAGGCTCGGTGATGCGGACTGTCATGCTGTAGACGGCAAATCCGGGCTCACGGTCTTCCTGGAATACCTGCGACACGAAGCTGAGCGAGTGGTCGCCGACAGCGAGGTCTGAGGTACCTATCTCGCATCCGAAAGGTGCCACTCCGATGGTGTAGAACGGAACTCCGTCCATCGAATAGGTGGTGTTGCCGAGGATGGCTTTCTTGGTGCCGGGAGCGGGGGTGACCGTGATGGCGTCGATGGTGAATGTCTGGCCCTGGGCCACCGCTATGGCACCGTCTTCCTGTTCGACGGCTCCGCTATACTGGATTGAGATGTCGACCTTGGGGAGATCCTTGTCGTCGTCGCTACATGCTGCCATGACGGCCAGCAGAGGAAGCATGAATAAGAAGTAATATAGCTTTTTCATTTTAAGAGAGAGGGATGAGTTAGAGTTTAAAGAAGAGAGTTTAAAGAGGTGGAGTTTAAAGATTATAGATTAAAGATTATAGATTAAAGTTTAAAGAGGGGGCGGGGAGGGAGTTTAAAGGTTAGAGTGCAGGTAAACCGGCCTTTAATCTTTAAACTATAATCTTTACCCTTTAATCTCTAATTCTTTAAACTTTAATCTTTAAACTATAAACTACAGAATTAATTCTTGAATACTATGTCGTTGCCGTCATAGTCGATGATGATGGGTCGGGCGCGGTCTACCTTCTGGGCAAGTATGTCCTTGGAGAGCTGGTTGAGAACCATGCGGTGGATGACGCGCTTGACGGGGCGTGCGCCGAATTCGGGGTCATAGCCCTCTTCGGCCAGGAAATGCAGTGCCTTGGGTGTCACCTCGAGGGTGATGCCGTTGGTGGCAAGCATCTTCTGTATGGACTTTATCTGGAGTCCGACGATTTCCTCAATCTCAGCCTCGTTGAGCGGGGTGAACATGATTATCTCGTCGATACGGTTGAGGAATTCGGGACGAATCTGCTGTTTGAGCAGTTCGATCACTTCTTCCTTGGTCTTCTCGATGGTCTCGTCGCGGTTCTCGGGTGTCATCTTGGCAAAATTGTCGCGGATGAGGGGCGAGCCCATGTTGGAGGTCATTATGATGATGGTGTTCTTGAAATTGACCATCCTGCCCTTGTTGTCGGTGAGGCGTCCGTCGTCGAGCACCTGGAGCAGTATGTTGAACACGTCGGGGTGTGCCTTCTCGATCTCGTCGAACAGCACCACCGAATATGGCTTGCGGCGCACGGCCTCGGTGAGCTGGCCACCCTCGTCATAGCCTACATATCCCGGAGGCGCTCCGACGAGCCTCGACACGGCGTGCTTCTCCTGATACTCGCTCATGTCGATACGGGTCATCATGTTCTCGTCGTCGAAGAGATATTCGGCCAGGGCCTTTGCGAGCTCGGTCTTGCCGACACCGGTGGTGCCGAGGAATATGAACGAGCCGATGGGACGGCGCGGGTCGTTGAGGCCTGCACGCGAGCGGCGCACGGCGTCGGCGATGGCGCGGATGGCATCGTTCTGTCCCACGACGCGGCTGTGAAGCTCGTCCTCGAGATGCAGCAGCTTCTCCTTCTCGCTCTGCACCATCTTGTTGACGGGGATGCCTGTCCAGCGCGACACGACATCGGCGATATCCTCAGAGTCGACCTCCTCCTTGATGAAGGCTTTCTCGCCCTGCATCACCTTGAGCTGTTCCTGCAGGGCGGCGTTGGCCCTCTCCTTCTCGGATATGCGCGAGTAGCGTATCTCGGCCACCTTGGCGTAGTCTCCCTCGCGCTCGGCACGCTCGGCCTCGAAGTTGAGCTGCTCGATGTCTATCTTGTTCTGCTGGATTTTGTTGATTATATCCTTCTCGGCTTTCCACTTGGCCGTGAGTTCCTTCTCGCGGTCGCGCAGGTCGGCCAGTTCCTTCTCGATGTCCTTGACCTTGGGCTCGTCGCCCTCGCGCTTGATGGCCTCGCGCTCAATCTCCTTCTGGGCTATGAGGCGCGAGATTTCGTCGAGGGCCTGGGGCACCGAGTCAATCTCGAGACGCAGCTTTGATGCAGCCTCGTCGACCAGGTCGATGGCCTTGTCGGGGAGGAAACGGTCGGTGATATAGCGCTCCGAGAGGGTGACGGCGGCGATAATCGCCTCGTCGCGGATACGCACCTTGTGGTGGTTCTCATAGCGCTCCTTGAGGCCACGCAGGATGGCGATGGCGGCAGCCTCGTCAGGCTCGTTGACCATGACCTTCTGGAAACGGCGTTCAAGGGCCTTGTCTTTCTCAAAATATTTCTGGTATTCGTCCAGGGTGGTGGCACCGATTGATCGGAGCTCGCCACGGGCGAGTGCAGGTTTAAGGATGTTTGCGGCGTCCATCGCGCCCTCACCCTTGCCGGCGCCGACCAGGGTGTGGATTTCGTCGATGAAGAGGATGATTTCGCCGTCGGCACCCGTCACCTCGTTGACGATTGCCTTGAGTCGTTCCTCGAACTCGCCCTTGTATTTTGCGCCTGCCACAAGCGCGCCCATGTCGAGCGAGTAGATCTGCTTTGAGCGCAGGTTCTCGGGCACGTCACCGCGCACGATGCGCTGCGCCAGACCCTCGGCTATGGCTGTCTTGCCGGTGCCGGGCTCGCCTATCAGCATGGGATTGTTCTTGGTGCGTCGTGACAGAATCTGGAGCACGCGGCGAATCTCGTCGTCTCGGCCGATGACGGGGTCGAGTTTTCCCTCGCGGGCTCGTTCGTTGAGGTTGATGGCATACTTCGAGAGGGCCTGATAGGTGTCTTCGGCACTCTGGTCTGTAGCCTTTTTGCCCTTGCGGAGCTCTGCCACTGCGGCTTCCAGTTCACGCTGGCTCAATCCGGCATCCTTTAGGATTGTCGAGGCCGGAGAGTTGACCGTGAATATGGCCAGGAGGATGGCTTCGAGAGTGACATATTCGTCGCCTTGCTTCTTGGCGATGTCGAGCGCTTTCTGCAGGACATCGTTTGATGTGCGGCTCAGATAGGGCTCGCCGCCCGACACGCGCGGTTCGGCAGCGATTTTCTCATCAACCTGTCGCATCAAGGTCGCGGGGCTCGCCCCCACCTTGGAGTATATGAAATTGATGAGCGATTCTCCCTCGGTCATCACTCCCTTGAGCAGATGCACGGGCTCGATAGCCTGATTGCCTGCACCACGGGCAATCTCTACCGCCTTCTGTATCGCTTCCTGAGACTTGATTGTAAAATTGTTGAAGTTCATGAGCTATATATTGCTTTTTGAAGGTTCTCTAATAGGAGTTCACTTATACCTATCTAACAAAATTCGTGCCAATTAGTTGCAAACTAAACAAAAAATCTGTCATCGAAATGTAACAGATGCCTCCTGTCATACTGACAAGGCAATTATAAATATATTTTCGGCATGAGATTCTATCTGCCGTCCCGGCTCGCGATGATTCACGATGACATTTTGTCATCGCACAATCTATAGCTATTCCCCAATAAAAGTGTAGTTCAACCACGATTATTCCCCAATAAAAGTGTGGTCTATATGCATTTATTCCCCAATAAAAATGTAGGTATGTGATGTAATCTGTTGTCTGATAACGGAATGAGGCTTTGGCATAAGCAACCCCGCCTGCGTCCGGGTCGGGATGGGCGCAGGCGGGGATTATTTATCAACTGAAGGTTATTTTTTGCGGATGTAGTTGATAGGGGTGGCGGTTTCGAGGGTGACGTCGGTGATGTGGTCGTCGGGGTTCCAGATGAGGGTGCCGAGGTTGGCTTTTTTCAGCTTGAGGGTGGCGTTCTTACCCTCGGATACGCCGTCTATCAGGAGGGTCCCTATCGCGGATTCGGGTGTGGTGCAGGTGACGGTGAATCGTTTCCCCACCCTGTAGAGCCGTGCGGTGTCTACGGCCGAGGCGTCGAGCTTGAGCTCGTTGATTTTGTCTGCGTAGTTGCGCAGAGAGCCGATGGTGCAGACGTTGAGCACAAGGCGGTCGGGCGCAAAGACGGTGAACTGCCGGGCCCGCACCGAGTCGAGATAGAGCGTGTGGCTTTTGGCTGACACGCTGCCGACCTTGCCACGGGGGACGATGACTGTGGCGAGGATGAAATCCTCGGTCTGCACGCGGGTGCCGTACAGATCGGCGATGGCGGGACGGTTGATGCTTACGGTGAGGGTGTCGTCTGAGACGGTTTTCTCAATCAGCGGCTGCCATTGGGCCCTTGTCATGAGCCACGGGCGTGTGGCGGTATCGCTCTCGCACACGGCCAGTCCTTTGTAGTTGGCAATCTTGACATCGGCGGGAATGTCAGTGAAGCGTATCGCGCCGAATGTGCCGAGTGGTGTCTTTGTCATCTCGCCTCCTATCGTGGTAAGCGGTATGTTTGAGGGGGCCTCATAGTTCCAGCGGTCAAATTCGTACACGGGGCGGTGCTTGAGATACCACCGCGACAGCGAGAGCACGGCGATGAATCCGCCCACGATAGCCCCGATCATGATATATGTTGTCTTTTTCATTTCTGTGAATCGTTTAAGTATTTTTCATACCGTTCCTTCAGGCCGTCGGGAGTGATGCCCAGCAGGTTGAGGCGGCGGAAGATGTCGGTCAGCTCCTCGCCGAGGAATGTCTCGCGGCTGATGAGGGTTATGCGGGCACGGGCGTCTTCGGCGATGAAGAATCCTATGCCGCGGCGGTTGAATATGATGCCTTCGCGTGTCAGATGCTCGTAGCTGCGCATCACGGTGTTGGCGTTGACCTGCAGTGTGGCGGCATAGTCGCGCACGGACGGTATGCGGCTCCCTTCGGCGAAGGTCCCGGCCATGACATCGTCGCATATCCTGTCGGCAATCTGCATGAAGATGGGTTTGGCGTTTTCCTTGAATATCATACTCTTACCAGCGGTGTATTATCTCGGCCTCGCGGAACCGCATATAGGCCAGGACATAGTTGAACAGGGTAACGACGGTGATGAAAATCCACAGAGGGGCGCTTGAGTCGAAGTTTAGTCCACCTACGGGTATCGTCTCGTGCTCAAGGAAATAGCTGACATACATCAGGAACCCGGTGGTCGAGTAGGCAATCCCTATCGCCAGCAGGGTTGCGAAGGTCTTGAAGAAATTGTGGCGGCTCCACACCACGGCTCCGAGGAAGAAGAATGACTGGAGGGCGATGAACACTCCGAGTGCGCGCCATATCATGTCGTGGGGCAGCCCCAGCTTGCCGGGACGGCCGCAGATGATGTTCCACCAGTCGAGACTTTCGGCGGGACACCACATCACATATTGCGTGAAGAGTATCCTCGCGCCGTCGGCAATCATGGCGCTGACCACGGCCCAGACAAAGAACAGAGGCACTGCCGTGAGCCAGCGCATCAGGAAGCTCTCGAACTGCGAGGCCGGACAGGTGAGTGTGCTGAGTGCCGGGCCGGGGCGCCCGAGCGACTTGAAGGTTGCCGATGCCACAAACATGCCCCATACAAAGAATATGATGGTAAACCATCCGGCCTCTATCGGCAGGGGAATATAGGGGTCTGCAATACCGTATTCCCACATCTCGCCGTCGTTGAGCCCGATCAGCAGTGCCACGGCGACATATACTGCCGTAAGCGACAGTGATGTCAGCAGCAGCGAGCGACGGTCTTCGACGAGCGTCTTGCGGCACAGGCGCACGAAACGCAGGGGGCTGAATATCTGGTCTGTTCTCATAGCTTTTCGTTTTGGGTTGAGAATATGCGTCGTGTCTCATCGGGGCGCGTGGTGGCCAGCGTGAAGAGCATCTCTATGTCGACGTCGGTCTCCACACCGTCGTCGTTGGGGGTGACAATCTCGGTGCCCCATATCGAGGGGCGAGCCAGCAGCGCCTCGGTGGCCACGGCGGGGTTGTTGGTGGTGGTGAATTTCAGCCTGGCGGCTATTCCTGTCATACTGCTGTCGAGCAGCACGCGTGTGTCGTCCATGATTATCACGTGGTCGAGCAGCCGGTCTATGTCCCTGACCTGATGTGTCGAGATGATGATGGCACGCTCGTCGGTCATGCTACCCGCGATAAAGCTCCTGAAAGCTTCCTTGCCCGGGATGTCGAGGCCGTTGGTTGGCTCGTCCATCAGCAGCAGGGATGTGTTGCAGGCAAGCGCGAAGCTCATGAACACCTTTTTCTTCTGGCCCATCGAGAGGCGTCCGAGATTGACGTCGGCAGTCATGCCGAAGGTCTCGAGATTCCGGGCCATATCTTCGGCCGAGAACGAGGGGTAGAGCGGAGCATTGGCCTTGACATACTCCTTGAGCTTTATCGACGGCAGGTAGAGCTCCTCAGGCACTATGAATATGTCGGCCATCGTCTCGGGCAGGCGCAGACGGGTATTGAACCCTTTGAACAGCACCTCGCCCTTGCGGGGTGTCAGGGCTCCGGCGATGAGGTAGAGCAGGGTCGATTTGCCGACGCCGTTGCGCCCCAGCAGTCCGTAGACCCCTCCGGCATTTACCGTAAGCGAGAAATCCTTGAGCACAGGTTGTCCCTTGCGCCGGTAGGAAAATGTGATGTCGTTTACTGTCAGCATTTAATGTGTATTAGTATAATAGTACACAGCAAAGGTAAGGGTAAAATCTGAAACCACAAAATTTTTCAGTGAAAAAACGTACAATCCATATAAAAATAATGCTTCCCCGGCAAATGCGGCTCATGAACGGGCCCCTTTGGTGCGACGATGCCCCGCGGATGCGTGGCGAATATGCGTGGTGTGGATGCGGGGGCGCGGATGCGTGGGTGTGGATGCGGGGCCGTGGATCCGGCGGTGAGGATGCAGTGCGAGGATGCGTGGTGTGCCCGGTCAGTGTCGGCGACGGAGCGGCGGAGCCGCGGGGA
>DAAQ01000038.1 GCA_001701225.1 Bacteroidales bacterium H5 | reverse complement strand
CCGAACCCCGCAAGGGGTGACGGCATTAGTTGCGACCTATGACATCGCCCCTCCCGGGGCTCAATCACAAATATGGTTCCTCTCCCCTCGGTTTCCGATGGTCACCCGGGGCTATCCATGACGACGGCCCTCCGGGCTTGATAACGCCATTCTACGTCGCATTATCTGAGAATAATATTGCCACTCAGAGCGCGACACAACATCGCATCACAAACTATACACAAAAAATCCCGGAGACCGGGATCTTTTTCAAGGATATGTTATATTCTTTCCGTAAAAATATCAAGATACATTCTTCTGGTAGGCTTACCTATATCCGATACGGTCTGGAATTCAAATCCAAGCACTGACTGATAAAAACCTATAGCCCTTTGATTATTAAGAGCGTCTACTGTGATAAACTGGCATCCGGTCATCCTGAAATGGGCGAACGTTTCGGCAACAAAAGCCACAATCAATCTTCCTACTCCCTTCGACTGACAATCAGCCCTGACTGCAAGATGCCCTATATTCACTGCCGGAAAAGATGTCTGCTGCCGGAAAATCTCGTCATACTCGGCCGGTAGATTAGGAAAATCCACCTTATCTTCATATTCCAATACTATCACATCATTTGACAATGTAAAGAGTCCGACAATCTCGCCCGTATCACTAAAAGTACATTTATATGGGATTAGATAACCATATTTAGAACACAACCTTGCCTGATTATGAAAAAATGTATCTATTGTCTCTACCCCACATGAGAAATTCAGGAGTGACCTGTAATCCTCCTTATCAAGCGCTGCGAAACTGAGGTCAGCAGGGGAATAACGGATTTTTGCCGCCATTATTCCTTAGGATTTCAGCATACACTTTCTCTCGCCATTCCAGTTGTGCCCGCTCGCGTTCGGTCAAGTCGCCATGCATACGACGCAACATCTCGCGACGGAAGCAGGCCGCCTCAGCCCGAGTCATTGACGGAGTAGAATTGGGATGTATCATGAGAGCATTGGTTTTTCTTGTCAGCAAAGATAATGATTTTCAGCCATATCACCAAATATCAGGTTCCTAACCGACAAAAATATCTGCCTACATAGACAAAAACCCCGGGCTCGTCAGTGAGTCCGGGGTTTTATTATCATGATATGTTACCTTCCTGCCGAGGCAATCATCTCTTTGAGGCGGTTATTAAGTTCCTTGGCCTCGTTGAGCTGGGCGGTGGTGAGGTGCATGCGGTAGCGCCAGTAGTGGCGGGGATTGGCGGGGATGTTGATGAGCTCTTCGCGCGGGTCGCGGCGGCGCAGCACGCCGTCGATGCTCAGCCAGTCCTGAAGCGGGAGGATGCACAGCATCGAGGGTGACTGCAGGTGCAGGTTGATGATGCGCTCGCATATCCACGGCTCGGCATATACGGGGGCCTCGCCCGGCTCGCGCAACACCTCGTTGTAGAAGCGCTGTGTCACGGCCCTGTCGGCCTCCCACCAGCGGCGTATGCCGTCCATGTCGTGGGTAGAGGTGGTGCAGACCGAGTAGTAGGGATAGTGCCATGTATTGCCGAAAGGTGTCGTGGGATCCTTGGGCATACGCTGAATCTCGAGGACGAGTATCTCGAGCGCGTTCATCACCGCGGGCACACATGCCGGAATCATGCCGAGATCTTCGGCACACGTGAGCATGTCGGTGGCCTGGATGAGCGGCGGCATCTTCCACATGGCCTGCCCGTACCAGAAATCATTGTTGCGGCGATAATAGAAATCGTTATACAGGCGGTTGAAGCACCATTTCTCGTAATCGCTGAGCGAGCGGTAGACATAAGTGAACTGTGCCGAGATACGGGGATGATACTTGCCCTTCTCGACAGGATCCTCGATGAAGAGTACATCGTCAATGAGGCCCATGAGTGCCTGACAGATGCGCACGTTCTTCTCGCTCTTCTCGAGCGCGGCAAAATGGTCGGTGACCTTGCGCTGAGTGTCAAACTCGGGCTTGAGGCGGTATGAGCCGTAACCCGTGTCGATGAGATATGCCTCGCGGCACTCGTCGGTATATTCGCCGAAGAAATCGCCGAGCATCCACTCCTGGATGAAGGGCTTGGTCTGGCGCTCGGTGTCAAGCCAGAAATCATAATTGTTTCTGAGCTCGTCGGACGAGAACGGAAGGGCCCTGTTGAACACACCCAACAGTCCGTGCAGGGCATCCATAGGAATCTGCCATATCCTGAAGAATCCGAGCACATGGTCGATGCGGTAGGCGTCAAAGTACTCGGCCATCTTGCGGAAGCGGGCCTTCCACCACGCGAAGCCGTCCTTAGACATCTCCTCCCAGTTGTAGGTCGGGAAGCCCCAGTTCTGGCCGAGGACAGAGAAATCGTCCGGTGGAGCGCCGGCCTGGCAGTCGAGGTTGAAGAGCCTGGGCGAGAGCCATGCGTCTACGCTGTGTCGCGAGATGCCGATGGGGATGTCGCCCTTGATGGCCACGCCGTGATGACGGGCATACTCGTGAACCTCGCGCATCTGACGGTCGAGATGATACTGTATCCAGTACACATAGTCGATGTCGTTGCGGTGTGCGTCGACGAAGGCCTCAACCTTAGCCGGGTCATAGACGGCCATATCGCCCCACTTGCTCATGTCGGGAGTATGGTTGATGTCGCGCAACACGCACCAAGCGGCGTATGGAGTGAGCCACGATGCGTTCTTCTCGACAAACGCCTTCACCTCGGGGCTCTCCATGGCGGCTGGACCGTCCTGAGCGAAGAGCTCGCGGGTGAACTCGTTCTTGGCATTGTTGGCGCGCTCATAGTCAACCTCAGGGAGGCGGTTGAGCTCGCGTGCCAGCTCGTCGAAATATCTCTGCCTCTCCTCATTATTGAGATGCCCCATGGCCTGCAGGCGCAGATACATGGGATGGAGCGCGAATGTCGAGTTTGCGTTATAGGGATATGAGTCGGTCCATGTGCCTGTCATGGTGGTGTCATTGACGGGGAGGAGCTGTACAAACTGCTGGTGAGTCTGCACGGCCCAGTCTATCATACCCTTCAGGTCCATGAAATCGCCTACGCCGAAATCCTCGTCACTCCTGAGCGAGAATACGGGGATTGCCACACCGGCACCCCTCCACGGGGCGAGGGGGTTGACAAGACGCTGGCCTGCATCAATGACGGTATCGCTCTCCTTGACCTCTATCGGGTCGAGATGGCGGTTATCGCGTCCCTCCCATGCCACGACAGCCCCTGTGGCTTTCTTGACGATGAGGAACTTGTAGTCCATGCCTTCCCTGAGGGCCGACAGGGGGATGTCGACACTCCATGTGGGATAGTCGGCATCGCTCATGCGCAGTGCCTTCTCGGGGAGCCATGCGCCCAGCTCTTCTACATCTCCGCTCACGGCCACGGCCTCGTCGGGAGCCACCATAGGTGCGTCGACACTGAGTGTGAGCATTCCGGGTGCCGGAAGCTGGCGCGGCTCGCGCTCCTCGCGGCGGCAGATGCAGTCGGTGAACGATATGGCATAATAGGGTTTATCCCAGGGCTGGTCCTGCCATCGGTCATAGATGTAGACCCTATGTGTGCCGTCGGCCTTGCGGAAGGTGCGCGGGTGTCCCCATTCCTTCTTCACGCCGCCATTGTCATGGCGCACCTCGTAGGCATACGTAAAAGGAGCCTCGTCCTCGGGTATCTCAACCACGGCAGTCCATGTCTCCTGTCCGTCGAGATGCATGGGCACACCCTCTGCGAGAGAGGGGGCAGAGCCTGTGAGCCAAAGCGATTCGCCCCACTCCGTGCGGTAATTGACGCTGAATGTGAGTTTCATTTTCGGGTAAGTATGATATAGTGTTCTGTTAGTTTTTCTTCTATCGGCAAAGATAACACATTTATTTATAAAAACAAAATATCGGCCACGATGTTGCACGGCATAAAAAAACGTCCCCGGCACGGATGCCGGGGACGGTAGGGCTATTTCAGCGCTGAGGGCTGAGGTTTAGCGCACGCGCTTGAAATTGTATGACTCGTACTGGTTGGTGTAGGTCACCACGATACGCTGCGACTTGTTCCATACGATCTTGAGCCAGTCGCCGTCGAGGTTCTCGACTGCATACTCCTTGAAGAGGCTCAGGTCGGGCACAACCTTGGTTACGGTTGTCTCGTTGCCCTCCTCGTCCTTCACGGTCTCGGTCACCTCTTTCGAGATGTTGTAGAGCGAGATCTTAGACTCGGTGAAGATTGCCTTGTAGCGGGCAGCCTCCTCCATGGCACCGGCGCTGTTCTTCTTGTAGAAGATAGCCTGGCCACCGTCAAGACCGGCGGTGAAGGTGACGCGGTCGTACTGCACGGGACGCTCGATACCGTCGAAGGTGTCGGGATTGTCGTCCTTATACTCGGTCTCGCCTGTGGTCATGGTCTGGAAGATGTACTCATAGGCGGGAATGGGAGTATTCATGGCCTGGTCGAAACCCTCTGCTGTCTCCCAGGTTCCGATGATAGTGCTGTCCGCTACGGTCTCGTAGTCATCGTCGTGGTCGCACGAGGTGAAACCCGCGCCGATGAGGAGTGCGCACAGCATCCCGGCCATTCTTATGATTGATTTTTTCATTGTGTTGGTCTGAAAATTTGTGTTATTGGAACTGGGTTATCACTCGATGACGAAAGTCTTGGGGTCAGCCGAATACCAGCGGGGAGCACCGATCTTCTTGACGAGAATCTCGTGGTCAGCCGGGCAACGTCCCGAGGGAACGATGCGGAGAGCCTCCCAGATGTTGTCGGGAGCTACGTGGTCAAGGCTGGTGTTGACTGCGGGATCATGGGCGTAGTAGGGAGGATTGGGGTTGGCGAAGAGCTCGGTCGAGAGCAGGGCCACCTTGCCTACGCGGGTGATGAGGGCGTCAGAGCCGAGCGAGTGGTCGACACCCGACTGGAGCAGACCGGGAGTAGCATTCCAGAGCGCGCCAAGAGAGTTCTTGTTGGCCGAGGGAGCGCTTGCAGTCCAGATACCGTCATCCTTGAGGTGAGCGTCGAGACAGCCTACTGAATAGTTGTTCTCGACATCGAGGGTGAGCTGAGGTATACCGTCTGTCGTACCCACGATGCTGCGGACATCACCCCAGCAGTTGTTGAGGTTGCGGATGTCGCGGTCATCCTTGGCAAGAGCGATGAGGTTGTTCTTGTAAGAGATGTACGAGCCCGAGGGGAGGAAGCGCATGTTCATGGTCAGACGGCCTGATGCGCGGGTGTTGGTGTTGATGAAGGTGTTGTTCTCGATGCGGAAGCTGTACTTAACAGACTCGGGCCATGCGAGCTCCTTGTTGTTGTCGTTGAACAGGTTGACCCAGGGAGAGTCATAGATGGTGTTGTTGGTGAACACCACATCGTGGAACACGTTCGACTTGGCCGACTTGCCGTCGCCTGCGAACATCGAGTACGAGTTGCCGTTGGCTGCATAGTAACCACAGTTGTAGAACACGCAGTTGTCTACGACAATCTTGTTGAACACTTTCACCTTAGAGCCCTGCACACGGAAGAAACCGCGGATGAGACCCTGGAAAGTACAGTTGTGAACCTCGAACGAGTCGAATGTCACACCCATACCGTTAGAGAGCATGTTGACGAAATAGTTGCCCGTCACACCGCCCTTGCCTTCCTGCTGGCCACCATAGTTGATAGCCTCGGGAGCCTGGATGTCGAGGTTGTTGAACTTGATGCTCTCGATTACGAGTGCAGCGTCAGCCTCGCCGGTGTTCTTCGAGCGGCCAAGCACGAGCTGACCTACGGTGCTGATGTTGCGGTTGCCCTGCTTTGAGGTGAGACCGCCCATGTAGACCTTGGCGCGGAGACCCTTGGCCACATCCTCGGGACGTGTCTCGAGAGTGAAGCCCTTGTACATGCTCACGGACTGTGCGAAATAGTAGAGCTTGCCACCTTCGAGCTGGAACACCTGACCCTCGGCCTGGGTGTTGTCGTTCATGAAGTGCGAGAGGATGGTGTCGATGCGGCATGCCTGATACTCGGCGGCAACACGGTTGGTGTCGGCAGCCCAGGTATGCTCGATGAGGATAGCCTCACCGCGGTCACCGCTGGTACGGAGGGAGAGTGTGTTGTAGTACGAGTCTACAGCCACGGGGATATTGCTGTTGATCAGGTTGATCACATACACAGTGTTGGGGTCGAGACCGTCGATGTGGATGTTGGCCACGCCGTCCTTGACGTCAAGCTCCGACAGGGGCACACCGTCTTTCCATTTCTGGTCGAGGGCTGCGTCGGGGGTCATGATGTCGGGGGTGATGCGGATTTTATCTGCAACGAACATCTTCCCGTCATCGGTCTTCTGGAAATTCAGGTCATAGCTCTCGACGTCGACAGGATCCACACCCATGGTGGCATAGTCGACATTGAGGTTCATAGCTATGTCGAGCGAGTTGTTGCCACGGTTCACGTATGTGAGCAGCTCGGGAGTAGCATAGCGCTCCTCGGTGCCCTGACCGCAGTACTCTGCCCAATGACGGCCGTCGCCATAGCCATACCACTCCGAGTCATACTCGCTGCCCTTGGGCGAGAGGGTCTTGATGGCAAAACGGTAGTCTGTCGAATACTCAAGGTTGTAGAGCTTGAACTCGTTGATGTCCTCGCAGACGATGACATACTCAGACTCATCCTTGATGTTCTTGAGGTCGGTGAGGTCCTCCTTGTCGGAGATTGACTGGAAAATCTGGGCCTTGGCCTTGATGTCCTCGGGAAGGACGTCCATGACGTGCTCGCCCACGAAGATTTCCCTGGCACGGTTCTTGTCCCAGTCTGCGGGCTCGCCCGAGGTCACACCGGTCGACACGGCATAGCGTATCTGGTATCCGGCAGCGTCCTTGACGCGGAACCAAGACAGATAGATGGTGTTGAGCTCCTCGGTGACACAATGCACGTTGGTGGTATTGTCGTCGCCCGTGGTCTCGGTGGTGCAGAACATCGTGCGCGGCATGCGCTCGAGGTCTGCCGGCGAGGGATTGACGCCCATGTCGTCATCCTTACAGGATGTCGCCGTCACTGCCAGCATGGCAGTGAGCATATATAAGAGTTTCTTTTTCATTTTTGGAAATGCGAACATTGATGGTATTAGTATCCGTATTTATTGACATAGACGCCGTTCGAACGGGCGATCACGTTGCGCGGATAGGGAAGGATGTAGCGTACCACGGGGAGAGCGTCGGGGTTGACCGAAGCGGGCTCGGGAGCTGTGGTATAGACACCATTGTTGTTGATGTAGATACGGCCCGAGAGCTCGTAGTCACAGTAGATATATCCACGCAGTGAGTAGCAGAAATAATCCTGGGGGAAACCCTTGTTGTCGTCATACCACTCGAAGAGCGATGCGTTAGACACCTTGAGGGCGGCACCTTCGGATGCGCTGAGGGGCTTGTATGCGTTGTGAATCTCGACAACCTTCATCTCGGTATTGGGGAACTGCCAGGTAGCGTAGGTCGAGGCAGCCGACGAACCGTTCTTCACATCATTCTTATAGTATGTGTTGATGGGGAAATTGTTGGGAGCATAGTAGTCCTCGCGGCCGGCATCGTGCATGGCCACATCCTCGATCTCGAGCGACGAGCTGCCCTGATCCTCGGCTACGGCATAGTAGCGCCAGAAGTTCCAGAAGGTGTTCTCGGCAAGGAGCTTGTGACGGACGAGGTCGCGCCAGCGCATGTTCTCGCCTGCGAACTCCCACTTACGCTCGTCGAGCACAGCCTTGCGGAAAGACTCCTGGCTGCCCGAAACCTGAGCGAAATAGTCGTCGACAGCATTCATGGTGTTGCCGTCCTTGTCTGTCATCTGGTAGTTGTTGAGGCGGAATGCGCGCTCGCGTACAGCCTTGAATGCATCGGCTGCCTTTGCGCCATGCTCGCCACCCAGACCGTTCTCACACTCGTTGACTGCCTCGGCAAACATCAGGAGCACGTCGGTGTAACGCATGTAGGGATAGTTGATGCCGGTCGAGCCGGTAGTCTTGGGACCGAGACCGCTGCTAACCCAGAGCTTCGACCACTTGCCGTTGTAGATTGTACGGCCGCGGTTGTTGTCATAGATGAAGGTTGCGACACCGGTGTTGGGATAGTACCAGAGCTGGTTCACATAGTCGCGGCGCATGTCACCCTCTGCAAACGAGAAGCGATAGAAGGCGTTGAGCTGTGCACCTGCGTTGGCTGCACCATAGATGTGGGGAGTCTCGCCATCGGTGGCATCAAGCTTCGGGCCATGTACATAGCCGATCGAGCCGGTCGACTCTGTGCCGAAGGGAATCTCGAAGATGACATCGCCACCTGTGCCGAGGATACCGTTGCACTCGTTGACGAATACCTCGTGATAGAGCTGTGTCGAGATGTCGAACGGACCCTTGGTGATCACGGAGTCGGCATAGTCGCGGCACTTCTCATAATACTGGGTATATGTCTGGGGATTCATGCGCTCCATCTTGCCATACGAGCTGCCCTCGGGACGGAGGGTGTAGCCGGCGGCAGTGAGCGACAGACGGCTGATCATAGCCCAGGCCATCTCCTTGCTGATGCGGTCGCAGGTCGAGATGCTGGCCATGTCGGGAGCAATCTCCTCGAGGTCCTTGATGAGGGCATCGAGAATCTCGGCACGGTCTGTTACGGGATAGACCATGGTGGGAGCGTTGTAGGAAGGCTCGAGCGACATGGGCACGTCGCCGAACATCCAGATGAGGTCATGATAGTTCATGGCGCGGATCACCTTGGCCTCGCCGAGCATCTGACGGTAGGTCTTGTAGTGCTCGCGGTCGTTGATGAGCTCGCTCTTCTCCATCTGGTCGATGAAGATGTTGGCAGCCTCGATGGCGGCATAGAACTGCGACCATGCCTTGTAGATGTCACCTGCGTCGGGGTCGCACTCATAGCGGCGGTATGCGTTGGTGGCGGCATAGTGGCCGTTCTGGATGGCGAAATCGACATCAGTGTTGAGCGAGTAGATGGTGAGCAGCTTCTCGCCATAGGTATCGGATGAGAGCAGCTGGGCGTACACACCGTTGAGCGCCGTGTTGGCGTCGGTCTGCGAGGTGAACGCCTCCTCGGGAAGCTTTTTGGAGGGTGCGTCGACATCGAGATAGTCGGAGCAGGCGCCAAGAGCAAGAGCCGAGAGAGCTGCAATTGCTATATTGTGAAGTTTCATTGTGTTTTAAAAGGAATTTAGACTTGGTTAGAAGGAGAGATTGAGACCGAGTACATAGCTACGCGAACGGGGATAGCGGTTGTAGTCGTAGCTGGGGGTAAGGCCGCTCTGAACGTCAACCTCGGGGTCATAACCTGAGTAGTTGGTGATGATGAAGGGGTTGGTCACAGAGGCATAGAAGCGGCACTTGCTCATGCCTGCCTTGCGGATGATCTTGTCGGGCAGTGAGTAGCCGAGCGAGATATCGTTGCAGCGGAGGAACGAGCCGTCCTCTACAAAGTAGCTCATGGTGACATCCTTGTTGAGACCTGCGGGGTTCCAGCGGGTCTGGCCGGCGTTCATTGTCTGATACATTGCCTCGTATTCGGGGAAGTTGGCGTTCTTGTAGGTGTACTCTGCACCGTAGACGTATGTCCAGCGGTCAGCATAGTCTGCGAGAACGTTCAGACACTTCTGGTTGCGGATGTTGTTGTTGACGCTCGACGAGAGCATGTAGGCAGTGGCGTTGTAGACGTCAAAGTCGAGGAAGAAGGTGAAGTTGGCGTTGAAGTCGAACTGCTTCCACTGAGCCGAGAGGCCGAAACCACCCTGGAGACGGGGAGTCGTGCGGCCGATCACAGTGCGGTCATACTCGTCGATCTTGCCGTCGGGATAGCCGTCGGGGCCGGAGAGGTCCTTGAACTTGGGCTTGCCGGGGAGGGTGGGGTTACCTGCACCGTCCGAGCTGAAGATGCCGTTCATGTCGACGGTACCCTCTTTGGGAGTGTACTCGTAGTTGGCATAGTCGAACTCGTCGAAGCCATAGAGGCCGTCATATACGAAGCCGTAGAGGAGACCTACCTCACCGCCTACCTGGAGGATGTAGTTGTCGTAGGTCGAACCCGAGCGGCCGCTCTTGTTGGTGAGCTCGTCGCCGTCGCCGGCCAGCTTGTCGACAACCATCTTGTTGGAGCCGAGGTTGAAGCTTGCGCTCAGCACGTAGTCACGTCCGCGGAGGATGTCGCCGTTGATGGCGAGCTCGACACCCTTGTTGGACACCTTACCGATGTTCTGATACTGATAGGTGTAACCTGCAGTCGAGAGGATGGGAGCCTTGTAGATAAGGTCGGAGGTTGTGTTCCAGTAAACCTCGGGGGTCACACGGAGACGTCCGCTGAAGAACGAGAGGTCAAGGGCAAGGTTGCGGGTGAGGGTGGTCTCCCACTTGAGGTTCTCGTTGGGGAGGTACGAGCCTACACCGAACCAGAGGTCTCCGTTGTTGGTGCCGACGCCGCCGCCGAAGGCAGGACCGCCCTCAGAGTTGGAGCCGTAGAGATAGCGCCACATGTCGGCGTCGACGCGGTTGTTACCGGCCTTACCGATGGCGGCACGAATCTTGAGTTCGTCAAGCCAGGTCACGTCCTTGAGCCAGTTCTCCTCAGACATTACCCATGCACCTGATACAGAGGGGAAATAGCCCCACTGGTTGCCGGGAGCGAACACCGAGCTACCGTCGGCACGGAATGTAGCCGAGAGGAGGTACTTGTGGTCATAGTTGTAGTTGACCTGACCGAAATACGATGTGGTGCGCGAGGCGGTGCCGAGCGACGATGTGCTCTGCCATGCCTGGCCCTGGCCCATGTTGTTGAATGCCTTGTCGGCGGTGATGTCGAAGGGGAAGTAGCGGTTCTTCTGTGTTGTCGTAGAGGCCTGCTTGTGATAGAGCTCGAAACCTACGAGAGCATAGAAATTGTTCTTCTCCTTGATTGTCCAGTCATAAGAAGCGGTGGTGGTCCATGTGTAGGAGTTGGTCTGCTTCTTCTCGATCTGGGCTACAGGGAGGTTGTTGTTCTTGGTACCTTCGGATGTAGAGGGACCCCAGAAACGGTTGTCGTCGGTGAAACCGATGGTATAGTTACCCTCGGTGCGCAGGGTCAGGCCATCGATGGGCTTGTACTCGAGAGATGCCTGGTTGGCAAATGTATAGGAGTGCTTCTTGCGCACGTTGGTCGAGATGTCGCTGACGGGGTTAGTGAGGGCATACTTCTGCTCCTCGAGCTCGTCATAGCGGCCGTCGGGCCACTCGATACCGTAGAACTCACGCATACCGCCGGTAGGAGCATAGCGTAGCACGTCGATGATACCGCCGGTGCCCACGTTGTCACCACCAGCACCCTCGTCACGACGATAGGTCATCTTGGGGTTGAACTGGAATGTGAGGTTGGGGAGGATCTTGGTCTGCAGCTTGGTGAGGATGTTGGTACGGCGTACACCCGAGCCGAGGATGATACCCTTGTCCTCGCTCTGTGTGAACGAGATGTTGTAGCGGGTATTGTCGTTGCCACCGCCTATCGAGAGGTTGGCCGAGTACGAGAAGGGATTGTTGCCCATAACCTCGTCCTGCCAGTCGTTGGTAGCGGCACCACGGTAAAGATCCATATCATAGGGGTTGCCGAATTGCTTGCGCCAGTAGCGCGAGTTGGTGCCGCGCGAGTTGGTGGCGGCAGCCATATCCCACTGATACTGAACGAAATCATATGTATCCATCAGGTCGAGCTGCTTGGAGATGTGGCTGACAGAACCCTGGAGGTTGAGAGACACCTGGGTTTTGCCGGCCTGGGCCGACTTGGTGGTCACGATGACAACGCCGTTACCACCCTTGGCACCATATATAGCGGTGAGCGAGGCATCCTTGAGGACGTCGATGCTCTGGATGTCGGACGGGGGAATATCGTTGATGTTGTCGACCTGGAAACCGTCCACAATATAAAGAGGGTCATTGGACTGGGTCACAGATGTCGCACCACGCACGCGGATGTTGATGTCGGCACCGGGCTGACCGTCGACGGTGGTAACCTGCACACCGGCAACCTTACCCTGGAGGGCGACAGCTGCAGAGGTCACAGGCACGGCGGCGAGCTTGACACCCGACACAGAACCTACAGAACCGGTGAGGTCACGACGGGCACGTGTGCCGCCATAACCGATGACTACGACCTCCTCGAGAGCCTCCGAATCCTCGACGAGGACGATGCGGAGCTCGGTCTGGCCGTTTACAGAGACAGTCTCTGTCTTATAGCCGACGTACGAGACCTTGAGGGTTGCCTTGGGAGAGATGTTCTTGAGAGTGAAGTTACCGTCGATATCGGTAGCTGCACCTTCTTTAGAGCCGTCAACGAGGACGGTGGCGCCGATCATGGGTTCGCCGGTGCTATCTTCGACCACACCGGAGACGGTGATGTTCTGTGCAGAGACCGGAAGTCCCGCGCAGAGCACCATCAGGAGGAGCATGGTTTTCCAATGCGTTGCAATGGAAAATCGCCGCAGCCACTGGCTACGACCTGTGATTAAGTCTTTCATGTTTTGTCAGTTGATAAATAAGATTTTTTTCATGCAATTCTTTCGTATTGAGCTTTGATTGGTTGGTTGTTCTTTTCTTTGGTTTCTTTGGTTTTCGTGGGATTAGTTATTGATGGTATAAGATTTTGGCAGTCAAAAAGTTGGCACACGCTCTCGGGCAAAACCCGTGCAACCGGGGCCGTGCAGAGGGTGTATGTCAGCAATTTTCAGATACAAAAGTAATGATTTTTTCTGAATCCACAAAGGCTTAACAAAAAATAACTAAGAATTTTAACGCTTTTTTTGGCCTTTTCCGATATTCGTTCGTAACTTTGTGCAGCATAAAGTCGTAGGGTAAAATCACCGACCCGTCAAGACCGCAAAACACATATTATATATATAACAATAACCATGAAGAAAATCTCGACCCTGCTGCTCGCCCTCTGGGTGGCGGCAACGGCCCTGGCCACAACTCCGCAGGAAGCCTGGGAGCAGACCTATCCGCAGATTGAGGCGCGGATCAAGGCCCCCACATTCCGCGACAAGGACTACAAGCTGTTCGACTACGGCAAGAAGTCAAAGACCAAGGGGTTCCTCTACACCGAACTCATCAACAAGACCATCGATCTGTGCTCGCGCGAGGGTGGCGGCCGCGTCATCATCCCCAAGGGAGAATGGCTCACAGGCCCCATCACCCTCAAGGACAATGTGAACCTCTATCTCGAGGAGGGCGCCACACTGCTCTTCACCACCGACCCCTCGCAATATCCGCTGGTGCGCACACGCTGGGAAGGCATGGACTGCTACAACTATCAGCCGCTGGTATATGCCAACGGCGCGACAAACATCGGCCTGACCGGCAAGGGAACCCTCGACGGTCAGGCCGACAACTCGAACTGGTGGGGCATGAGCGCCAAAAGGGGCCATGACTACACCGGCACAGAGCCCATCGCCACACAGAAGGTAGGGCGTCCCCTACTGCAGGAGTGGAACGAGAACGGCGTGCCCGTAGAGAAGCGCCAGATGGGCGACGGATACGGCATGCGCCCGCAGCTCGTAAACTTCGTAGACTGCAAGAACGTGCTCATCCAGGACGTGACGCTGCTGCGCTCGCCCTTCTGGGTGATACACCCCCTCTTCTGCGAGAACCTCACCGTCAAAGGTGTCCATATCCAGAACGACGGCCCCAACGGCGACGGCTGTGACCCCGAGTCATGCAAGGACGTGCTCATCGAGGACTGCTTCTTTGACACCGGCGACGACTGCATCGCCATCAAGAGCGGCCGTAACCGCGACGGCATCGTGGCAGCCCGCCCCACCGAGAACGTCATCGTGCGCAACTGCCGCATGAAGAACGGCCACGGCGGCATCGTCGTGGGCTCCGAAATCTCGGGCGGCTTCAAGAACCTCTTCGCCGAGAACTGCGTGATGGACTCTCCCGACCTGGACCGCGTGGTGCGCATCAAGACCAACTCGTGCCGCAGCGGCGTCATCGAAGACATCTACGTGCGCAACATTGAGGTGGGCCAGTGCAAGGAGGCCGTGCTCAAGATCAACCTCATCTACGAGCGCAGGGAGGCATGCGACCACTCCTTCCCGCCTGTCGTACAGAACGTCTATCTGCAGAATGTGACCTGCAAGGAGAGCGAGTATGGCATCAAGATAGAGGGTTTCGAAGACCTCTGCAACATCCGCAACATCGAGGTGATAGACTGTCACTTTGACGGCGTGAAGAAGGACGGCAACTCGATAGAGGGCCTGGTCAAGAACCTCATCATCGCCAATACCTATATCAACGGCAAGCTGGTCAACGAACACTCGCCCCTGTCGCAGCGCATGGTGATGTCCGAGATGAAGCGCAACCCCCTGAGCGTGCGCCTCGACGGCCAGAAGGGACTCAAGTGGACATACGCCGTGGGCACCGAGCTCGACGCGTTCGTCAATGTGGCCAACCGCTATGGCGACAAGGCCATCGAGGACTACGCCCTGTCGTATGTCGACTCGCTGGTCAACCCCGACGGCACCATCAAGACCTACAAGATAGCCGACTACAACCTCGACCAGGTCAAGAACGGCACACTGCTGATGGTGGCCTACGACCGCACCGGCGACGAGAAATACCTCACCGCCATGAAGACCCTGCACGAGCAGCTCAAGGGGCAGCCCAAGACCGCCGACGGCGGATACTGGCACAAGAAGGTGTATCCACACCAGATGTGGCTCGACGGCCTGTTCATGGCCGAGCCCTTCAGCGCCAAGTATGCCAAGCGCTATCTGAGCCCCGAGGAGCAGGCCAAGGAGTGGGACAACATAGCCAACCAGTTCCTCACCGTGGCCAAGCACACCTACGACCCCAAGACCGGCCTCTACCGCCACGCATGGGACGAGAGCCGCGAGCAGTTCTGGTGTGACAAGGAGACAGGACAGTCGGCCCACGCATGGGCCCGCGCCCAGGGCTGGATATTCATGGCCCTGCTCGACGTACTCGAGGAGATGCCCGCCGACAACCCCAACCGCCCCGAGCTGGTCAAGCTGCTCAGGTCGCTGGCCGACGGCGTTGTCAAGTTCCAGGACACCAAGAGCGGCTGCTGGTTCCAGGTGCTGGACCAGCCCGGTCGCGAGGGCAACTACCTCGAGGGGACTGCCACAGCCATGTATGTCTACTCACTGCTGCGCGGCGTGCGCCTCGGGCTGCTTGACGAGAGCTATCTCCAGGCCGCGCTCACCGGATGGAACGGAATGCAGAAGCACCTCGTGCGCGAGGACAAGGACGGCACGCTGTCGCTGCTCAACTGCTGCGCAGTGGGCGGTCTCGGCGGCAAGAACCGCCGCGACGGCTCGTTCGAGTACTATCTCTCGGAGCCCATCATCGAGAACGACTGCAAGGGCGTAGGCCCCTACATCAACGCCTGCCTCGAGATGGAGCGCCGCTGATACGCGCCTCCACCCTACCCTACAGCCCCCGCCCCGTCACCGAGGCGGGGGCATTTTCATCGCGATATATTTGGATTTGAACAGACAAGTACCTATATTTGTACGGATTTAAAAAGCACACTGAATTATGAGGACAGCCAACTACACAGATTTCAGGAAAAACCTCCGCAGTCACCTCGACTCGGTGACCGACGACTGCGAGCCCCTCGTGGTATCACGCCAGGGACACGGCAGCGTCGTTGTCATCTCGCTCGAGGCATACAACAACCTCACCGAAACCGAATACATAATGTCATCGCCCGAGATGATGGAGGTGATACGTGAGGGAAGACGCCAAATGGCCGCAGGCGAAGGTGAGACCGTAGACCTCGACAACCTATGGAAATAAAACTGCTTCCTCAGGCCAAGAAAGACCTCGAGTACTGGAAGAAATCGGGCAACACAGCGATAATGAAACGCATCAGCGCGTTGCTCAAGGATATCGCCGAACACCCGTTCACAGGCATCGGCAAGCCCGAAGCGTTGCGGTTTGAGCTGCAAGGGCTTTGGTCGAGGCGCATCAATGACCGTCACCGCATCATATATTCGGTCAGCGACGGCTGCATAACCGTGTTCATCCTCTCGATGCGCTATCATTATTCCGAAAAGTAAGCCTCATAAGGAGGTTTTTTGATTTTTTCACCATCAATGTTAACTTTATTTCGGGGGAATTTTCGTAACTTTGGAGACAATTTACAATTTTGGCCGTATCGGCCCCTCATTCATCAGGACTACACCTTAAATTGAATATATGAATCTCTTATCGCGCCTTTCACTTTTGGCTCTTGCCGCCTCGGCCACAGTAGCTGTCCAGGCCGGCGACAAACTCTCGGAAGTCTGGGTGCCCGACCTGGGCAACGGCCAGTATCAGAACCCCGTAATCGACGCTGACTATTCGGACCCTGATGTGGTGCGCGTTGGCGATGACTACTATATGACCGCATCGAGCTTCTGCGACATTCCCGGTCTCCCCATCCTCCACTCGAAAGACCTCGTGAACTGGACCCTCATCGGCCATGCCATAGCCGAGATGCCCGAATACGCCCAGTCGGCCCCCGACCCCAGCCACGGCAACGCCGTGTGGGCTCCGGCCATACGCTATCACAACGGCGAGTTCTACATCTACTACGGCGACCCCGACCTGGGCATCTTCATGACCAAGACCAAGAACCCCGCCGGACCGTGGGAGCCTCTGGTGCATGTGCACAAGGCCAAGGGCATCATCGACACCTGCCCCTTCTGGGACGAGGACGGCAAGGCATACATAGCCCACGGGTATGCAGGTAGCCGCGCCGGCAACAAGAGCATCATCGGCATGATAGAGATGACCCCCGACGGCAAGTCGACCATCGGCCAGGACCGCATCATATATGACGGACACGTAGACAACCCCACCATCGAGGGCGCCAAGATGTATAAGCGCGACGGATGGTACTGGATATTCTCTCCGTCGGGCGGCGTGGCCACCGGATGGCAGGAAGTGATGCGCTCGAAGAGCCCCTGGGGCCCCTATGAGGAGCGCAACGTGATGGAGCAAGGTGACACCGACATCAACGGCCCCCACCAGGGCGCATGGGTCGACACCCCCGACGGCAAGGAACACTGGTTCCTGCACTTCCAGGACAAGGGCCCGTATGGCCGCGTGGTACACCTGCAGCCCATGAAATGGAATGAGGACGGATTTCCCGTCATCGGCGTCGATCCCGACGGCGACGGACGCGGCACTCCCGTGACAAAATACCGCAAGCCCAACGTAGGCAAGACCTATGCCAAGGCCACTCCCGCCGAGAGCGACGAGTTTGACGCAAACTCGCTCGGACTGCAGTGGCAGTGGAAGGGCAACCCCTCGGCGCTGTGGTATTTCACTGACGCAAAGGCATCCAAGCTGCGCCTCTTCTCGGTCAACACACCGGGAGCCGAGCGACTCTATGACATGCCCAACATGCTGCTGCAGAAATTCCCCGCACGCAATTTCACCGCCACAGCCAAGGTAGACTTCTGCCCCCGCAACAAGGATGGCAAGATTCAGACCGGCGAGATAGCCGGACTCACAGTGATGGGTTACAACTATGGTGCCATCGCCCTCGAGAGCCGCGAGGACGGCATCTATCTCGTTGACATCCACGGCAAGAAGGCCAACAAGGGTGGCAAACAGGAGATAGGCGAGTCAGTGAAGCTCGACTCGGCCAAAGACCTCTACCTGCGTGTCAAGGTGAAATATACCGGCGCCAAGAAGCCCACCCAGAAGGCCGACTACAAGTGCGAGGCAACCTTCTCCTACAGCCTCGACGGCAAGAAGTTCACCGAATTCGGCCAGCCCCTGCAGATTACCGAAGGACACTGGATCGGTGCCAAGGTAGGCCTGTTCTGCTCGCGTCCCTGGGTCAGCAACGACTGCGGATGGATGGACGTAGACTGGTTCCGTATCACTAAGTAAAACCCAGAAACTCAGGCAATGACATCTGTAAAGACCAGATTATTCATCCTCGTGGCCGCACTGCTTGCAGCAGTGTCGGCCTCGGGTGCTGACAAGTGGAAACACGACATCTTCGTGGCTCAGGACGGCTCGGGCGACTACACTACAGTCACCGAGGCGCTCGAGGGAATCCGCGCATACATGGACTATACCGTCACCGTGCATATCGCCGATGGCATATATAAGGAGAAGGTCGTAATCCCCTCGTGGCTCAAGAACGTCGTGTTCGAGGGACAGTCGCCCGAAGGCACCGTCATCACCTACGACCACCACGCCAACATCGACAACATGGGCACATTCCGCACATACACCGTCAAGGTAGATGCGTCGGAGGTCACATTCCGCAACCTCACCATCGAGAACAACGCCCCGCAGCTCGGACAGGCCGTGGCACTGCACACCGAGGGCGACAAGCTGCACTTTGTCAACTGCCGTTTCCTCGGCAACCAGGACACCATCTTCACCGGGGGCAAGAATGCCCGTCTGCTCTTCGACAACTGCTATGTCGAGGGCACCACAGATTTCATCTTCGGTCCCGCGACAGCCTATTTCAAGGGCTGCACAATCCACTCTAAGCGCGACAGCTACATCACGGCAGCCTCGACCCCCGAGGATGTTGCCGTTGGCTATGTATTTGACGGATGCAGGCTTACAGCCGCCGACGATGTGAAGAAGGTGTATCTCGGGCGCCCATGGCGACCCTATGCCCACACCATGTTCATCAACTGCGAGATGGGCTCGCACATACGTCCCGAGGGATGGCACAACTGGAACAACACCGACAACGAGAAGACCGCCCGCTATGGCGAGTATGGCTCGACCGGCCCCGGTGCAGCCAAGGATGGCCGTGTGCAGTGGGCCTCGAATCCCGATGCCGCCACGGCAAAGGCCCTGACAGACATAGAAAAGGTGTTCAGCCACTCGACAGGCTGGAAACCCGCCGAATAACCGAATCAAACTGAAACAAACATACCGTAAAACAACATGAAAGCCTTAAACAAACTCACTGCTCCCAAGGCAGTTGCTCCCGAAAGAATCATCCAGTTCGGCGAAGGTAACTTCCTCCGCGCATTCGTAGACTGGATCATCAAGAACATGAACGACAAGACAGACTTCAACTCGTCTGTAGTCGTGGTACAGGGTACACCCGACGCCTTCGTGATGCAGCTGCTGCAGGGTCAGGACTGCCTCTACCATGTCAATCTCCAGGGCCGTCTCGAGGGCGAGGTAATCAACTCGTTCACCCGTGTCGACGTCATCAGCCGCGGTCTCAGCCCCTTCACCCAGACCGACGCCTTCCTGGCACTGGCCGACCAGCCCGAGATGCGTTTCGTCATCTCCAACACCACAGAGGCCGGCATCACCTTCGACCCCGCCTGCAAGCTGGCCGACCGTCCCGCCTCGTCATATCCCGGCAAGCTCACCCAGCTCCTCTACCGTCGCTACAAGACCTTCAACGGCGCTGCTGACAAGGGCTTCATCATCATGCCCTGCGAGCTCATCTTCGAGAACGGACACCACCTCAAAGAGTGCATCACACAGTATATCGACCTCTGGAAAGAGGAGCTTGGCTCTGACTATGAGGGCTTCCGCGCTTGGTTCCTGACACACAACTATGTATGCTCGACCCTCGTCGACCGCATCGTCCCCGGATTCCCCCGCAAGGAGATCGCCGACATCCAGGAGAAGCTGGGCTACAAGGACAACATCGTGGTACAGGGCGAGGCATTCCACCTCTGGGTCATCGAGCGCGCCTCAAACATGACCCTCGACCAGCTCCGCGCCGAGTTCCCCGCCGAGAAGGCCGGTCTGCACGTGCTCATCACCGACTCTGAGGCTCCCTACCACGAGAGGAAGGTGACCCTGCTCAACGGCCCCCACACCGTGCTGTCGCCCGTGGCATTCCTGAGCGGCGTCAACATCGTGCGCGACGCCTGCAACCACCCCGTCATCGGCAAGTATATCCACAAGGTGCAGTTCGAGGAGCTCATGGAGACCCTCAACCTTCCCATGGACGAGCTCAAGAAGTTTGCCTCCGATGTGCTCGAGCGCTTCAACAACCCCTATGTCGACCATCAGGTCACCTCAATCATGCTCAACTCGTTCCCCAAGTTCCAGACCCGCGATCTGCCCGGTCTCAAGACATATCTCGAGCGCAAGGGCGAGCTCCCCAAGGGTCTCGTGCTCGGTCTCGCAGCCCTCATCACCTACTACAAGGGCGGCAAGCGTGAGGACGGCACCGAAATCGTGCCCAACGACGACAAGAAGATCATGGACCTGCTCACCGAGCTCTGGGCCACAGGCGACACCCGCAAGGTTGCCGAGGGCGTGCTCGGCGCCAAGGACCTCATCTGGGGCGTACAGGGCGACCTCAACGAGGTGCCCGGCCTGACTGACCTCGTCACATACTATCTCGACGAGATCCAGAAGAAGGGTATGCTCGAGACCGTCAAGGAAGTCGTTGAAGCATAACATAATCCACTACGGATGAAGGACTTTATCAAGATAAATCCCGCGGACAACGTCGCGGTGGCAATCAATCCCCTCGCCAAGGGGACGGTTGTCACCGTCGGCGCCGACGGCGACATCACCCTCGTCTGCGACATCCCGGCCGGACATAAGTTCGCGCTGCGCGACCTCGCCGAGGGTGAGAATGTCATCAAGTACGGCTTCCCCATCGGCCACACGCGCCACGCCGTGGCCAAGGGTGCCTTCCTGGACCACAACGACATCAAGACCAACCTCGCCGGACAGCTCGACTACTCTGACATCGCTATCAAGGACGCTCATCCCGCCGCTCCCGGCTCGGCCCTCAAGGGCGACGAAGCCACATTCCAGGGCTATGAGCGTGCCGACGGCCAGGTAGGCATCCGCAACGAGATCTGGGTCATCCCCACCGTCGGATGCGTCAACGGCATCGTCAAGCAGATTGTCGACCGTGTGAATGCCGAGACAGGCGCCGAGGGCGTGGACGGTATCTTCGGATTCCCCCACAACTACGGATGCTCGCAGCTCGGCGACGACCACGAGAACACCAAGAAGATACTGCGCGACATGGTGCATCACCCCAATGCGGGAGGCATCCTCGTCGTGGGCCTCGGCTGCGAGAACAACCAGCCCAAGGTGTTCGAGGAGTTCTGCGGCGACTATGACCGCGAGCGCGTCAAGTTCATGGTATGCCAGGAGGTCGAGGGTGACGAGGTCGAGTATGGCGTCAAGGTGCTCACCGAGCTCTACAACAACGCCCGCAACTGCGTACGCACCACCCAGCCTGCCTCCAAGCTGCGCATCGGCCTCAAGTGCGGCGGTTCCGACGGCTTCTCGGGCATCACAGCCAACCCCCTGCTGGGCGAGTTCTCCGACTGGCTCTGCGACATCGAGGGTGGCACCACCGTGCTCACCGAGGTGCCCGAGATGTTTGGCGCCGAGACCATTCTGATGGAGCGCTGCTCGTCAGACGCGCTGCTCGGCTCGACCATCTCGCTCATCAACAATTTCAAGGAGTATTTCCTCAGCCACGGCGAGCCCGTTGGCGAGAACCCCTCGCCGGGCAACAAGGCCGGCGGCATCTCGACCCTCGAGGAGAAGGCACTCGGCTGCACACAGAAATCGGGCAAGAGCCCCGTGTTCGGCGTTCTCGAATATGGCGAGCGCATCCACAACCACGGCCTCAATCTGCTCTCGGCTCCCGGCAACGACCTCGTGGCCTCGACAGCCCTTGCCGCCGCCGGATGCCAGATGGTGCTCTTCACCACAGGCCGCGGCACCCCGTTCGGCACATTCGTGCCCACCATGAAGATCTCGACTAACTCGGGTCTGGCAGCACGCAAGCCCACCTGGATTGACTTCAACGCCGGAGTCCTCGTCGAGGACAAGGAGATGAAGGCCGTCGTGGCCGATTTCATCGCCTATGTGCTCCGTGTCGCCAGCGGCGAACAGGTCAATTCCGAGAAATCGGGCATACACGAGATTGCCATCTTCAAGAACGGCGTGACACTCTAACTTAAATCAAACCAACCCACCAAAACCTTGAATCCTATGAAACCATTCATGGACGAAAATTTCCTGCTCCAGACCCCCACGGCGCAGAAACTATATCACGAGCATGCGGCCAAGATGCCCATCATCGACTATCACTGCCACCTCATTCCCAAGATGGTGGCCGATGACCACAGGTTCAAGTCAATCACCGAGATATGGCTTGGCGGTGACCACTACAAGTGGCGTGCCATGCGCTCGAACGGTGTTGACGAGCGCTTCTGCACCGGCACCGACACCACAGACTGGGAGAAGTTCCAGAAGTGGGCCGAGACAGTCCCCTACACCTTCCGCAACCCCCTCTACCACTGGACACATCTCGAGCTCAAGACAGCCTTCGGCATCGACAAGCTGCTCAACCCCGAGACCGCCAAGGAGATTTTTGACGCCTGCAACGACAAGCTGCTCAACGACCCGAACATGACCGCCCGCGGCCTCATGCGCCGCTACAACGTCGAGACCGTCTGCACCACCGACGATCCCGTCGACTCGCTCGAATATCACAAGGCCGTGCGCGACAGCGGCTTCGAGATCAAGATGCTCCCCACCTGGCGTCCCGACAAGGCCATGGCCGTCGAGAACCCCGCCGAGTTCCGCGCATACGTCGAGAAGCTCGCCGAGGTATCGGGTGTCAACATCAGCAAGTTCGCCGACATGGTAGACGCCCTCCAGAAGCGTCACGATTTCTTCGAGGAGATGGGCTGCCGCCTCTCTGACCACGGCATCGAGGAGTTCTATGCCGCAGACTATACCGACGGCGAGATAGACGCTATCTTCGACAAGGTATATGGCGGCAAGGAGCTCACCGAGGAGGAGATACACAAGTTCAAGAGCGCCATGCTCATCGTGTTCGGCGAGATGGACTACAACTCGGGCTGGACACAGCAGTTCCACTATGGTGCCATCCGCAACAACAACACCAAGATGTTCAAGCTGCTCGGCCCCGACACAGGCTTCGACTCGATCGGCGAGTTCAACACCGCCAAGTCGTGCGCCCGTTTCCTCGACAAGCTCAACACCCGCGGCAAGCTCACCAAGACCATTCTCTATAACCTCAACCCCTGCGCCAACGAGGTCATCGCCACAATGCTCGGCAACTTCCAGGACGGCTCTATCCCCGGCAAGATTCAGTTCGGTTCGGGCTGGTGGTTCCTCGACCAGAAAGACGGTATGCAGAAGCAGATGAACGCACTGTCGCTGCTCGGCCTCCTGAGCCGCTTCGTGGGCATGCTCACCGACTCGCGTTCGTTCCTCTCTTACCCGCGCCACGAGTATTTCCGCCGCACACTCTGCAACCTTGTCGGCAACGACATCGAGAACGGCGAGATACCCTACACCGGCTATGAGGAGCAGCGTGTCAACCAGATGATAGAGGACATCTGCTATAACAACGCCAAGAACTTCTTCAAATTCTGATCATGGCCGCTACCTCACCTCTGGCAGCAGCCAATCAGAAGATGACCAACTTCCGTTGGACCATCTGTGCGTTGCTCTTCCTCGCTACGACCGTCAATTACATGGACCGCCAGGTGCTCTCGCTTACCTGGAAGGAGTTCATCTCTCCCGAGTTCCACTGGACCGATGCCAACTATGGCCTCATCACAGCCGTGTTCTCTATCGTCTATGCCGTGGCCAACCTTCTGGCAGGCCGCTTCATCGACTGGATGGGCACAAAGAAAGGCTACCTCTGGGCCATCGGCGTATGGTCGGCCGGAGCCTGCCTCCACGCTGTCTGCGGTGTCGCCACCGAGCACTATCTCGGCCTCCACACCGCCAGTGAGCTGCTTCACGCCACAGGCGACGTCGCAGTGACAATCGCCACCGTCTCGGTATATTTCTTCCTCGGCGCGCGCACCATCCTCGCCCTCGGCGAGGCCGGCAACTTCCCCGCCGCCATCAAGGTTACAGCCGAGTATTTCCCCAAGCGTGACCGCGCATATGCCACCTCGATCTTCAACGCAGGTTCGGCTGTCGGCGCCCTCATCGCCCCGTTCTCCATCGGCCCGCTCGCCAAGTATTTCCAGAGCATCGGCTGGGGCAACGGCTGGGAGATGGCGTTCATCATCATCGGCGCCCTCGGCTTTGTCTGGATGGGCTTCTGGGTATTCCTCTACAAGGCACCCGCCGAGAACCCCCACGTCAACGCTGCCGAGCTCGCCTATATCGAGCAGGACAACACCACCCCCGACGAGACCGCACGCGAGAAGGCCGAGATCGAGGACAGCGAGACTGTCACCATCCCCTTCTTCAAGTGTTTCAAGTATCCTCAGACATGGGCAGTGTTCTTCGGCAAGTTCCTCACCGACGGCGTGTGGTGGTTCTTCCTCTTCTGGACACCCGCCTACATCACCGACGTGTTCGGCCTGTCGACATCCGAGGGCGAGGGTATGCTCATGATTTTCGTGCTCTACCTCATCACCATGCTCTCGATCTACGGTGGCAAGCTGCCGACAATCTTCATTGACAATGCTGCACGCCGCGGCATCAACGTCAACCCCTACTCGGCACGCATGAAGGCCATGTTCATCTTCGCTCTGTTCCCCCTCCTGGCCCTCCTGGCCCAGCCCCTCAGCTCGGTTTCGCGCTGGATGCCCATCATCATCATCGGCATCGCCGGCGCCGCACACCAGTCGTGGTCGGCCAACATCTACTCTGTTGTAGGTGACATGTTCCCCAAGAGCACCATCGCCACCATCATCGGTATCGGCGGTATGGCCGGAGGTATCGGCTCGTTCCTGATCAACTACTGCTCGGGCATCCTGTTCGACTATGCCGCACAGACCCAGATGGCATTCATGAGCTACGTGGGCAAGCCCGCAGGCTATTTCGTAGTGTTCTGCATCTGCGGTGTGGCCTACCTCGTGGGCTGGTGCATCATGAAGCTCCTCGTTCCCCGCTACAAGAAAGTCGTAGCCTAAGCCTTACGGCTCCATCCCCCATAACCACTGCGCGACCCGCCCGGGCCGCGCAGTTTTTTTGAGTGACAGAGGAATGATGTCATGAGAGGCATAAAGATAGGAAACCCGGGGGCTGTTAGCATATTTCCGTGGATGATTGATTGATTTCCACACATGGATGTCAGGAATAATGCATAACTTTGCGATACAATAACTGATACCATGAAATTACATTATGTATTGAGCTTGATCATCGCTATCCCGGCATGGCTGTGCAGCCGTGCCGGGACAACGGTGACCGTCCCCCTGTCGGGTATGGGGGACAATGACGCAGTGCTTTGGGATTTCAAGTGCTCGGACGGGATGAACTCGGGGAGATGGAAGAAGATACATGTCCCCTCGTGCTGGGAACAGGAGGGATTCGGAGCCTACACATACGGACGATATTACCACGACCGTCCTGGGTCGGCACCTGCAGACGAGACAGGCACATACCGCACCACATTCAACCTCCCGGCCAAATGGCAGGGACAGCGTGTAGAACTGGTATTCGAGGGAGTAATGACCGATGCCGCGGTCACCGTGAACGGAAAGAGCGCTGGCCCGGTACACAAAGGGGGATTCACTCAATTCACATACGACATAACGCCCCTTGTGAGATGGGGACGGAAAAATACACTCGAGGTCGAGGTGGCAAAGGAGTCATCAGACGCAAGCATCAACGGAGCCGAACGCAAGGCAGACTGGTGGCTCTTCGGCGGCATCTACCGCCCGGTCTACCTGCAGGTGTCACCCATGACGCGCATCAGGCGTGTGGCCCTCGACCCGCGGCACGACGGGACACTGACACTCGACCTCCTCACCGACAAGATGGCGCCCGGCTCACGGCTGAGGGTGACGTGCGCGGGACAGACCCGCGAGACGGCACTCTGCGAGGCCGACAGCCAGCGGATAACACTGAAATTCGACAACATCCGTCCCTGGCACCCGGAGACACCCCAGCTCTATGACCTGACATTCGAGCTGACAGCACCCGACGGCACCGTGGCCCACACAATGACCGAGCGCACGGGATTCCGTACGGTCGAGTTCAGGGAGAGGGACGGATTCTATCTCAATGGCCGGAAAATCCGCGTCAAGGGTGTCAACCGCCACTGCTTCTACCCCGAGACGGGGCGCACAGGGAGCCGCGAGCGCGACATCGAGGACGTGAAGCTAATCAAAGGAATGAACGCCAACGCCATCCGCTCGCACTATCCCCCCGACAGCCACCTGCTCGACATATGCGACTCGCTCGGAGTGCTCTACCTGAACGAGCTCCCCGGATGGCAGACCCCCTACTCGACCGCAGAGGGGGGACGGATATTGCGCGAGATGGTGACACGCGACGTCAATCATCCCTGCATCTTCGCGTGGAGCAACGGCAACGAAGGGGGGTTCAACTATGACCTTGAACCGATGTTCGGCGCATACGACCCGCAGGGACGCCATGTGGTCTATGCCTGGGCCAACCGCGGTGGCGTGGACGCACACCACTATCCTGCATATCAGACAGGTGTGGCGAGGCTCGGAAACGGCTATGAGGTGTTCATGCCCACAGAGTTCCTCCATGCACAATATGACAAGGGGGCCGGGACGTCGCTCGACGGATTCTGGAGCAACTGGTCGCAGAATCCACGCTTTGCCGGAGGATTCATCTGGTCGTGGGCTGACGAGGGTATCGAGCGGCGCGACCGCGGGGGAGCCATAGACACCGACGGCCCCAATGGCCCCGACGGCATCGTCGGCCCGTACAGGGAGAAGGAGGCAAGCTGGTACACCATACGCGATGTCTGGTCGCCCGTCACCATCGACCCGGTGGCCGTGACGCCGAATTTTGACGGCACGCTCGCCATAGGCAACGGATACCTGTCAAAATCGCTTGGCGACATCCGCATGGACTGGCGTATTGTGTCGGTTCCCACCCCTGCCGAGGGGAATGCGGTCAGGACAGTGGCCTCGGGCTCATGCAACCTCCCGGCCATAATGCCCGGAGAAAAGAGTAACGTCAGCCTGGGTCTGACCTCTATGCCCAAGGATGCTGACCTGCTCTGCCTCGCGGCCATTGACGCCCACGGCGACACCATAAACACCTGGTCAATGCCCGCACGCTATGCCGACCAATACGTCATGGCGCATCGCCTCCCGACGGCCACAGGACGCGCCATCGCGACCGACTCAACCCTCAGTGCCAACGGCCTCACGGTGACATTCGACACCCGCACGGGACAGATTGCATCCATAGAGATAAATGGCAAACGGATACCCTTCCGCGACGGGCCTGTGCCTGTGGGGATGAAGGCCGAGCTTATCTCGATGTCCGGGCGTGCCGACGGCGACGATGCCGTGATTGTGGCCCGGTACCGCGGAGCCATCGACTCGATAGAGTGGCGCATGACACCCGCCGGGCTCCTCGGAATGGACGCAGTGATGCTCAACGACCGTCGCGGTCACGGATATAAGGGTAAATTCTTCGACGACGAGGCACGTAGCTTCGGACTCACATTCTCGTATCCCGAAGAGGAGGCCACAGGATTCCGGTGGATGGGCCGCGGCCCCTATCGCGTGTGGCGCAACCGTCAGCGTGGCATGAATGTGGGCCTGTGGCACAAGGACTATAACAACACCGTGACCGGCGAGTCGGCAAGACATCTTGTCTATCCCGAGTTCAAGGGGTATCACGCCAACACCTACTGGGGCACAGTCGAGTCGGACTCCGCTCCGTTCACAGTCTATTCGGAGACCGACGGGCTGTATATGCGCCTCTTCACCCCCGCCGAGCCAGCGGCACGGCGCGACGGCAAGGACACGATGATGCCGTTCCCCGAGGGTGACATATCATTCCTGCTCGAGATTCCACCCATGCAGTCATACAAGCCGGTCGGGCAGCTCGGCCCGCAGGCACAGGCCCCGAACATACGCCTCAATCCCGGCGACAAGGGGCTGAGGATAAAGCTGACATTTGATTTTCTGAACCGTAAGTAAAAGACAGACATCACATGAAATACAGACATCTTCTGCCGATAATCCTCGCATCGCTCACAGCCTCCGGCGCATCGGGCGAACAGCTTTTCTCATACTCGACCCCCGACGGCAAGTCGGGTCTCCGTCTGGCCCTGCGCAGCGGTGAGGGAGCGCAATGGAGCCCTATAGGCGACAGGCTGAATTTTGTCAGCTCGGATTTCGGCCCGTGGGGTGCGGGCAAGAAGATGTTCTCGCCGCGCCTGTTCGTCAACGCCGCCGACTCGGCATGGACTTGCGTCTGGGAGGCGATGCCCGACGGCTCGGTGACAGCCCTCGCGGTCTCGCCCGACCTGCAGCGGTGGGAGCCGCAGAGATATTTCGCAAGTCCCCACGACCTGCCGCGCGATATGCGTCCGCTCCATCCCATAACCCCGGACTCGGCCACGATTGACGGCGTGACGGTCAAGGGCTACCGTCAGGATATTATGCCTGAATTTGCCGAGAGCCTACGGGCCTATGCCACAGAACGTGCCCGGCTCGCTGCCCTCTACTCGCAGCATGCCGCCGACGACCCGGCGCGATTCGCAGGGCTCGGCACGGTGACATTCTCGGCCACCGCAGACCCGGCCAGATCCTATCCCATTTCAGACAAGCTGATAGGGATATTCTTCGAGGACATCAACTATGCCGCAGACGGTGGCCTCTATGCCGAGCTGGTGCAGAACCGTGACTTCGAGTACATCCCGTCAGACCGCAAGGGTGACCCCGCCTGGTGCGCCACACACTCGTGGAGCACAACAGGCGACGGCACAGCTACCGTCGACACAATCGCACCCATACACCCCAATAATCCACATTATATGTCGGTGAAGGGCTCCCTGACACTGACAAACTCGGGCTATGACGGCATAAGCCTCACGAAAGGAGAGAAATACCGCCTCAGCGTGGCGCTGCGGACACCACATGCCGTCAATATCACCGTGACACTCACCACGCCCGAGGGAGAGACAGTGGCCAAGGGTGTCCTGAAGGCCAAAGGCTCGGGCGGATGGGCCACCTGCACCACCCTCCTGCGTGCATCGCGCAGCGTCTCGGGCGCGCGGCTCAACCTCATCTTCCCCAAAGGCACCGACGCGGGGGTCGATATGGTGTCGCTATTCCCCAAAAATACATTCAAGGGGCGTGAGAACGGTCTTCGTGCCGACCTCGCGCAGACGCTCGCCGACCTCAGACCGAGGTTCGTGCGCTTTCCTGGCGGCTGTGTGGCACACGGCAACGGCATAGACAATATCTATGACTGGAAAGGCTCTGTCGGCCCACTCGAGGCCCGCAAGCCGCTGCGCAACATCTGGAACTATCACCAGACCCGCGGACTTGGCTATCACGAGTATTTCCTCTTCTGCGAGGATCTCGGCGCCGAACCGCTCCCCGTCCTCTCGGCGGGTGTGCCGTGCCAGAACTCGAGCGTCGCGGCCCATCACTCTGACCACCCAATCACATCGCTCGGGCAGCAATGCGGAATACCGATGGAGGAGATGGATGCATATGTCCGCGACGTGCTCGACCTCATCGAGTATGCCAACGGCGACATCTCGACAGAGTGGGGCGCGCGCCGTGCTGCGGCCGGACACCCCGAGCCGTTCAACCTCAAATATCTCGGCATAGGCAACGAAGACCTCATATCCGAAGTGTTCGAGGCCCGTTTCAGGATGATATACGATGCCGTGCGCGCCCGCTATCCCGAGATTACTGTGGTGGGCACCGTAGGCCCCTTCTACGAGGGTGCCGACTATGACGCCGGATGGCGTCTGGCCCGCGAGCTCGACATCCCCATGGTCGACGAGCACTATTACGTCGACCCGGCATGGATGATACACAATCAGGACTATTACGACCGCTACCGCCGCGGAGGCACCAAGGTATATCTCGGCGAATATGCCGCCCATCTGCCCGGACGCCCGAGCAATGTCGAGACCGCGCTTGCCGAGGCACTGTACCTTACGGCGGTAGAGCGCAACGGCGATGTGGTCGAGATGACCTCATACGCGCCACTGCTGGCCAAGGAGGGGCATACGCAGTGGCGTCCCGACCTCATCTATTTCAACAACGATTCGCTCAGGCCCACGGTCGACTATCATGTACAGCGTCTGTTCGGCAACAATCCCGGCACACGCTATATCCCCGCGCCTCTCAAGGTCGACAGCGACAATCCCGACGTAGCCCACCGCATAGGCATCTCAGTCACGACCGACGAAAAGACCGGCGAACATATCATCAAGGCCGTCAACCTACTCCCGGTCGAGGCCAAGGGAAATATCGACCTCTCTGCACTCGGGGTAAAACCGGGCTCCGTCCGGGCCACTATCCTCACCGGCACACCCGCCGACACCCGCGCCATCCCCGTCCAGACAACCCTCACCCTCCCCAACCTCACCCTCCCACCCTACTCCTTCGCCGTCATCAGGGTAAGATAAAAATTTCAACGGGGAGTCTTCTTTACGCCGCGAATTGCGTGTGCCCCCTCAAAAGGTATTGCAGAACCCATCCTTTATCGGAGGAGGCCCGGAGGGCCGGGGATTATCAGAAACCCCA
>DAAQ01000042.1 GCA_001701225.1 Bacteroidales bacterium H5 | reverse complement strand
GATGTCTGCAACCATAATATCGCCTCGCCGAGGCTCCGATTGTATCTCCTGGTTCGCTCTCCCCATGCTGCGCATGGGGTTTCTGATAATCCACGGCCCTCCGGGCCTTCTCTGATAGGGAGATTAGTTAATGTAATATGAAGATATTATTAATAAAATCACCAGCAGCATCATCGCTGCTTCGGTGCGACGGTTGACGGTGAGGGCACAAAGTATTTCAATACAAGTATGCTGATTTCATATAGTCCATAGATTGGAATTGTGACAAGGATGAGCGTCAATAGGTCCGGCGGAGTTATGACAGCGGCTATAATCATTATGAGGATGAAGGCATAGGGTCTGTATTGTTTCATCAGTGTGGAGTCTATGACCTTCATTAGTCCGAGTACGAAAGTTATCACAGGCAACTGAAAGACTATTCCCATCATGAATGTAAGTGTGAGGAATGTCGAGATGTACGAGCTCAATGTTATGGTGTTTGTTATCTCACTGTCTACCTGATAGGTTGCAAGAAATTGGAATGATATGGGAAATAGTACAAAATAGCTCATTAACACACCCAGCACGAACAGTATGTATATGGTACAGGCGGCTATGAATGAGTATCTCCTCTCGCTCTCATAGAGGGCCGGCGATATGAACCTGAATAGCTCATACAGGATATATGGAGATGCCAGCAGGACTGCCAGCAGGCACGACACAGTAATATGGGTCATAAACTGTGCTGACAATTCCGTATTGATTAGAGGAATGTCATATTCATTGAATCTGAATAGAAAGCCAAGAGAATGAAGAATCTTCTCGATAAGCCGGAACGTGCAGAAATCCGATCTGTGTGGTGCCAGGAGGATTGCGAAGGTTTCTGTCTTGAAACAGAATATTAAACCTGCCAGGAGGACAATGATTGATATGACTCGGAAGAGCACCTTGCGTAATACATCAAGATGCCCTCCGAATGTCAGCAAGTCTTCAGTGTCTTGTAAACCGCTCACTTTTTTATATCTGAATCCTTTGTGTCGGTGCCTGTCAATTTGGCTTCAACTCTTTTACGAATCTCTTCCTCAACTTTCATATTGATTTCTTCTTCGGATGGTTCTCTCATTCCTTCCTTGAAATTCCTTACACCCTTGCCAACCCCTTTCATCAGCTCAGGTAATTTCTTACCTCCGAATACAAGGAGAATCACGGCACATATCAGTATTATTTCGGCTGAGCCGATTGCGCAGATAATCATGTCAATAATTGGTATTTAGATAGACCTTACAGGATTCAAAATCTATAGTCCAGCTGGAATCTTTCTCTCTTGGCCATCCATATCTTGCCGCAGTCTCAGACCACCATCTGTCGTATGCCTTCATGTTGGATTTTAAATCTTCTGTCGCATTACTGTGCAAGTCACTGCCGGGTGTCAGTATTAGGAGCAGTTCTTCCAGTGCTACTCTCAGAGCATTCAGTTCTCTGATTTCATCTCTTTCTTCTACTGATACTTTACCTACAAACATTTCTAAGTATTCTGAAAATTGTCAAAAGGATCAAGATAGTCTATCTCAGGGATAGAAATATCGGTAAGGATACCTTTGCTGTGGAATGACTCAAGTATCTCCTTGGATATGTTCCTCTCAATGTGGGACATCACACATTGCTGGTGGGATGGTGTGTTGATTTCGTATGTCAGCTTTCTGTTCAACCATACACATCGCTTGCAATGGTATGCATCGCATCCCCTGCATAGTGGAGAATGATTCAATGTGAACAGATTGCTGTTGCGGAATACAGGATTTTCTAATGTAGCCGAGAAATACTCTTCACGGTGGATATAGAAGGCCGGACAAGGATAAAGATTACCGTCGGGAGCAAGTGCTATGGAGGTTTCTCCGGCTCCACAGTTATTCATCTCTTTAAGCACAACCCTGTCGGTAAGTATGTTTGAGTTTACACTGATGCCGTTCAGGGTAAGCTCCACTATATGGGATGATAATGTACGGATTATATCTTCATACTCCCGTATCATGTTGTCTGTGAAGGAGTCGACATCTGTGAATACTATGTTCACACTTATCCCTGCAGAGAATACTCCCTTAAGTGAAAGACCTGTTTTCAGGAAATCACCGACAGTAGTCCTCAGTACATAACGTTTTGAGGGAGACAGTGAGCCAGTGTGGCTGGTAAGCTCGCTTATGCCTGTGGCTACAATGACGCTTGCATGCTCACTGTGTCCGAAGGGGCCTATGTTGTCATGAGGATATGAAGAAATTGTCTCCATATATTCATCCGGCAGATTATGAGGAGGAAGAATATACTGGATATGGAGATTGTGTTTCATTGCAAACACGATGCCCTCCTTAAGAGTTGCGAGAGGCATTAGATTGCTCCCGACACATGGGTTGTCATAGTGACAGTATGACACGGAAACATCGTCCAGCTGGATTATCAGATATTTTAACATGATATGATGTCTTGTCTTTTATTGTAAGTTGGCTGGCATTTGGCCGCCGTCCATGATGTGTAGCCTGAGTTTGTTCCAGAAATAATTGTTTGCCCGTACCCTGGCATGATGCATCTTGCATATAGCGACCGAACGCTGATAGATCGTATCAGAATCAGCCGCATCATAGTTCTCGCCTTGACACCATGCACACCCTCTTGATATTTCGCAGGTCTTGCATTTCTCGGGACTCTGTGTCAGCCTGTCCAAAAGGATGAACGGGCGTACTTTGTTCGGGTCAATCCCATCCTTTATGTTGCCGATGATTCGTGGCCTTTTGTCGCGTAATGAGAAGTCCAGGAATCTGTTGCAGGGATAGAAATTGCCATCCGAGTCTATGGCCATCATTTTACCCGACCCACACCAGTTCTGATTGTCTCTTGTCGGAGTTCCTATCCCGTTGCTGAATATCGAGCATGAGTATCCCATATACAGTTCTTTCTCAATCATGGCATCGGCAAGTATCATCAATTGTTTCTCCAATATTTTGTCATCTCCTTCTTTCCAGACATCTTCAAATACACAATTCATGAATACTTGCCTGATACCGAGTTCAAACAGATGCAAAACGCTCTCACATACGTACGGCAAGTCATTACTGCTTATGGTGACTTTTGTACTGCCTTTCGGAAATTGGGACAGCCATAGGGGAATATTACGTACCACATCTTCATACGAACCTCTGTCGCTGTTTTTATAGACACGGTTCATGTCATGCTTGCGCTTGGTGCCGTCGATAGTCAGTCCTATCTGGAGATGCTTTATATTCTTTGATATATATTCCTGTACTTTCTCATTATCATAGTTGATGCCGTTTGTCGAGAAAGTAAACTGATAATGGCTGAACCATGGATGTCTCTTCTCGTACATCCTCACCTTGATATAGTCACACAGCTCATCTATCAGTTCAATCTCCAGGAATGGTTCTCCACCGATAAAATCAAAAGATACGGCTGTCTCATTAAAGAAGACGGGATTATCCAATACATAGTCTACCGCTGCCTTAGCTGTATCTAAAGACATCCTGCCATTCCTATTCTTGTCTACCAGATAGCAGTATTTACAAGCCAACTGGCAATCTTTTGTCACCACAAAAGTAATCACTTTGGGTGTGTTGGAATGATATTTCCACCAATCCAGCTTCTTATCTCTCATAGACTGTGTTATTGATTCTGTTCCAGTAATAATTTTTCATACGTGTATTGGCGTGATGTATCTCGCACAGGGTGGTCGTCCTTTGGAATATTGTGCCCGAGTCGGAAGAATCATAATTCTCAGCCGGACACCATCGGCAACATGTGGCGATCTCGCATCTGAGGCATTCGGTTGTATATGACGATTCGCGGTCGAAACATAAGAACGGCCTTAGTTTATTAGTGTCAAGTCCCTCATATATGGAACCGATTGTTCTTTCAGGCTTGTCTCTCAAAGAGAATTGTTTGAATCTGATACATGAGTAAATATCTCCTTTGTTATCGAATGTATAGGTAGGGATACCGCATGGATAGATATGCTCCTCATATTCCGGTAGACCAAGTTCCTCCCTGAATGTAGAGACCTTGACGGAATCTGTCAGATTATTGTCAATCATATGGTCTGCCACAATCTTAAGTTCCTCTTCAAGAATTTTGCCATCTCCAGGACGCCATACATCCTCGACCACAAAGCTTAAAAATATATCTTTGATTCCTAACCCGATATGATGGATTACGCTTTCAGAGAGATATGGCAGGTCGTCATGTGAGATTACCATGAAGACACGGGCTTTCTCCCTGAACTGTTCTATCCATAGTCTCACGTTCGGCAAGACCTTATCATAGGAACCTTTTCCCGAAGAGAATACCCTGTTTAAGTCATGTTTACGCTTTGTACCGTCTATAGAGAGCTGAATCTGGAGACATTCCTTGTATTCAGATATGAATTCCTGTACTTTTGAACTGGAATAGAGCAGTCCATTCGTGGTGAATCTGAACGAATAATCCTTAAGCCAGGGATGATTCAGTCTGTTCAGTTCAGAGACTATATATCTGCATATTTTGTGTATAAGGCCTATCTCAAGCAACGGCTCTCCTCCGATGAAATCGAATACTACGCGGTCTTCAGTGACCGGCAAGGACATGAGAAAGTCCACTGTTTTCTTAGCGGTTTCCCATGTCATTTTGCCGGTTTGATTTTTGCCTACCAAATAGCAGTATGAGCAGTTCAGTTGGCAATCTTGCGTAACAATGAATACTATGCGTCTCAGAGGCATCAGATGTCAATGACTACATATACGTACAGTTTGTAGTGACGCATGAGCCTGTGCATCCGTCGCAATTTCCTGAACAGCTGTCGGAACAGCTTCCGGAGCATGAATTGCTGCAACTGCAACTTCCGTTGCCTCCATTGCCCTGGTTACCCCCGTTGCCGGGTTCATCATCTCTGTCACAGGAACTGATGAGGGGCACTCCAAAAAGTTATATGCCCAGGATGGGCAGTGCTCCCTTTGCGGCTTGTTTGAAGAACTCACGGCGAGTCTGGAGCCCTTCGGAATCGTTCTGTTTCATGATAGTGTGTCATCATGTCCTATAGGCTCTCCGGATTGGACTGATTGGTTTAAAAAAGAAAAGCGTGAAAGCCTGTATCTGTTGCTCTTTCAACTGATAGAGGCTCTCGCATTGCCCGTTTGAGTAGAAAGAGCAACGCCGAAGCCTCACGCTGTATGAAATTACAGCAGACTCTTTCGCAGAGTCCACGAAATATTCATACCCGGAAGACATCTACCGTTGCCGTTTCTTGACTCAAACTAAAGAATTTGCGAGATTCCTATCAGTCAAGAAAAGCGATGATAAACGCTTTTGTTTATTAAAATGTCTGCATCCCGCCCTCGTTTTCCCATATCGGGCCTCGGCGAGCGATATGCATCTGCAAATGTAGAGACAATTATTTTTGCATGCAATATCTATATAAAAAACATTAGTTAAATATAGTTAATACAATGTGCATATTCGAATAAATCAGAAAGATACATATAACAGCTATCACCATCATCGCTGCTTCGGTGCGGCGGTTGACGGTGAGGGCGGTGTGCATGTCGGCGGTGGTGAGGGGGCGGGGGTTGTCGCCTATGTAGGGTTTGTAGAAGCTCTCGCCGAAATAGTCGTGAGGGCCTCCGAAACGGCAGCCGAGGATTCCGGCAAGGGCGGCTTCGGGCCAGCCGGAGTTGGGGCTGGTGTGCTCGGGTCCGTAGCGGAGCACGAACCTCCACAGGCCGGGACGTCCTGCGACAAGTATCATCAGCAGTGCAGTGAGGCGTGCGGGGATGTAGTTGGCCACGTCGTCTATGCGCGCGGCCCATCGGCCGAACTTGAGATAGCGCTCGGTGTGATAGCCTATCATCGAGTCGAGGGTATTGACCATCTTGTAGGCGAGCATACCGGGGACACCGAACAGCATATAGTAGAACAGCGGGGCTATCACCCCGTCCGAGAGGTTTTCGGCCAGTGTCTCGAGGGCGGCGGTGCGCACCTCGCGGTCGGAGAGGGCAGCGGTGTCGCGCCCTACGATGCGTCCCACCTGACGGCGCCCCTCGTCGAGCGAGCGGTCGGCGGCTTCGAACACCATGCGTACCTCGCGGCACAGGGTCGTCCCGGCGAGGCAATAGAATACGACGATGGTCTTGAACAGTATCCCGGCCACGGGCCACGGGGAGAGCAGCCTGACAATGGCCCATCCGATAGCGGCGGTCGCGGTGATGAGGCCGATGGCTGTGAGGGCACCCTTGAGGACGCGGTGCGGGGGATGGTTGAACGAGTGTTCGCACAGGCTGATGGCCCGTCCGAACCATACGACGGGGTGGGGGAGCCGCTCGGGGTCGCCGAACAGGAGGTCGAGAATCCATCCGAGCAGCAAGGGCAGTATCACGAGCGTGAGAGTGACATCCATCTTTCTATCTGGCTTATGAGCTGTTTGTCTGACTGAGGTGTCTGGGCGCCTAAGCGGAAATGTGCGGGGGTGAGGCCGGTGAAATTAGATGCGTCGCGTATCAATATGTCGGCCTCCTCCATGAGCCATCCCTTCAGGTCGGCGGCGCGCAGGGTGCCCGGGAGGCGGCAGAGCACGAAATTGCACTCTGTCTCTGATGTCCAGATGCCTAATCTCCGCAATCCGCCGGCCATATCAAGGGCCATGCCGTTTAGGGCCGGGGCGTCGATGACATACTCGTCCTGATGGTCGAGCAGCCACATCGCCCCCTCGATGGCGAGGGCGTTGACGCTCCACGGCATACGCATCGAGCGGATTGTGTCTATGACGCCGGGGGCGCCGACGGCATAGCCTACACGCAGGCCGGGCACGGAGAAGCGTTTGGTGAGCGAGCTTAGGAGTATCACGTTACCTGCCTCCACGGCCTCGGCATCGGTGATGAGGGGTCGCACGGTATAGGGGGCGTATGCCTGGTCGATGACATAGAGCGAGCCGGGATTGCGGCTTATGGCGGAAAGCAGTTCCTCCTTGGGTATCACCGTCCCCGTGGGATTGTTCGGATTGCAGATCCATATCACGTCGTGACCGTCGGTGGCGCCGAGTGTCGTGACATGAGTCACTGTGTGGGCGTGCAGGCGGCACGCGTCCTCATACTCGCGGAATGTCGGGCCGAGTATGGCAGACCGCGCGCCGCGTCTCGACATGGCTATGAGGTAGATTGCCTCTGTGGCCCCTGCCGTCACCTCGACGGTACCCTCCTCGCCGAGCCTCAGGGCCAGCGTGTGTGCCGTCGGGTCGGGATATGCCGAGGGGAGGGTGGCCAGCCGGGCCAGGTGGCGCATCAGTCCGTCATGACTGACGCCTCCGAGTATGTTCGAGCTGAAATTTACGGGGTTGCGCCCCGGATAGCGGTATAGGTCGTCGCCGTGTCCGTCAATCATTGTCTGTGGATATGATTTCGTATATTTTGGCCATGTCGAGATGTCTGCGCAGCATCTCGGCGAGGCGGTCAAACTCACGCTCCCTGTCCCCCTTGGGGTCGAATGTTGCCGGGGATGCCCCGTTGAGATGAGGGGCTATGAGGGGGGCGATGGCCGCGGGGTTGTCATAGATGCCGTGGATGTATGTGCCCGTGCATCTCCCGTTGGCACGGCACCCCTCCGAGATACCGCCGGGGAGTGTGGCAAACGGGCTGCCACCTTCCCTCTCTGTGCGTCCCATGTGTATCTCGTAACCCTCGGCCTCGGCTCCGCCGGGGAGTGTGACGGTGACGCGCCTTGTCACTTTCTCGGACGAAAGTACTGTCCTGACGGGGAGCAGCCCGAGGCCCGGAGCGGTCGCGGGCTCACCCTCGACGCCGTGCGGGTCTGCCACCTCGAGGCCCATCATCTGATAGCCTCCGCATATTCCGGCCACACTGCATCCGCGGGCGCGGGCGTCCGTTATGGCCCGGTCGAGTCCGCGCGAGCGCAGCCATGCGAGGTCCGAGAGGGTCGACTTGCTGCCGGGGAGTATTATCACGTCGGCTTTTGCCAGACCATCGGGAGTATCTGTATAGTAGAGGCATACCTGCGGATGGCGCTCGAGGATGTTGAAATCGGTGAAATTGGATATGTACGGCAGCCTCATCACAGCCACATTGACCAGCTCCGGGTTGTCGGAGGGTTGGGTGTTCTTGGCCGAGAGGGCGACGGAGTCCTCCTCGTCGATATGGATTGAGGTATCGTAGGGGACGACCCCTAATACGGGGACTCCGCAGACCTCTTCCATCATGCGGCGCCCCTGTTCGAACAGGCGCATGTCGCCACGGAACTTGTTGACGATTATCCCCTTGATGAGCTTTCGGTCTTCGGGGCGCTGCAGCATTATCGAGCCGTAGGCCGAGGCGAACACGCCCCCTCTGTCTATGTCGGCCACCAGTATCACAGCCGCTCCGGCATGACGTGCCATGGGGATATTGACCAGGTCGGAGTCGCGCAGGTTGATTTCGGCGATGCTTCCGGCACCCTCCATCACTATGGGATTATACCGTGCGGCGAGGCGGTCGAACGCTGCGCACACCTCGGCACGCAGCTCCTCGCGACCCTCGCGGCGGAAATACTCGTAGGCGTTGCGGTTGCCTATCGGCTTGCCGTTGAGCACCACCTGCGACGTGTGGGTGCCCGAGGGTTTGAGCAGCAGGGGATTCATGTCTGTCGAGCATGGTATCCCCGCCGCCTCGGCCTGTACGGCCTGGGCGCGCCCTATCTCGAAGCCGTCGGGGGTGGCGAATGAGTTGAGCGCCATGTTCTGGGCCTTGAAGGGGGCCGGATCGAGGCCGTCCTGCCTGAATATGCGGCATAGTCCGGCAGCGATGAGGCTCTTGCCCACATCGCTCCCCGTCCCGCCCAGCATCAGGGGGCGCAGATGCCTGTCGCGGCTCATTCCTTGCCCTCCCTGAAAAGATGAGTGAACTTGCGGTCGTAGAGCCTGGACAGCCCCTCGCGGTTGTCTATGGCATCCCCGACCACAAGCAGGGTGGTCAGGGTGAGCCTATTCTCCCTGACTATGCGGGCCAGGTCCTTGAGCTGGCCGCGATATATGCGCTGCTCGGGCCATGTCAGCTTGTAGCATGCCGCCACGGGGGTCTCGGGAGGATACTCCTCGAGAAGCTGCGCCTGTACCTCCTCGGCTATTCCCGCGCTCAGATAGATGCACATGGTGCTCTGCGAGCGGGCCAGCAGCGACAGCTTCTCACGGGGCGGCATGGGGGTGCGCCCCTCGCCTCGGGTCAATATGATGCTCTGTACACGCTCGGGAATGGTGAATTGCGACTTGAGCTCGGCGGCGGCAGCCTGGAACGACGAGATGCCGGGGGTGATATGATACTCCATGCCGTAGCGGTCGAAATATGCCATCTGTTCCTGTATGGCACCATAGATGCAGGGGTCGCCGGTATGCAGACGCACCACCGAGAGGCCGCGGTCGTAATACTGCCTCATCAGCTCGAACTGCTCCTCGAGGTCGAGGTCGGCCGATGAGCGTACGGTGCAGCCCGGTTTGGCGCACTCCGTGAGGGCGCGGGGCACCAGACTCCCGGCATAGAGTATCAGGTCGGCTTCCATAAGGAATCTCCGGCCCCTCACCGACACAAGGTCGGGATCGCCCGGCCCGGCACCGACAATCTCGATATGGCCGCGGCGTGTGGCGCTGCGGTCCATGGCCACGGCAAATGTGAAGTCGGCCCCTTCGGCCAGCTTCCCTTTCTGTTTCTCGATAAGCAGGGGGCCATTGTCAGCGGCAAGGAGTGCCGAGCTCTCGGCCACTCCCGCCACCCCCGTCACCTCGCGCACATGCTCCGAGGGGTTGGGGACATCTATCCCGGCAAGCTCGCCGGATGTGTAGACATTCACCGCAGCCTCGGGCCACAGTTCGGTCATGGCCCCTAACAGCGGCTCATCTTTTTTCAGCTCTATGGTGTCGATGGTGCGCACCGACAGGGGGCTGACCCCCATCCGCACCATCTCGGAGGAGATATGTCCGGGAATCCCGTCGGGGGGGCACTCGCGGCGGCATCCGACCCCGATGTTGAGCACACGCGGATGATAGTGCAGCACCTGTGTGCCCCTGACGGTATATATATGAGGTGTCACGGCTATGACAAGGTCATAGGCCGCGGCCTCTGAAATATCTTTTATGACGGTGACATGTCCCGGCAGCGAACTCTCGAGGCGCGCTGTGGCCGGGCTCTTGACGTCGGGCAGCAGGGCGGTGGGTTTTCCGGCTACGAACTTGAATATCGCGCGGTCCATCTCGGCAGGTGTGGCCTCGGTGAGCCATCCGTTGTCGGCGGCGAGCGTGTCGAGTGCCCACAGTCCGGCGCCGTCGCTCTGTGTCGTTATCACAGCCTCGGCACCGAGACGCCGTGCCAGGCGCCGTGCCAGTTCGTTGGCACCCCCGACATGGCCCGAGAGGACAGGTATCACATACCGCCCTGCCGAGTCGACGCACACCACCGCAGGGTCGGTATGCTTGTCGGCCACAAGAGGGATGATGGTGCGTACGCATATCCCCATCGCCCCTACGAAGATTACAGCGGTGGCGCGGTCGAGCATTTCGGGGGTGAGCTGTGTGCGGCGCACGGTCATTGCCTCCTCGCCAAGCTCCTTGCCGATGATGCGGGCGGTCTCCAGTCCCGCCTCGGTCACATATATGGTCAGTATCTCCTGTTTCATTTCACTGCCTTGATGATTGTGATTGGGTTGTGGTCGTCGAGTGCCACGCGGTGGCTTCCGGCCACTGTCAGTCCGGCCTTTGCGGCTCCGTCCATGAAGCTACGGCAGGTCTCCCCGCTGACCGAGTTGAACACCACGGTCCCTCCGGGCGCGAGTACGGCGGCTATCCTCCCGAGCATCTCCTCCAGCCTTCCCCCATGACCGCCGATAAATACCGCGTCGGGGGCCGGATAGCGGCTGAGGTCGGCCTCCATGAAATCGCCGATGACACTCTCTATGCCCGGTGTGCCGTGACGGCGGCTGTTGGCTTCGATGAGGCGTGCTCCCTCGGGGCGGCGCTCGAAGGCCGTGACCGTGAGGTGGGGAAACTGCAGCTTTGCCTCGATTGACACAGACCCGGTGCAGAATCCGACATCCCACAGCGAGCGTCGGCCGCGCAGGTCGAGCATCGAGAGGGTCAGCAGCCTCACGGGCATCTTGGTTATCATGTTGACACGTCCGTCAAGCAGCTCGAAATCCCTCTCGGGTATCCCCAGCGGACGTGGATGCGTGTATGTGCGGCGCAATATGAGGCAGTTGGGCATCTCCCATTCCATGTTGGCGGCCTCGGCGAGGGTCACGGTCGTGACACGCTCGCGCTCCGGGTTGCCCAGGTTCTCGCCCACGCTCATCATATAGTTGTCGTATCCATAGTCGAGCATCCTCCGTGCCACCGCCGCAGGGGTATGGTTGCGGTCGGTGAGGGCACCTATCAGCTCCGCCCCCTCGATGAGGGGGATGTCGAGATTGCCCCACGGACGTCCCGTGAGCGATATGGCGCGCATATCCTGATAGGGGAGTGCCAGCCGGTGGGCAAGAGTCTGCAGGGAGTTGAAGGTCGGTATCACCGTGATTGCGGCGTCAGGAAATTCGCGCTGAAGCGTTCCGGCAAATCCGAAAAACAGGGGATCCCCTGAAGCGAAGACTATCGTCTCCCCTCCGTGGCGGCGATACTCGGCGAACACATCCGCGAGGGGCACCGTTATGTCGGTCCATACCGCCTCGGGGGGAAGGATGTCGCGCACCAGCTCGTGGTGGCGCCGTCCGCCAGAGAAATATCTGCCTCTCTTCACGGCCTCCGCCGCCTCGGGTGAAAGCCTGAACGCGGAGGAGTCACTGATGCCTATGACCGTGAAACTACACATCGCGTCCGGGTCTCAGGTTCTCGGCATCGGGGCGGCACAGAATGGCGTTGACCAGCGTCGCTGCCAGATTGCTGCCACCCTTGCGCCCCTCGACTATGATCTTGGGCACTTTGGTGAATGTCTTGACCATGTGCTTGCTCTCGCAAACATGCACGAAACCCACAGGCGCAGCCACTATGCCGCACGGGTCGGCATCGCCGTGGCGCATCAGCGTGCACAGCTCGGTCAGTGCTGTCGGTGCGTTGCCGAATACATAGAGTGCTCCGGGATGCTCGCGTGCCGCGATGCGTATTCCGGCCTGTGTGCGTGTTATGCCCAGGCGCGAGGCCATCTCTGCCACCTCGGGATGGTGCAGATAGCATTTCACCTCAAGTCCCAGCCTCTCGAGCGCGCCCTTGCGTATCCCCGAGGCCGCCATGGTCACATCGGTCACAATGACCCTCTCGCGTCCCGACGACAGGGTGTCGTAGATGCGTTGCAGGGCATCGGGGTCGGCCTTGACCACCTCCTCCATGTCAAAGTCGGCGGTAGTGTGTATGGCGTGGAGCATGGCCCATTTCAGGTCGAGTGGTATGTCGGGATGACGCATCTCAGACTCGATGGTGCGGAAGCTCCTTATCATTATGTTCTGTCCGACGGTGGCATCCTCTGCCTCCTCGCGCGAGTAATATCCGCGGGGGGTTATCATCACCCCGTCGCGCACGAAGGTCTGCGAGTTGCCTATTATAACCACCGTGAACATATCCACCGTCTCGGGGTCGAGTTCGGCAAGCGTCGTGGTCCATACCTTCTGTTCGGGACGTCCCGCCTGGCGCACACATCCCACGGGGGTCTGCGGTGCGCGGTGTTTCAGGAATATCTCCCTGAGCCTTGGCAACTGCCAGTAACGCTTGGTCGAGCGCGGATTATATATGGCGGTGACGAAATCGGCTGTGGCCGCGGCCTCGATGCGCCGCTCTATCACGCTCCACGGAGTCATCAGGTCGCTGAGCGATATGGCGCAGAAATCGTGGCTCACGGGTGCGCCGAGCAGTGCGGCAGCTTTCTGGAACGCGCTCACCCCGGCTATGACCTCTATATCTACGTCGATACCCTTCTCGGCGCGCATCTCCATCATCAGGGGAGCCATGCCATAGATGCCCGCGTCGCCCGACGAGATGACGCACACCTCCAGACCGCGGGCGGCTGCCTCGAAAGCTGCCTCGGCCCGCTCGCGCTCCTGTCTCATGCCCGACCCGATAATCTCGGCTCCCGGCTTGAGCAGCGGCTCGACAAACGGCAGATAATACTTGTATCCGGCCACGGCATCGGCACGGCTGATGGCATTGGCCGCAGCCGCCGTCATCTCCTCAGCCCCGCCCGGCCCGATACCCACAACGGTGATGCTCATATGCTATGTTTCTTCATGATTATAGACCACAAAGGTACATAAAAAACGCGATTTTTATATATCTTTGCAATATGATAATCAGAAATAAGGAAAGAGCATCAGCTATAAGGCAGTCGCTTTTTAATCAGCTTGAAAAGGAACATGCCTTCTGGTCGTATGAGCCCGGGTCTGTCAATATCTCTATGATTGACGACAACCAGCTCATAGCACTGACCATGCGCTATCTTGACATACCTGAGATAAAGCAACTGTTCAGTCTTTTTTCCTATAGGAAGATAAAGAAGGCTTGGCAGCGTATATTGGTTCCCGAAGGAGACTATCTATATACGCTGAACAGATTCTTCGCATGGTATTATTTTGATGCGAAAAATCCTGATGCCTACCTCAAGTCTCTTCAGACCAGACATTTCAACAGATTGTCAGCTTTATCATAATTTTGTGTAGATATGAAAGGTCTTGCCCCGATATATGACATATCGCCCAAGCAGATTGAGGAACGTATAATCTCGCTGCTGAAACAGAATAAGTAGCCAACAAAAACGTATATAGTTGATGTCGCAAGGATTTTCCGGGTTTGTTATAGGGGCTCCGAGGTCGGGGGCCGGGAAGACTATGGTGTCGCTGGGGCTGATGAGGGCTCTGGCGCGACGCGGTATGCGTGTGGCTCCCTTCAAGTGTGGCCCGGATTATATCGACACGCAGTTCCATACCTGTGCGTGCGGGGGCCGCGCGTCGGTCAATCTCGACCTCTATATGGCCTCGCGTGCCCATGTCGCCGACATCTTCGCACGCTATTCGGACGGATGCGATGTGGCTGTCGCCGAGGGGGCCATGGGCCTTTTTGACGGCTATAGCGGCATGGATGGGAGTGCGGCCGATGTCGCCCGTACGCTCGGGTTGCCTGTCATACTTGTGGTCGATGCCTCGTCGACTGCCTTCTCGGCTGCCGCCACCATATATGGATTCAGGAATTTCTGTCCCGATGTCAATGTGGCGGGGGTGATATTCAACCGTGCCGCCTCACCGCGTCACCGTGCCATGCTGGCCGATGCGGCAAAGGCCGCGGGGGTAGAATGTCTCGGGTTTGTGGGACGCCGCCAGGGGCTGCAGACCCCCTCGCGTCACCTCGGGCTCACTCTGACCGCACGCGAGGAGATGGAGCGGTTTGTCGCCGAGGCAGCCGAGGCCGTCACCGAGGGTGTGGATATGGACCGCCTCATGGAGATGACACGTATTGAGAGGCCCCCTGTCAAGGCCATTGTGGAGACCGAGGCGCCGCGACTTACTGTCGCCGTAGCCCGCGATGAGGCGTTCAGCTTCATCTATCCCGCCAGTCTCGACTCTATGCGGCGTCACGGGGCGAGGATAGAGTTCTTCTCGCCATTGCGCTCGGGCGCGCTCCCCGAGGGCACCGACATGATATATCTGCCGGGAGGATACCCCGAGCTGTATGCCCGCGAGCTTGAGGCAAACAGTGCCATCCGCGAGGCCGTCCGCGATTTCGGTGAGAAAGGGGGGAAAATCCTCGCCGAGTGTGGGGGGCTGATATATCTGGGCCGTTCGATTGACGGCGCGGCCATGTGCGGGCTTCTGCCGACCGTCGCCACTATGGAGGGTGCGAAGCTCACGTTGGGCTACCGCTCCGTCAGGGTCGGCGGAATGATCCTGCGCGGCCATGAGTTCCACTACTCGCATGTCGTCAATCCCGACATACTCCCGTCTGTGTCGGCTCAGACAGATGCCCGCGGGCAGGATGTTGCTACACCTTTATATAGACATAAGGACACCTTTGCCGGATACACCCATCTCTATTGGGGTGAGGCCGACATATTTGATCTCTGGAAATGAAAAGGATATATACCCGTACAGGGGACTCAGGCACCACCGGGATACATGGTGGCGGCCGGGTGCCCAAGACAGACGCGCGTATCGAGGCCAACGGCGCCCTCGATGAGCTCAACGTGGCCATAGGCATAGTGCGCTCCATGCTCCCCGAGAGTTCTCCGCGTCAGCCGTGGTTGCGCGAGATACAGATGAACCTGATGACGGTGATGAGCCGCGTGGCCACTCCCTCGGAGCGCAGGGAGATGAATCCAAACCCCCTTCCCGAGGGGATGACCGTGACGGTCGAGGGATGGATTGACGCGCTGGCCTATGAGTGTGGCCCGTCTGAGTATTTCATGCTGCCGGGAGGTACACAGGTGTCGGCTTTCATGCACCAGGCGCGTGTCACGGCCCGTCGTGCCGAGCGGCGCCTGTGGGCGCTGAACGACCGCGATGCCGTCGAGCCCGAGGTACTCCGTTATGTCAACCGCCTCTCCGACCTCTTCTTCATCATGGCGCGGGCCGAAATTGCCGGGGCAGGGCTGTCGGAGGAACGGTGGAAGGAGTTCGTATATAAACGCCGTCAGAAATGATACTTATATTCGGAGGAACCACCGAGGGGCGTCTTGCCGCCGAGGTTGCCGAGAAGGCCGGGAAGCTGTTCTATTATTCGACCCTCGATGCGGCCGGACATGTGGCCCTGACCAACGGTGTGGAGCTGTCGGGCGGCATGGATGCCCGGGGCATAGCGTCGTTTTGCACCCGCGAGGGGATAAGGGCAATCGTCGACGCGGCGCATCCGTTTGCCACTGCGCTGCATGCCGAGGTGGCGGCGGCCTCAGCCGACACGGGTATCCCTGTCATCAGGCTTGAGCGCGTGTATCCTCCGAGAAATCCCGCCGTGATATGGTGCGATGGGTGGGATGACGCCCTGCGGCAGCTTGAGGAGTCGGGTGTGCGGCGTCTCCTTGTCCTGACGGGTGTCAAGACCATAGCGCGGCTGCGTCCGTTCTGGAATGACAGGCCGGATTGCCGTTTCCGCGTGCTCGACCGCCCATCATCGCGCAAGATGGCCTTGGAACAGGGGGTGAGCGAGTCACAGCTTCTCTATTATGACCCCTCCGTGCCCGAGGATGAGCTTCTTGGCCGTCTCATGCCCGATGCTATCATAACCAAGGAGAGTGGTGGGAGCGGAGGATTTGAGGCTAAGGTCGATGCCGCCCTGCGCCTCGGTATAAAGGTCTTTGTCGTGTGCCGCCCGGCATTGCCCGAGGGGTTTGTTACCGTGACCGGGCGTCACGGACTGCGACGCGCCATAGAACGGCTTGTGCCGGGATTCTTCGACCTGCGCAGCGGCTTTACCACCGGGGCATGTGCGACTGCCGCTACAAAAGCTGCCCTTGAGTTTCTGCTGACAGGCGAGAAGCCTGATACGGTGGAGTTTGAGCTTCCTGACGGCGAATGGATGGAGATGCCCGTCCGGGAGATAGAGCGGATTTCAGACCGTTCGGTCCGATGTACAGTGGTCAAGGACCACAGCGATGACCCTGATGTGACGCGCGGGGCAAGGATTGTGTGCGACGTCGAGCTGACCGCCGGGGAAGGGATAGAGTTTGCCCGTGGCGAGGGGGTAGGGGTCGTGACCCTTCCCGGAGTGGGTGTTGAGCCGGGTGAGGCAGCCATAAATCCGGCACCGCGCGCCATGATGACGCGCGAGGTGCGCCGTCTTCTCCCCTCGGGAGGCGTGAGGATAACCGTCAGCGTGCCCGGAGGCGCGGAGTTGGCACTCAAGACATTCAATCCCCGCATAGGTATCGAGGGGGGCATCTCCATCATAGGTACCTCGGGAATAGTGACCCCCTTCTCGCACGAGGCTTTTGTGGATGCCATCAGACGCGAGATGGAGGTGGCCGTGGCTATGGGGGTGGAGCGTGTCGTGCTCAACTCGGGGGCGCGCAGCGAACGGGCCGTAAAGGCCCTCTGTCCGGGATTGCCGTCGCAGGCCTTCATTCACTACGGCAACGCCATAGGTGATGCTGTGTGTATCGCCGCCGAGCTTGGCGTAAAGACTGTGACCCTGAGCCTGATGATAGGTAAGGCTGTCAAGCTGGCCGCGGGCAATCTCGACACCCATAGCCACAACGTGACCATGGACCGCGAATTTCTTGCGCGGATGGCCCGCGAGGCCGGATGCTCGGAGGGGAGTATCGCAACAATCGGGGCCGTCAACATGGCCTCCGAGCTCTGGGATGCGCTCACCCCCGCAGACCTTGGGCTGTTCATAGCTGCCGTGAGGGAGCATTGCCTCAAGGCCCTCACCCCCCTGCACCCGGCTATCACCCTCCTTCTCCTCACCCCCGACGGGAGCGTAGCTCCCTGAACGGGAACCCGAATCTGTCAATGTTTAGCGTGCAGCGCCCGCATCTAAAACCCCAGTTCATCATGCGAAGCTATCTCCCCTCAAGGCGGCATCCCGACTATCTGTTGCGCGCGACATGGCACGACTACAGATCCAGATGCATATATCTGGTCACTTTCAATAAGAAGAAGTGGGTGGAAAGCTTTTCAAAGGTCGTAGGGCGTGATGTAGAGCTTACGGAGGCCGGAGCGATAGTGGAGCGCGTGATATTCAACCTGCCCGAGCGGTTTCCGCAGGTGTCTGTAATAAGGCACTGCGTGAT
>DAAQ01000019.1:58483-123818 GCA_001701225.1 Bacteroidales bacterium H5 | reverse complement strand
GGGACGCGTCGCTGATATATGTGACAGATGTGCGAATCAGAAAATGTAACTGATGCCGGCATTGAAGAGCCCGGTATTGTTGTGGGCTATCCAGTTGAATTTGCCTTGGACCGACAGACGTAGCGAAGGGGTGACGTTCCATGCGACACCTGCGCCGAAATCAAGTCCGACATGATTGCTTCGCTTGGTCACATCGTCGTAGTTCTCGCCTTCCTCACCTACAAGCTGCTTGGTGTGTCGGCTCCACGAGGCATAGTTGAATCCGAGGATGTGATAGACAGTCCATCGGCCGGAGGCATCGAGCTGCCACGGCCCGTGATAGTCGATGTTGATGAGCAAGCCGTCCAGATCCTCATTTCGGAAAACGTAGTCGATGGAGGGGGCAAGTACGAAATGACGTGAGAAGGCGTATGAGAACTGCAGTCCTGCAGATGCGCTGCGGTTTACCGTAACATATCCTGCTGTCAGTCCGAGGGTTTTCTGGCCCCGCTCTATGCCCTGGGCCTCTATGGCCAATGGCATTGCTAAAGAGGTAAGCAGGACGCCTGTAATAAGTTTGTTCATGTCGGTCGCTGAGGTGGTATAATGGATGAATTGATGATGGATTTAAAGTTTAACAACCCGGAGGAGGGTTTGGTTTAGAAAGAGAAATGTATCATGAGCCTGACACCGCTGCGGCAAGCTCCGGGAGTGTCACGGTAAGTGAGACGCCATACATAGTCGAGACGCAGTATCTTGAGGATATTGTCAAGACCGACACCTGCCTCGAGATATGGTGTGGCAGACATGAGCTGTGTGTGTGCCATGGCCGGGAATGCGAACAGTTCCGGGTTTTCCCATGGGCGGTTTCGGTGGCTGAGATGTCCCCAGAGTCCACGGAAAAGCAGGGCCTCGCGCAGTTTCAGTCGCTTGACACCGGGTATGAGGTTGAGCAAAGCGCCGTTGGCCCAGTATGTCAGGTCGACCTGCGCATACGAGTCGTTGACAAACTCCATCGGGTTCATCAGCGCGAATGTCTCTATCTGATTGAAATACGAAAGGTTGGCGTTAGGGAGCAGCAGATCGGGATAGAGTGACCTGGTCCATACATGCCCCCCCTTGACGAGCGCGTCCATATATCCGAATGCCGAGAACCAGAACCGTTTGTTGAAAGATGCCTCGGTCTTGGAGACGGCGAAACGGTTGCCTGAAACCCATTTCGGAGCCCAGGTATGGCTGAGGGTAAAGACAGGTGCATCGAAATTGATAGGGAGACGCCCGGTGGCCATCTGGAAGAATTTCTCGCCCGGAGCCCAGCGCAACTCCACCGTTACCGAACTGGTGGTATAGTGGCCGAAGCTCTGGCCGAAGCCGTTGACGAAAGTCATCCATTTTGTCGGCTCCTGTCTCTCGGTCTTGAGTCGTGCAGTGACCGAGAGGTTGTTCTCCATCTCAAGGATATATTCGAGCTTGCTCACGCGATGATAGAGCATCTGTATATCTTCGGCACGACGCCATGACAGGAACATATTGTCTTGATTGTTGGTGGTGAAGCTCTGTCCGAGCATGTTCATGTCATACATGTGCGTGGCACGGATGGAGTGGACGGGAAACTCGCGCGAGTGATATTCCTTGTCGTGGAAGGAATACTCGACCTCGGCACTATATTTCCATTTGTGATCCTTGAAACCGTAGGCGGCATAACCTCGGCCAAACCACCGACGCGACAGATTGGCTGTGGTGATGCCTCCGAGACGCAGACGCAATCCCTCGACAGAGTTGTGCGATATTGTGGAGGTGAGGGGACCGATATCGAACTTCGAGTCCTTGCCTGTGGTGATATAGCCTTTGGAAAATGTTTTGATTACCTTCTCCCCCCAGTAGAACAGAGGTACCGAGCGGAAATGTTCCATCATGCGCTCCATGTTCTTCTCGCCGTTGGCTATCGGGGCCTTGCGGTTGTCCGTCCAATAGTCATCGCCTTTCGAGTATGCATCGGCTGCATATATCTGGTCTATGCCGCGCTCAAATATTTTCTGGTCCGGCGCAGGGGTATAGTTGTGGTCGGTATAGACTGTCTTACGGTGGGCATAGAGGCCCGGTGTCCCCGGCAGGACGGTGGCGACCAGCACCATGTCATCGGATGTCTTCAGTCGCGTCCCGTCTGTGTCGCGTCTGTAGTCCTGGGTGATGACAAGATCGTTGACAAAATTCAGGTTTATGTCGTGAGGCACACGCATCACGATACGTTTGACAAACATTGTCGTATCACCTTCAGGCACATAAAAGCGTCCTGTGAACCCCATCGAAGCCGAATTCCTTGGCACGAAAGTGAGTTCGATACAGCGCACGGAGTCGACCATAACCGTGTCTGTGAGATAGAACTTATAGAAATCCGGGGCGATGTGCGACAGCGGACTCACGAAGCGGGTCTGAAGGAGTGTGATGTCATTCTGATAGACGTCTATGTCGCGCAGGACATCCTCGTATAGCTTCTGGAGGCTTTTCTGGTCGATGAACTCGTCCATGCCGCTGTTGCGCAGCGCCTTGACATACTCTTTCTCAGCCTGTGGGTCGCGCCGGTGATGGACTGTCGATGATTTCTCCCTCACGGAGATGTTGAGGATAGGCTTGCCGTCTATGACGGAGGTGTCTATATATTCCTTGACAAAATCAAAACGTCCGGGCTTGCCGTCTTTTTTAGTTGTGTCTTCCTTGTGGCGATAATTGTTGATGGCCAGCGTTATGCGTTCATATTTGTCGAAATTATAGTCCGCATGCTTACTCCGAGGGTCGTTTGCGTCACGCGACGAGCGGATACGCTGCATGAACTCGACCGCAGGGTTGTTTTTCTTTGAATAGTGTTCTTTCTTCGGGCGTGCTATGACAGCTCCGAGCAGCACACCGGTCGGATTGAGCTTTATATCCATCTTTACTCTGCCGCTGCGTGCTGCCGGACGAGGCACGGTCAGTGTCTCGTAGCCCATCGCGCCTGAGCGTATGGAGTCGAAGGGGAGTGCTGTAGTTATGGAGAAACGACCTGACTCGTCAGTCAGTTCGCCACGGTCGGAACCCAGAAGCAATACTGTAGCAAACGGTACCGGCTCGTCGGTCGAGGCGTCGATGACTGTGCCGTAGATAGTGAGGTTGTCAGCCGACAGCCCCGGGGTCAAGAGGGAGATTAGGGTGATGATTAGTGCGGATATATAGGTGCGCAAGCGCATATTTTTGTCCCGTGGAAATTTGTATGTGGAAACTCGATTTATTATTTTTGCAAAATTACTCAAAATCGGTGTAACAACCTTGAAATTTCAATCCAAACTGTATCATGTCAAAGGAAATCGAACGCAAATTTCTCGTAAAGGACAACTCTTATGTCAAAATGGCCATAAGCTCACATCCCGTCAAACAAGCTTATCTATCTAAGGTGCCGGCTCCGACCGTAAGGATCAGGGTAAGCGGAGACCGGGCCTGGATTACTGTCAAAGGGCTCAATCACGGCATCGAGCGTGACGAGTGGGAGTATGCCATACCCGTCAGAGATGCCGAGGAGATGGCCCGCAATCTTGTGGATGGATGGGCGATAGACAAGATACGCTATATCGTCGAATGGGATGGCCGCAGATGGGAGGTGGACGAGTTCAAGGGACGTCTCGAGGGGCTTGTCGTAGCGGAGATTGAGCTCGATTCGTCAGACGAGAATCCCGCGCTTCCACCATTCATAGGACATGAGGTCACCGGCGATGCGAGGTATTACAATTCCTCGCTCGCCGATGCCGTGTCTGTGCCCGTATGATGCGGGTCACTTGTTATAGAGATAGCGTTTGATTGACCGTTTGGGGGTTTTCTCGAACTCTTCTTCGCGAATCTTGAATCCGTGGACTTGCGAGTAGGCCGGGAGGTCGGTGTTAAGGACCTTGATGTTCTCCTCCATGATGCCCTGCAGATCGGCAGGAGTGATGTTCTGTGATGCCGCACTCTCAAGGTCGGGGAAGATGAGGGCCGTGAGGCGTCCCCCTCCGGCGTCGATGACAAGACTCTCGCTGACGTATGGCAGGTTGTTGAGTTTGTCCTCGATTTCCTCCGGGTATATGTTCTGCCCCGAGGCGCCGAGTATCATGTTCTTGTCGCGTCCACGGATATAGAGGAATCCGTCAGCATCCATGTTGCAGATGTCGCCTGTGGTGAGCCAGCCATCCTTGATGGTGGCGGCTGTCGCTTCGGGATTCTTGTAATATCCCAGCATCACGTTATCCCCCTTCACCTTGAGCACCCCGGGGACTGTGGTAGCGTCCGGCGAGTCTATGATACATTCCATTCGGTCGACGATGCGGCCGCACGAGGCCATCCGGTTCTGGTCCCAGGGAGAGTATGCAATCAGCGGTCCACACTCGGTCATGCCGTATCCGACGGTATAGGGGAACCCTATGCGGCGCAGGAATTTCTCGACATCCCTGTTCAGTCCGGCTCCTCCGACTATGAGCTGCTTGAGGTTTCCTCCGAATGTGTCTACCAGGCGAGCCTTGACACGGGCCAGCAGTTTCTCGTCGACAAATGGCACCTTGAGCATCAGCTTCATCAGCGGTTTGTCGAGCAGGGGGAATACGCGGGTTCGTATGATTTTCTCGATGATGAGAGGCTCTACGACGATAATCTTGGGCTTGACCTGGGCGAACGCCTCTACAAGGATTCTTGGCGAAGGAGTACGCGTGAGAATATATATGTGGTTGCCGCAGACGAAGGGGCGTAGCATGTCGATGGTGAGTCCGTACATGTGTGCCAGCGGGAGCATACATACGACGCCGTCGCCCGGATCTGAGGGAAGATGGTCGTTGCAGAACCTCAGGTTAGACCACAATGAGCGGCAGGGGAGCATGACTCCCTTGGAGAATCCCGTCGAGCCGGATGTATAGGATATGAGGCATAGCTGGTCGCGCTCTTCCTTATAATATTTTATGTCATCGGGTGAGAAGCGGTTGGGATATTCCTTGCCGAAAAGCTCGTTGAGGTGTGCGCGGGCTTTGTCGAGAGCTTTTGAGCGCGAGAAGAGCAGGGATAGATTATGCAGTGAGATAGCTCCGGCCAGCGAGGGCATTCCGTCAGGATTGATGGAATCCCAGTGGCTCTCGTCCATGAATGCCATGCGGGCATCTGCATGGACTACAAGCTGCTGTATGTTGTCCGGTTTGAAATCGGGCAGAATGGGGACAATCACCGCACCGTATGTCACGGTGGCGAGGAACGCCACGCACCACAGGGAGGAGTTCTTGCCACAGAGGGCCACCTTGTCGCCAGGCTTTATGCCGGCCTCGCGGAAGAGGATATGGATTTTAGCAATCTTGCGTGCCACGTCCTTGTAACCTATTGTCGAAGGTACTGATCCGAGGTCACTGAGGGCCGGACGCTCCCAGTATTCCCTGATGGCGTTGGCGATGTATTCATTTAGGCTCTGACAGTTGGTCATGTCGGTATGTGGTTTTAGATGGTTGTTATCAGTATGGATATATGAGAAACAAAAGATTTATTGCCATAGCTTCGGGAATCCTTATCAGGCAATGGGACGTGCTGTTAAGAGCAGTCGTTTCCCATCAGGATCCGTGGTGCCAAAGAGCATCATGTCGCCCCCTTCCTTTATCTTCAGTCGCCGTACCAGCTCGGGGGCGGAGAGAGGGAAATTGCGTACGGCGACATTTATTTTTGGATAAGACGCGGCGAACGCCTTGACGGTACGTCTGTCGAACGGCATAACAGACTCAATGAGATATGCCTCGCCGGGAAAATCATCACAAGGCGTATGGGAGAAGAATAGGTGAGAGAAAGGGTGAAGTTTAGTGACACCGGTTATCGTGGCCGACGCTCCGCCTTTCATCACTGAGGGATATGGCTGCAACAGTATGTCTCCCGGCGATGGAGTTCCGTATTGCTGTTCGCCTTCTGGAGAAACCTGATATTCTCCATGACCGAGGGTGACGCACCTTACGCGGCCCGGTTTGCCGTCGGGAGTGATGACGTAGACCACCTCCTTGCACTCGCGCACGGTTCCTATGACGATTGTCTCTGCACCGTAATCCCGCAGTTCTGCCGGATTCATCATGGGGGATGCCTTGATAATCAGCGTATGACATCGGTCTTTAAGGAGCTCCATGATTGAGGTTACATCAGGATGGCACTCCTTTAGTGTAAAATGCCTTCCGGCGTTGTCGCGTCGTGCCGGGTCTATGAATATGACGTCGAAGCGGACGTTATTTTCCTTAAGCCACTGCACGCTGTCACACTCATTTATCTCGATGTCATTCTCCAGCCCCAATGTGCGGACATTGTGCCTGAGTGTAGTTGCGGTGACCGGGTCAATCTCGCATGCCGTGACATGACATCCACGTGCGGCCATGGCATACGCGTCGACCCCGAGGCCGGCGGTCATGTCGAGTATTGAGGATCCGGGATTGACGAGAGTGGCATGGAAATCTGCGACGGCCTCGGATGTAGACATCTCGGCCACTGCCAGAGAAGGGAACCTGAAGCCGGGATTGCCTGTGAGTCCAGGCAGCTTCCGGGCGGTCTTTTCCCGGCATTCGGCTTGCAATATGTCGTCCATTTTCTCCGGGTCGCCGTGATATTTGAGCCTCAGCCGTGCAAAATCTACACTCATTGGCCTATCACGCTGTTTTTAGGTCTTGTCGCCTGGAAATCCTTGATATAGTTGGGCACGCTATAAGCGATGTCTATGAAATCGCGTGCGGCATACGCCTTCTCAGCCAAAGCTGTCATATCAACGGCAAGCGGCACTATGTCTGGGATAAATGTCGCTTCGGGCGACTTGATGACGTCGCGGGCTTTCCCGCTGCCATTGCCGAAGAATAGCACGGGACGTCCCGCAGAGAGAATCCCGGCATAAGATGTCTCGTCAAGAATCAGCGGCTGCTGCGGCATGAGAGGCTCAAGTGCAAAATCGTAGGCGGCCGTGTAGACCTCCATGCGGCGTGCGTCGACCATCGGGACGAAAATCTCTTCGCCTGTAAGTGTGTCGGTCGAGAACATCACCTGACACGTCATCAGCTTGAGGGTGTCAACACCTATCAGGGGCACACCGAGGGCGTATGCCAGCCCTTTGGCCTCAGAGAGTCCGATGCGCAGACCCGTATAGCTGCCGGGGCCCATGGAAACGGCCACAGCCTCGACCTGCATCTCTTTTCCGGCTGCAAAATCAAGACAGTATTTTATGAAATCGCTGAGTGTGGATGCATGGTTGCGTCCGTTCATTTCCTCGCGGTGAGCGAGTACCATCCCCTCGGCCGTCAGCGCGACCGAGCAGGCTGTGGAGGATGTCTCGATATTGAGTATGACTGCCATGTTTTCGTGTGATGTCTGTTCCGTACCTTACTCTTCCTGATAGGCACCTTTGGCCAGCAGCTCGCGGTAGCCTACATTGAAATAATGACGCTCGAAATCTTTGGGGCGGAGTATCCTCGAATCCCAGATAACCAGGTCGAGGTCTATGGGTATCACTCCCTCGAGGGTCTTGACCTGAGTGCGTCCGTGCAGGGCCTCCCAGTCCTTCAGATGCCTGACGAGGCTCTCCGCACTTATGGGAGAACGGCCTGAGATGACCTCGTTGAAATATGGTTTGTCTTTGCCATTGAAGGCCGGCGACTCATAGACCGACGATACCGAGCAGTCGTGCAGTATGCCGCAGATAAACTCTGTGGCCTGTGAGATCTGATACTCGCGGTCGATTGTATTGCTGCCCAGACCGATGGTACAGGGGGTGAAAGTGTTCATATTGAGGGGAAAATGATATGTCGTTGCTTACTGGTTCACTCCTTTCATTGTCAAGGCGATGCGGCCACGCATAGTGTCGATGTCGAGCACCTTGACCCTGACTGTCTGACCTATCCTGACAACATCGGCGGGAGATGAGATGAACCTGTCGCTGAGCTGCGAGATGTGGACCAGGCCGTTCTCTTTCATTCCGAGGTCCACAAACACGCCGAATGCAGTGATGTTATTGACCTTGCCGGAAAGTTCCTGACCAAGATGCAGGTCGGCTATAGTGCGCGTGCCCTCGTCAAACACAGGCTCCTCTATGGTCTCGCGCGGATCACGGCCAGGTTTCTCGAGCTCAAGGACTATATCCGTGAGTGTGGGGAGGCCGACTTCCTTTGTCACATATTTGTCAAGCTCTATGTTGTGCAGCAGGTTGCGGTCGCGTGTCAGGCGTGAAACATCTGCGTTGACATCTTTGGCCATCCTTTCGACAAGCGCATAACGTTCCGGGTGAACGCCGGTATTGTCGAGCGGGTTGGCTGCTCCGGGTATTCGGAGGAATCCGGCACATTGAGTGAACGCCTTCTCACCCATCCGCGACACATTCATCAGGTCGCTGCGGCTCGCAAACGGGCCGTTCTCGTCGCGGTATCTCACGATATTTGCCGCAAGTGCCGGACCTATGCCCGAAACATAGGAGAGAAGCTGACGTGAGGCGGTGTTGACATTGACGCCTACAGAGTTGACGCAGCTCTCGACCACATAGTCGAGTGATTCCTTGAGACGGTTCTGGTCGACGTCATGCTGATACTGGCCTACGCCGATGCTCTTGGGATCAATCTTGACCAGCTCTGCAAGGGGGTCGAGAAGACGTCGGCCAATAGATACCGCGCCACGCACTGTGACATCCTGGTCAGGAAATTCCTCGCGAGCCACATCGGATGCCGAATATATCGACGCGCCGCTCTCGCTGACAGTATAGACCTGCACCTTACGCGGGAAGACCACATCACGCAGGAACCGCTCTGTCTCGCGGCCTGCTGTCCCGTTGCCTACTGCAATGGCGTCGATACGATAACGGTCTACCATATAACATAAGGTATCAGCCGCACCGACAAAATCGTTGGCCGGAGGGGTGGGGTAGACGACCTGATGGTCGAGAAGCACACCCTGCTCGTCGAGTGCCACGACCTTGCATCCCGAACGGTAGCCGGGGTCAATGGCAAGCACCCTCTTGCGGCCAAGGGGAGCTGCGAGCAGAAGCTGACGCACATTGTCTGCAAAAAGCTGGATGGCCGACGAGTCGCTCTTCTCCTTGGTGGCGGCAGCAATCTCGGTCTCGATTGACGGCCTCATCAGACGTTTATAGCCGTCCTTGACAGCGGCCCGGACCAGATTGGCGGTGGCAGGGGTGGCTGTAGTGCGTACGAACATGCGGTTAAGACGGTCTATCATCTCATCGTCGTCAATGCCGATGCTCACCTTGAGTATCCCTTCCTCCTCACCTCGGCGCATGGCCAGATAGCGATGTGAGGTGCATGTGCGGAGAGGTTCTGAGAAATCGAAATAGATCTGATAATTGGCTCCGGCTTCTTCCTGGCCTTTGACAACCTTTGAGGTTATGACTGCCGAGCGTTGGAACCGAGACCTGACGATGCCGCGGGCCTTTTCGCTCTCGCTGACCCATTCGGCAATTATGTCCGAGGCTCCGGCTATGGCAGCGTCTGTATCATCTCCAAATCTGGCGGCTGCCTCGTCCGGGTCGGACAATGTCTGCGACATTATCATCTTGGCGAGCGGTTCAAGACCGAGAGCCCTTGCGGCCTGGGCGCGAGTGTTGCGTTTAGGCTTATATGGGAGGTATAGGTCCTCGAGTGCGACGGGATCGAGTGTCTCCTCTATGCGGGCATCCAGCTCGGGAGTCAGCGCGCCCTGTCCCTTGATGACATCCCGAATGTATTCCTTGCGTTTGTCGAGCTCGGTGAGTTCCTGATGACGTTTCATCACGGCATGCACCGTCACCTCGTCCATGGCGCCTGTGGCTTCCTTGCGATAGCGTGATATGAACGGGACAGTGGCTCCCTCGTCGAGGAGTTTGAGACAGGCCGCGACATGTTTGCGCAGGTGTGTCCCGAGTTCACGGGTGATGATGTTGGCGTGTACGTTGACCATTAGTGTAATTGCGGTTGTGAATCTTTTTTCTTGAGTGTGATGACGGTAATCTCGGGAGTTGCTCCTATGCGTGCCGGAAATCCGACAGTGCCTATGCCTATGTTGACGTAGAGCTGATGGGCACTGTCGCTGTCGGCATACAGGCCGCCCCATGTCGGGTATCTGAATACAGCAGGCGACCAGCCTCCGACCTCCATCTGCATCGCATGTGTATGCCCTGAGAGTGTGAGGGGGATATTGAGGCCACTTCCGGCGATAGAGTCTACCCAGTGTGCCGGATTATGGGTCAGCAGTATCTTGCACACACTGTCTGTAGGCGTGGGATATGCGGTGCCAAGCGAGCCATATACATGGAAGGGGGGATCGCCGATATTCTCGACGCCGATGAGCGCAATGGAGTCCTTGTCTTGACGAAGCATCACTGTCTCGTTGAGCAACAGACGCCATCCCATCCGGCCTATTGCCTCGCGCAGATACCGGCGGCTATCTTCTTTTATATCATCAGAGGGCCAGTCGGCATAATCTCCATAGTCATGGTTGCCAAGGATGGCATAGACGCCATCTCTGGCCTTGATTCCGGCAAGGGCGTCGATATACGGGTCTATCTCGGACGAACGCGAGTTCACGATGTCGCCGGTGAACAGCACCACGTCGGGCGACAGGGCACCGATGCGGGCAGCTATCTCACGCAGATATGTATCGTCGCCCCCGTATGTCCCTGTATGCAGATCGGAAATCTGCACCATACGGTATCCGTCAAAGGCATCGGGGAGTCCGGCTATCTCTATTGTGGTCTCGCGGACATCAATGCGGAATCTGTTTACGAGTGCGCCCCACCATATCGCTACAAATGCCAAAACAGCGGCCACGACGCCTGCGACAGATACGGGCCTCCACGGTCTGTGATGTGCCAGCACGGGGAGGCGGCTGATCAGGTCGAATATGACAAATATATATTTCGCCACATAGATGCTTATATAGCTGAACAGCATCCACATGATGGTGAGCAGCATGCTGTCGTCACCCCCGCGCCGCGGCAGACATAGGGTAACGATGAGGAATACCCACAGTGCCACTGAACTCCACATCTGTATGCGTGCGGGAACCGCAGACCTGAATCTGCGGCGACATACGCGATAGATATGCGAGTCAACCAGAAGGTTGACCAGGATGAGTATTATGACAGGTATTAATGGCAGTCGCATGAACTATTAACAATAACCCGTGGCAAGAAGTTTATTGCGGAGCGGGTTGGCATACATGGTGTACATGTATGTCCTCATGAAATTACGCTCCTGAGCTGTGATGTCGGGCACATCAACCTTGTCAAGCTGACCTTCGATATATTCCTCGACCTGCCGTGCCTCCTCGAGAGTATAGCGGTCGGTATACATATCGGTATCGAAAGCCTTGTCATATGTGACGTAGTTGATCGGGAAAATGCGGTATCCCCCATGTATTCCGCAGTCTATGTGGTGACATACCTGGTCAATCACTTCGTTCTTGTCCATGTCGTGGCCCATAGACTCTATGAACGGCGTGAGGCATGATGCGAATGAGATGTGGACACGTCCCTTGAATCCGAGAAGACCTGTCTCCATGGCAAAGAGGTCGTCGTGCTGCGTCTTCTTGAACGAGGGGTCGCGATGGCTGAGCAGATATTCGCGGGCTTTGAGATAGTCGTTGGGATCGTATTCGTATGAGATTGCAACCGGGAATATGTTGATGTCGGCGAGATTCTGCGCCACATGTCCGGGCCCTTCGAGGGCCAGCATCTTCAGCACGCTCTTCTGTGTGCGGTCGCTCGAGTCCTTGGCGCGTCCTTCACGCTGAGCTATCCATAAGCTCTCGTGCTTTGTGTTTATGGCATGATGTATGTAGCCCGAAAGCTGGCGCGCAGCGTCGAGAGCCTGACGGGTAGGCAGATTCCGCTTGACGATGAAGCTGCCGTTGAGCTTGACGAGATGGGTTATCCAGTCGTAGATAAGCAGATTGTCTCCGATGGCCACTTCTGAGGTCGGCATCCCTTTGTGAAGGAAACAAAGGTTGAGGAACGAGGCGTCGAGCACGATGTCACGATGGTTTGACATAAAGGTATATGTGCATCCCGGTTTTACATGCTCAATCCCGGTCGATGTGATGCCTGATGTAGTGGTACGCTCGAGCTGTTCGAGAAATCCCTGCATGATGCGTGTCTGGAAATCACGTTTGCCTGTGCAGCTCTTGAGTGTCTGAATGAAGGTAGGAAAATCTATATGCGGGAGTACCCATCTGACGGCGTGTTCAAATCCGGGCTCTGATGCCAGTTTCTCTATATTCTCGGCGAAATGCGCGTCATCGTAGGGGGCGATCTCTGAATAATCCATGTTAGCGTTCATTATACGCGTTTAAGAAAAGATGATTCTGCCGGGAAATATCGTGCCATAAAACCGATGGCTCCGAATGTCCGGCAAAACAATATTCGTGTCAAAGTTAGGGCTTTTATCCCTACTTTGCAATAGCGGCGGGTGGCAAATTGTCATTCCGCAGCACACAATTAAGTTTTTTTGACAATAAGCGGGGCCACCGCCGTCCTTTCCCTCGCGGAATGGTGGCGGTGGCCGCCNNACGCCGTTATCTTATAGAGCCTTGCGGTAGAGCTCAAGCACTTCCTCACGTGTGCAGTCGCGGGGGTTGCCCGGAGTGCATACGTCGGCCATCGCGGCATCTGCAAGACGCTCGAGGTCAGACTCCTTTACACCAAGTTCCGAGAGATGCTGAGGTATGCCTACACGCACGGCAAGATCCTTGACGGCCTTGACGGCTGCATCGGCAGCCTCACGGTCGGTCATGCCGGGTGTATAGACATCCATAGCCTTGGCGATTACGGCATACTTGGGGAGGGCAGCCGGAGCGTTATACTCCATCACGAGGGGGAGCAGCAATGCATTGGCCACGCCGTGGGGAATGTCGAAGATTGCACCGAGGGGATGGGCCATTCCATGTACGAGGCCGAGACCTACGTTTGAGAATGCCATACCGGCGATATACTGGGCAACAGCCATGCCGTTGCGGGCATCGGCATCAGAGGGATTGTTGACGGCGGTCTCGAGATAGCGGTTTATCATCTCGATTGCCTTGACCTCGAACATATCGCTCATCTCCCATGCGCCCTTGGTGATGAGGCCTTCGATGGCATGTGTCAGCGCGTCGAGACCAGTGGAAGCGGTGAGGCTGCGCGGAAGGGTGTACATCAGCTCGGCATCGACGATGGCTATGGCAGGGATGTCATTGGGGTCGACGCAGACCATCTTCTTCTGATTCTTCTCGTCGGTGATGACATAGTTGATGGTCACCTCGGCAGCGGTTCCGGCAGTGGTGGGGAGGGCGATTACAGGGACAGACTTGCTGTGAGTGGGGGCAACACCCTCGAGCGACACGACATCGGCAAACTCGGGATTGTTTGTGATTATGCCGATGGCCTTGGATGTGTCTATAGACGAGCCTCCGCCGATGGCGATGATGAAATCGGCACCCGATTCGGCGAATGCCTTTACGCCAGCGTCGACGTTTGCCACGGTAGGATTGGGCTTAACGTCGCTGAATATCTCGTAAGGGATTGATGCTTTGTCGAGTACCTCGAGCACCTTGGCGGCTACACCGAACTTGATGAGATCCTTGTCGGTGACAACGAGGGCCTTGTGGAGGCCGAGACGTTTGATTTCCTGGGGAAGCACCTCGCGGGCGCCGGGTCCGAAGTATGACACTTCGTTGAGTACAAACCTGTTAACCATGTTTTTCTTGATATTTTCTGATGAATGTGAGGAATTTGTCTACAAAAATAGTGAATTACTCTAAAATGAGCAATTAATTCGGTGTGAACTTTTGCGGCAGACGCGATGTTGTATTGGTGTAACGATTCAACTATTTATTCATCACGATACAGGGATTAAGATTCACCCGCACTTTTCAGGAAAGAAGAGGATGCGGCCAACCGGAAGGCTCCCGCCATCTTCCTTACGGACAGGTGGCGGGAGCCTTCCGATATTACCGGCGGTTTTATTCTGTAATCCCGTATCGGCCTATGGGGATGGTATCCTCCGGCACATTGATGTTATGACGGTCGAAAATGCGTCTGGCATTGCGGCAGAAGAGCGTGCGATTGGCCCGGGAGGAGGGTCTCACGCTGTCCGACTCGGCAGGAAGCAGTCTGTAATTCTCTCCCGGACTTACGGGTGGCTGGACGAATACGAGCCTGTAGGATGCTTCGCTGACATAGGGGCGCCTGAGTAGGTCGCGCGACAGGGTGACCCTGACCATGGCTCCGCCACGCGTGTCGGCTGTCCGCATGGCGGATATGAAATTACCGAGCGAATAGACCGTGAGGGTAGGACGTGTGCCCGTCTCATTAGTCAGCGTCATCGGCTGGATCACATGCGGATGAGAGCCTATTATGAGCTCGACTCCGAGGGACGCGAGATAGGATGCAAGCGATTTCTGTGTCGCGTTGGGAAGCAGCTTGTATTCGTCGCCCCAGTGGATGCACACTGCAATCAGCTCTGCGCCTGCCTGACGGGCCTCGCGGACATCTGAGGCCATGAGGTCGCGGTCTATGTAGTCAATCTCGATCGGAGTTGTCTTGGAGATGCCGTTCGTGCCATATGTATAGTTCAGGAAGGCGACCTTGAATCCGTTGATGTCACGTATCATCGGCAGGCATTCCCGGCGGTGAGCGGCATCACGGTAGACCCCGAGCCACGGCACGTCGTTGCGCTCAAAAGTGCTGATGGTCCTCAACACACCTTTATCCCTGCGGTCGAGTATGTGGTTGTTGGCCGACAGCATCAGGTCGAATCCGGCGTCAGTGAGCGCAGACAGATAGTTGTCGTGGGCGCAGAACATCGGATAGCCCGAATAAGGCTCTCCGCCGAGCGGTGTCTCAAGATTGACCACAGCATAGTCTGCCGACTCGATATATGGCTTCAACGATTCGAAATATGGCGAATAGTCGAGCGAGCCGTCAGGCATACGGGCCGCGTCTATCTGGCGCTGGTGCTGCATGGCATCACCGGCAAATACGAGCTCGGCATGGTCTGACGGTACGAGCAGGGAGGCTACGGCAAGGAGTATCTCGAGCATCCTTCCGTCCGGATGGTCAGGAGTAAATCTCTTTCTTTGCGGCCAGGAGGGTGTTCTTCATCAGCGAGCAGATGGTCATAGGGCCAACGCCACCGGGCACGGGCGTGATGAACGAGCACTTGGGGGCCACATTCTCAAAGTCGACATCTCCACGCAGACGGAATCCGCTCTTGCGTGTCGCGTCGGGGACGCGGGTAGTGCCGACGTCGATGATGGTCGCGCCCGGCTTTACCATATCCTCGGTGACGAATCCGGGCTGTCCGAGTGCCGCGATGATGATGTCGGCCTCCGCGCAGATTTCCTTGAGGTTCTCGGAGGCGCTGTGGAGTACCGACACGGTGGCATTGCCCGGATTGGCTTTCTGCATCATCAGGTTTGCCACCGGCTTGCCTACAATGTTGCTGCGGCCGAGCACGGCACAACGTTTTCCCTTTGTCTCTACACCATAGCGGCGCAGAAGCTCGATGATACCGGCGGGAGTTGCCGAAACGAAGCAGGGGAGTCCGATGGACATACGGCCTACGTTGACCGGGTGAAAGCCGTCGACATCCTTGCGGTAGTCGATGGCCTCGATTATGCGCTGTTCGGATATGTGGCGGGGGAGGGGGAGCTGGACTATGAATCCGTCGACCTCAGGGTCGCGGTTGAGCGAGTCAATCGTCTCAAGCAGTTTCTCCTCGGTGACGTCATCCTCAAACCGGATGAGTGTGGACTTGAATCCGCAGACCTCGCACGCCTTGACCTTGTTGGCTACATAAGTTTCGGAGCCTCCGTCGTGTCCCACAAGAATTGCTGCGAGATGCGGGCGACGTTTGCCCGAAGCGACCATCTCGTCGACCTCGGCAGCTATCTCACGTTTGATGTCCTCGGCAACTTTCTTTCCGTCGATAAGTGTCATGTCTTCTATATGGCTGTTTTACCGGCGCATTCCACGCATTCCGCGCATCATGGCCATGGGGTTTTTGATTCCTGCTACCTGTTTCATCATCTTGCGGGCCTCGTCAAACTGTTTGATGAGACGGTTGACCTCCTGGATGTCTGTCCCCGAACCACGGGCTATGCGCTTGCGGCGCGAGCCGTTGATTATCTCGGGATGCTGACGCTCTTCTTCTGTCATAGAACTGATGATTGCCTCGATGCCTTTGAAGGCATTGTCGTCAATCTCGACATCCTTCAGCGCTTTGCCGACACCGGGAATCATCGAGGCGAGCTCCTTGAGGTTGCCCATCTTCTGAATCTGACGTATCTGCTGGAGGAAATCGTTAAAGTTGAACTGGTTCTTGGCTATCTTGCGCTGCAGCTCACGGGCCTGTTTCTCGTCATAGGCATTCTGGGCCTTCTCGACCAGCGACACGATGTCGCCCATGCCGAGAATACGGTCGGCCATACGCGAGGGGTGGAATAGGTCGACAGCATCGAGCTTCTCGCCGGTACCCACAAACTTGATGGGCTTGGTGACGACCGTGCGAATAGAGAGAGCCGCACCGCCACGTGTGTCGCCGTCGAGCTTGGTGAGGACTACGCCGTCAAAGTCAAGACGGTCGTTGAACTCCTTGGCTGTGTTGACGGCATCCTGTCCTGTCATCGAGTCGACCACAAAGAGGGTCTCCTGAGGCTTGACGGCTTTCTTGATTGCGGCAATTTCCTGCATCATCTGCTCGTCGACAGCCAGACGTCCGGCGGTATCGATGATGACGAGATCGAGATGGTTGGTCTTGGCATAGCGGATGGCGTTCTCGGCAATCTCGACCGGATTCTTGTTGCCGTCCTCGGTGTAGACGGGGACATTTATCTGCTCGGCCAGCACCTTGAGCTGGTCGATGGCGGCGGGGCGGTAGACGTCGCAAGCCACGAGGAGGGGACGGCGCGACTGCTCGGACTTGAACTTACGGGCCAGCTTGCCAGAGAATGTGGTTTTGCCGGAACCCTGCAAGCCCGACATGAGAATCACCGTGGGGTTGCCCGAAAGATTGACTGAGGCTGTCTCGCCACCCATGAGGCGTGCCAGCTCGTCATGGACAATCTTGACCATGAGCTCGCCGGGCTTGATGGCGTTGATGACATTCTGACCGAGGGCCTTGGCCTTGACATCGTCGGTAAACTGTTTTGCAACCTTGAAATTGACGTCTGCCTCAAGCAGGGCACGGCGTACATCCTTGAGGGTTTCTGCAACGTTTATCTCGGTGATTTTGCCTTCACCTTTCAGTATTTTGAAGCTTCTCTCGAGCCTTTCACTTAGATTCTCAAACATGGGATTTTATTATATAAGGTATGAGGTCAGTTGACAAGTAGATTGGTGGCCGTGTCGGGGAAAATGACTTTCGGCTTGAATGTGGCCGCTTCCTCTGGAGTCATGGAGGCATAGCATATTATGATGACGATGTCTCCAACCTGGACTCTGCGGGCAGCCGCTCCGTTGAGGCATATCATTCCTGAGCCTCTCGGACCTGCGATTGTATATGTATCAAACCGCTCGCCGTTGTTGTTGTCGACGATATAGACCCTCTCGCCGGGCAGGATACCGGCGGCGTCCAGGAGATCCTGGTCAATTGTGATACTGCCGATATAGTCGAGACAAGCCTCTGTGACATGTACACGGTGTATCTTGGCCTTAAGCATCTCGAGCATCATGACTCCTTGGGATATTTGATGTTGTCAATCAGGCGTACTTCTCCGCAATAGCACGTGATGCATCCTACAGGTTGTGTGCTGTCGCTCCATTCGGCAATAGGCTGCATTGTGAGGGCATCCACAATCTCGAAATACTCCACATCCATGAACGGAAAACTGTTGAGCGTTGAGATGACGTGGCTCTTCACGTCGCTGACAGTCATGTCTTTAGCCCATATCAGGCTTGCTTTGAGCACCAGAGAGATAGCGGGGGCAACAGAACGCTGCTCGGCGGTGAGGCGTACGTTTCGCGAGCTAAGTGCCAGCCCGTCAGCCTCTCGCAGAATAGGACAATCCACAATCTCGAGTTCGTCGAAGCCCTCGATTTCGGCCATACGGCGTATCACGGCTATCTGCTGGAAATCCTTCTCGCCGAAATATGCGCGTGTCGGCTGGGTATAGGCGAATAACTTGCTGACTATCTGGGCTACACCATTAAAATGGCCGGGGCGCATGGCTCCCTCCATAACCTCAGCGACAGGTCCGAGGTCAAACACCCTTGTGTCTGGTTCAGGATAAATCTCTTTGACCGAGGGGATGAAGGCGTAGTCCACGCCGGATGCCTCAAGAAGGGCGGCATCAGCTTCCTCAGTCCGGGGGTATGTTGCGAGGTCGTTGGGATTGTTGAACTGGGTGGGGTTTACAAAGACGCTGACGACAACAGTGTCGTTTTCGGCACGGGCACGGTCTACGAGCGACTTATGCCCGGCGTGGAGCGCGCCCATGGTCGGCACAAGTCCGATTGAACCTTTGGCGCGGGCCGAATCTAATTTCTCTTTTAATTCAGCGACAGTGCGGATTATTTCCATTTCTGTTATTGATAATTTGAGCGAGGCTACCGACAAGATTGGGGTTGCCAAATTCAAGGTGCAAAATTACACATTATTCCAATACGGAGCAAATAATCGCCTCCTTAAAAATATGATGTTAGTTTCTCATAATTGCTATTATGTAAAATAGGTCTATCGTAGAATCTCCCCTTTTGAATGACAGGTGAGAATATCGAGAAAAATCGAGCTGTTCCCCAGTCCCCCTCTCTTTACGAGGCTCCGGCTATTTATCGACCACGTCTGAAAGATTGGATGTGGCGGATTTATATGCGGTTCACGTGCCGTGGAATCATTTTGAGTAAGGCTTATGACTTATTCTTGCATCGGTGGAGTGCGGATGGAAGGCCAATCATGTATGCTTGCATTTATGTATTCGCCTTATAACGGGATATTTATCGCATAATCTAACGAGAAAAAGAAAGAATCACCATAAAATGCGATGTAAAATACAAAATTAGGTTGCAGAGTGTTAAATCGTTGATTATGTGGAGGAATTTTAAGCTGAGGATTGTTATTATAGTAAACAGGCGTCCTTGACGGTCGCGTGTTTGCATTATCATAGTTTGAATTTACATTCTAAACGGCTTAATAAACAAGCACCCTATGATGCGGATGAGAACTTATCGGGCTTGTTCGTTTTTGAGAACAATGCGATTTTGGGTATATCGTTAACAAGAACCTATCTAAAGTCAAGACTGGTTCATGATTGCATAACGATGTTTCCACCATGTCCGCGATAAAGCCGAAACAGCCGTTAAGATTAATTCACAGATAAGTAAACATACTTAAACTCACTAATATACATAATTATGTTATAGTATAGCTTTAGATATATCAAACCAGACTCTGATTCAATATGCGAATATGAAATCGTTGGTGTAATTAGCGAGAAAACATTTGGTTACGATGGTAAATCTAAACACATACATCAGATATGGCCCTGTTCTTCGGACAGAGCCATTTTTAGTGCGGGAATATGCTCCATGTAAAATGTTCCACGGAACAACGAAGCTTGTTTGCGAAACCAAATGACAAAATATGCAACAAAAATTTGGCTGTTTCAAAAATTGTAGTTACATTTGCATTATAGAAATTCGTAAAATAAAATTTGATTTTGCAATTATGGACCTTGTTTCAAGACTCAAACAGTATCTCGACCTACGTCAGATAAGCGTAACTCAGTTTGCAGATGTATGCGGCATTCCGCGTCCTACTGCCTCACAGCTTCTGGCCGGAAGGAATAAAAAGGTGAGTGATGAGATTATAGGAAAGATTCATCAGTATTATCCCGACCTATCCATAATATGGATGATGTTTGGTGAAGGAAACATGCTCATAGGTGATAATAATGCTAATACTCAGATGCCTACGACAAGCGAGACAGTAGCTTCGCTCCCCCACTCTCCCAGCCTTCTCACTGATGATGCCGAGGCTGAATTTGAATTTGCAGAATCAACAGATGCAAACCCAAACACCGATATCGCATCCTCCAAAAGTGAGTTCAGTTTTGCAAATACATCCGATTTTGATTCGCAAACATCGGCTGATGAAATGTCAACCGCCGAAGACACTCATACGTTTGAATTTGCAAACACAAAGGATGACACGAAACAGTTTGAACAGAAGCCGAATACAGAAACGCAAACTATTTCGGTCAAGCCGGGCATCGGTAAACGAGTGACTGGAATTGTAGTTTATTATGATGATCAGACCTATGAATCATTTATCCCAGATCCTGAACATAAACATCCTTTCATGTGGCATTGACGCGTGACTTGTTAATCTGCGAAATTCTCAGTAACTTTGTACTCTGATTTGAAATGAATTGGAGTAATGAGTATCTCGATAAATAGCCTGAAGGTTGAATTCAGCGCGAAATGCCTGTTTGACAACATATCATATATCATCAATAATAAGGACAGGATTGCCCTGGTCGGCAAAAACGGCGCCGGGAAATCCACAATGCTTAAGATAATAGCAGGTTTGCAGCAGCCAACCTCCGGCAGCGTCACTGTCCCGAAAGACACCACCATAGGCTATCTTCCCCAGCACATGACCATAAACGATACCTCGTCTGTGGTAGACGAGGTGCGTACTGCGTTCAGTCATATCAAGGAGATGCATCAGCGCCTCGATGAGATGACCGCCGAACTTGCCGAGCGTACCGACTATGAGAGCGAGGCTTATCAGACCCTTATCGAGAGGATGACCAATCTCACAGACCGTCTGGCCATGGAGGAGAGCGAGAACTGTGAGGCCGAAATGGAGAAGACCCTGATAGGTCTCGGTTTCAGGCGAGAGGATTTTGACCGTCCAACCGCTGAATTCTCGGGCGGATGGCGCATGCGTATCGAGCTGGCCAAACTTCTGTTGAGACGCCCGGATGTCCTTTTGCTCGACGAGCCTACGAACCATCTTGACATTGAGTCCATACAGTGGCTCGAGAATTTCCTTGTCACCAAGGCTGGTGCCGTTGTGCTCGTGAGTCACGACAGGGCCTTCATTGACAATGTGACGAACCGCACAATCGAAATATCACTCGGCAAGATATATGACTATGCCGTGAACTATTCGAAATATGTGTCTCTGCGTGCCGATCGTCTGGAACAGCAGATGCGCGCATATCAGAACCAGCAGAAAATGATAAAGGAGACCGAGGACTTTATCGAGCGCTTCCGTTATAAGGCCACCAAGAGCGTGCAGGTACAGAGCCGCATCAAACAGCTTGCCAAGATTGAGCGCATAGAGGTTGACGAGGTTGACACGTCGCATCTGAACCTCAAATTTCCCCCGGCTCCGCGTTCGGGCGACTACCCTCTCATTGTCGATGACCTCGGCAAGGCATACGGCGACCATCAGGTATTTGACCATGCCACATTCACTATAAAACGTGGCGAGAAGGTAGCCTTTGTCGGCAAGAACGGCGAGGGCAAATCGACCCTCGTGAAATGTATAATGGGCGAGATTCCCTATACAGGTACCTTGAAAGTCGGACATAATGTCAAGATCGGATATTTCGCCCAGAACCAGGCGCAGCTTCTCGACGGTGAGCTGACCGTGTTCGATACCATTGACCGTGTCGCTGTGGGCGACATCCGTACCAAGATACGAGATATACTCGGTGCTTTCATGTTTGGTGGCGAGGCGTCCGACAAAAAGGTAAAGGTCCTGTCGGGCGGTGAGAAAACCCGTCTTGCCATGATAAAGCTGCTCCTCGAGCCTGTCAATCTGCTCATACTCGACGAGCCCACCAACCACCTCGACATGAAGACCAAGGACATACTCAAAAATGCCATAAAGGAATTTGACGGCACGGTCATTGTCGTGAGTCACGACCGTGAGTTCCTTGACGGGCTCGTCGAGAAAGTCTATGAGTTTGGAGGCGGAGAAGTGAAGGAGTGCCTGGGAGGCATATATGAGTTTCTTGAGAAGAAGAAACTTGCCTCGCTCGCAGAGCTTGAGCGCACCCAGAAACCGGAGAAACCTGCACAGCCTAAAGCCAAAGATAATATCCAGCCCAAGCAGATGCCGCAACAGGCATCCGCAACGCAAGCGTCATCGCGCAAACTCAGCTATGCCGAGCAGAAAGAGCGCGACAAAGTGCTGAAGCGCGCCCGTAAGAAAGTCGAGGAGGCCGAGGCCGAGGTGAGCAGGCTTGAAGGTGTCGTTGCCGCAATCGAGGCGGAACTTGCCGCCGGGTCGTCTGACCCGGACATATATGAGCGTCACGCCACTGCCATGAAGCAGCTCGAGAATGCCATGTCAATGTGGGAACTCGCCTCGATGGAGGCCGAGGAGCTTAACTCCTGAGCCGACTCCTATTTCTTGATTGAATCCGCGAAGAGTGTACGGTTGAGCAGCGAACGTCCGAGGGTTATCTCATCGGTATATTCAATCTCGTTGCCCACCGACACGCCGCGCGCAAGCTGTGTTATCTTGACGTCGGGGTACGGCGCAAGTTTGCGGTAAATATAGAAATTGGTGGTCTCCCCATCCATAGTTGCGCTGAGAGCCAATATCACCTCGTCAATCTCGCCGGCCTCTACACGCGATATGAGTGATGCAATCTCAAGTTGGTCGGGGCCGATTCCGTCCATTGGCGATATGACTCCGCCCAAAACATGGTAGAGTCCCGTGTACTGGCCTGTGTTCTCAAAGCTCATCACATCCTTTACAGTCTCCACCACGCAGATTGTGCGCGCATCTCTCGAGGGGTCGGCACATATCGGGCAGATTTCTGTCTCGGAGATATTATGGCATACGTCGCAATATCTCACACCCTGACGCATATCTATTATGGCCTGTCCGAGGCGGATGCCACGGGCTTCGTCACCCCGCAAAATGTGCAAGGCCAGACGCAGGGCCGTCTTGCGCCCGATGCCTGGCAGCCGCGAAAGTTCGGTCACCGCCTCCTCGAGAAGGCGCGATGCAAATTCCTGATTCATTAGATATAGTTCGTTTTTTCTACATCAAAGTTAGCGATTATCTGCGATTATTGAAAATCTTTAATCCGAATTTGTCCCGATTATTTGGCGCGGATTGTGGAAATAACTAAATTTGCACATACGTCCATGCATCCGATAAAACAATCACGGCTATGAACCCGCTCATCTCGATAATCACCGTAACCCGTAATGCCGGGTCGACACTCCCCGCAACCCTGCGCAGCATCCGCGAGCAGACATGCGGGCTATATGAGTTCATACTTGTTGATGGCGGTTCGACTGATTCTACCGTGCAACTTGCGCTCGACGCCGGTATCCCGAACATGAAGATGGTGTCAGAGCCTGACAACGGCCTCTATGATGCCATGAACAAAGGTCTCGGGATGGCAGATGGGGATTATGTGATGTTCCTGAATGCAGGAGACGCGTTCCATTCCTCCGACACACTCCAGACGATTGCCGATGCAGCCATGGATCACGACTATCCTGGAATCATCTACGGGCAGACCGACATAGTGGATGCCTCGGGCAAAAAAATCTCAGACCGTCATCTCACAGCGCCTTCTGACCTCAGTCTCGAGTCATTCAAGACAGGCATGGTGGTGTGTCATCAGGCCTTTATAGTGTTGCGCAAGCTGACCAATAATTATGATACGCGATTCAGGTTCTCGGCCGACTATGAGTGGTGCATAAGATGTCTGCAGCGCTCGCACCGCAACCATTATATCGACGGTGTGATAATCGACTATCTTTCCGAAGGACTCACGACGCGCAATCATAGCGCATCGCTTATGGAACGGTTCAATATAATGTCAAAATACTATGGACTGTTCCCGACTCTTTGGCGGCATATCGGATTTGCCATCCGCGATTTCAAGAGGAAATTCTGACCTCACCCCTTCACCCTGTCGGGATTCCTGGCGATGAAATCCTTCCAGGAACGCGGACCTTTGGCTATGGCCGGTTTAGCGGATTCGTAAAAGTGGCACAGAGCTGCTCCGAGAGCATCCGTAGCGTCAAGCTCTATATCAAGGCTCTCGGCAGGAATCGACAGAATTCTTCTCAGCATCTCGCGAACCTGTTCCTTGGAGGCCGCACCTGTCCCGGTGATGGCCATCTTTATTTTGCTCGGTTCATATTCGGTTATCGGCACATCGCGCGACAGCGCGGCGGCCATGGCCACACCCTGCGCTCGGCCAAGCTTGAGCATGGACTGCACATTCTTGCCGAAGAATGGAGCCTCGATGGCCATCTCGTCTGGCAGATACTGCTCGGTCAGCGACAGAACACGGTCATATATCCTGCGCAGACGCAGATAATGGCTCTCGAAGCGGTCCAGCTTTATCACTCCGAGAGCTATCAGCATCGGTTTCTTTGCTTTAACACCAAGAATACCATATCCCATCACATTTGTGCCGGGGTCTATGCCGATTATTATTCTGTCAAACTGTTTCAGCGACTGGTCGGCCATCACAGGGGTATATTCTCCATCATTGTGGTGAAATGCAGGATCCGCTGTCCATATTTTTCGGCAAGTATTCCCCGCAACAAGGCGCCCTGCCCGTTATCCCAGGCATCGGCGGCGGCGACAGTGGGTGCATGCATACGGACGGCAAAAGCTGTCATGCCCTCCTCGACAGCACCGAGTATCCTTGCCACGGAGGGGCGTGTCAGGGGCGAGCCGGGGATATAGGTATCCTTGACCCACGAGATGAACTCTTTCTCGAGGGATGTCTCGACATAGAATGTTGTATTGACAATTATCATTTTTCAGCAGGGATCAGTTTCGAGCTCCCCTTGACACACTTTGTGGCGAGATACATGAAACCGAATGTAAGTGCCACAGCACAGGCCATGCACAGGCCGTGATGTCCAAATCCGAAGAACTGCGGGGAGATAAGCACGAAATATGTTTCAACAAATGTCATGAAAAGAGCCGGGATCAGGGCTATCCAGTAGTTCTTGGCATTGCGTGCAAGCCACACGAAGATAGTCCATAACACCACACATGCCAGGGCCTGGTTGGCCCATGCGAAATATCTCCATACGACATCGAAATTAATCAGCGTGATGCCATATCCGATGGCGAAGAGCGGTATGCAGATGACAAAGCGTTTCAAAATCGGACGCTGGTCTATGTTGAAGACATCGGCCACGATAAGACGCGCGCCACGGAAGGCGGTATCGCCCGATGTGATGGGAGCCGCCACGACACCGAGCAACGCAAGCACAGCGCCGACAGTGCCGAGGGTCGATCGGGAGATTACATCGACAGCCCAGGCGGCATTGCCACCATGCTCTGCAAGCTGTTCGCCCAGACCGGTAGGTCCATAGAAAAATGCCATGGCAACCGCAGCCCAGATCAGTGCTATGACGCTCTCCGAAATCATCGACCCGTAGAACACCGAGCGGCATTTCTTCTCGGATGTCACGCAGCGTGCCATCAGCGGCGACTGTGTGGCATGGAAGCCGGAGATGGCCCCACAGGCTATAGTGATGAAAAGAGTCGGGATAATGGGGAGTTTCTCGGGGTCGAGCTGGAAATTGTGCAGTGTCGTCAGTTCAGGCACGGGATATGCGCCGGAAAGGATGACGAAAAGCAGTCCGGCTGCCATGGCGATGAGCGCGATACCGAATATAGGATAGAGCTTCCCTATCACCTTGTCGACAGGGAGCATTGTAGCTATGACATAATATACGAGGATAATCCATACCCAGGCATCCTTGCCGACCGCGGGAACCATTGATGCCAGCAACTGGGCCGGGCTGAGTATGAATACCGCCCCGACGAGGACGAGAAGACCGACCGAGAAGACCCTCACCACTGCACGGGCGTTTAGTCCGAGATACTCGCCTATCACCTCTGGCAGACTCTTGCCGTCGTGACGGAGGATAAGTATGCCTGAAAGATAGTCATGCATAGCGCCGAAGAATATTCCTCCCAATGTGATCCACAGGAATGCGACCGGGCCAAAACAGGCACCGAGGATAGCGCCGAAGATTGGACCTGTGCCAGCGATGTTGAGCAGCTGTATCAGGAACACTCTCCATCTCGGCATGGGAATATAGTCTACACCGTCTGCCATGCGCATGGATGGCGTCGGGTTAGAGTCATCGGCATCGGCCACCTTCTCAAGATAGCGGCCATAAGTGAAATAGGCGGTCACGAGGAGCGCCAGACAGATGATGAAAGTTATCATGGTTTTATCAGAAATACCAGGGATGGTCTATTATTTGCCAGATTCCGGGCGTCCCCGTCATGCCGTCGATGCGCGAGGCTCCACGATATGTCCTCGGCCCGAAATCCGGGTCAGAGGCATCCATGCGGTTGGTCTTGACACGTCCCGATGAGTGGATGTATAGTCGGTCACGGTCATATACGGCGACATGCGAGATGCGGCCGTCGGGCACCGAACTGAAAAACAGCAGGTCGGCAGGTCGCAGGGATGCTGTGTCATCGGGTTCGATGCGGCGACCAATCTCAATCTGCTGACGGGCGTCGCGCAGCGTGAGTATTCCGTTGGCATACAAAGCCACCCTCACAAGGCCGGAGCAGTCAACGCTTTTAGTCGAGCATGCACCCCAGAGATAAGGCGCTCCCATCAGCCGGTAACATCGGCCGAGCACTGCTTCGGCGTCGAATGGCTGTGTCGCCCATTGCTCTATAGGGGTTACGGCTGATGAGAGTATCCAGCCGTGACGTCCGTCGGGGAGCGTGATTTCCGAGAACTTTCCATCCGATCTGTGGCCGGAGAGTATTGAGCCATTGACGAGCTGTGACACGGAGTTGCGCGGACTGATGTCGGTTGTATCAGCATACACCATGCTCTCTTCAAACGATGTCACGGTGACTCTTGGCGACCTGCGCCATTCAAGCATGGCGGGATGTGACAAACGTGCCACACTCGAGACATTCATATATCCCTCGTATCCATCAGGGCCCTGAAGCCTGAGCCATTCACCGCCATCATCTTCGAGGACGAGCATCGGTGTGCCCATGATAGCCTGGGATGTCATCTCTGATGCATGGCTTTTGCCATCGCGTATGCACGCGACGGGAATATTGACATGTACCCAAAGCGAGTCCTGTGCGGACGAGAGTAATGAAATCAGTGCAAGGAATGTGATTGTCAACGTAAGTCTCATATAAACTTAACGTAACGGAAGGTGCTTTTAGTCAGTGAGGCAGAACAAATTTTTCGCATTCGTTGTCGTAATCCCGGCAAGTTCGTCGAAGGTGATACCGAGAGTGTCAGCCACAATACGGGCAGTCTTGACAATGTATGCGCTCTCATTGCGTTTCCCTCGGTATGGAACCGGGGCAAGATATGGCGAGTCTGTCTCAAGGACAAGCCTGTCAATCGGAATGGCAGGAAGGGTCTCGCGGAGTTTCGAGTTCTTGAATGTCACGATGCCGTTGATGCCGAAATAGAAATCGCCTGTCCCGAGTATGCGCCTGACATCCTCGGAGGTACCTCCGAAACTATGGAAAACCGCTTTTGGCTTCGAATCGAATCCGTTCAGCACCTCAAGCGTCTCGTCAAGTCCTTCGCGGCAATGTATTATTACCGGCTTGTCGAGTTCCACAGCCCAGCGCACCTGTTCGCCAAAAGCCTCCATCTGCTCCTTGCGGAAGCTCTTGTCCCAGTAAAGGTCAATGCCAATCTCGCCGACAGCCTTGAAATCATCGGGCGCGGAATACAGGATATTTTTGATTTTGGCCAGGTCGTCCCTGTAGCTCTCCCCTATCTCCGTCGGATGCAGTCCCATGGCCATCAATGTGCTGTCGGGATATTTCTTGTGCAGCTCAATCAATGGCTCCACTGTGTTCAGGTCTACATTGGGGAGCATCAGGCGGCTGACCCCCGCCTCGATGGCGCGGTCAACCGCCGATGTCGCATCTTCCTCAAACTCCGGGAGGTAAAGATGTGTATGGGTGTCAAACAGGCTCACTTGTCGCGTGATGCAGATTTGAGCGCAAGATCCATGAAGAAGGCTCGCGCCTCGGGTCCGAGTTCAAGATGGTCAAGACACTTAATTGCAGTGTCGATATATGCGCTTATCAGCTCATGGATTCTCTCGGGGAGGTTGAGACGGTCATATACCTCGCGGACTTTGGCTATCTTCTCCTGAGGATTCTCACGGCTTCCGAGCAGTGATTTAACCGTTCCCGTCTTGTCTTCGTTGAGGGCCATTATGAGCAGCCAGGTCTTCTTGTCGTTCAGGATGTCTCCTCCGATTGCCTTGCCGAAAGTCTCGGGATTGCCGTATGTGTCAAGATAGTCGTCCTGAAGCTGGAAGGCCAGCCCGAGATTCACGCCGTAGTCGAAGAATCTAATCTGGGTCTCCATAGGGGCTCCGGCCATGAGCGCGCCCATGGCACATGCACATCCAAGAAGCACCGATGTCTTCAGCCTTATCATCTCCATGTACTCCTCGACGGTGACATCCGTGCGCGACTCGAAATCCATGTCATACTGCTGTCCCTCGTAGATGTTCATGGCAGTGCCGTTAAACAGTTCAAGAGCTGTCTGCAGTTTGTCTCCGGCTTTGACGGCGAGGAGCATGGTCGAGGTGGTGAGCATGGCGTCACCCGACAGGATGGCGGTCTGCTCGTTCCATTTGACATGTACCGTAGGACGTCCGCGGCGCACATCTGCCTTATCCATGACATCATCATGGAGCAACGTGAAATTATGGAACATCTCTATGGCGATGGCCTGATGTATTGCCGTCATCGGGTCTTTGCCCATAGCCTGACACGCAGCGAGGGTCAGAACCGGGCGAAGCCGTTTCCCTCCGCAGTCAAGGGTATATGTAATCGGGTTGTAGAGACCTGCCGGCTTGTCAGGCAGATGGAGTCTTGATATAGCCTCGCCGACCATGGCGAGATATTGCTGATAATCTTTCACTTTTTGCGACGTTTTTTCTTGCCGTGCTGATTTGACAATGCTTCTTTTACGGATGCCTTGCGGCCCATGTGGTCATCGCCCCTCATGGCGTTGCCCTTGTCGTCGACCAGGACGAAATCGAGCTGTTTCTTCTCAAGATCGGCGCGTGCCACACGTATGTCGACATTGTCGCCGAGGCGGTAACGGTTGTTGTGACGACGACCGACGAGGCAATGGTTCTTCTCGTCGAAATCATAGAAATCGTCGGCGAGGTCGCGCATCGGCACAAGGCCCTCGCAGAGGTTGTCGTTGAGCTCGACATAGAGGCCCCACTCCGTTACACCCGAGATGATTCCAGAGAATGTCTCGCCGAGGTGGTCCTGCATATACTCGACCTGCTTGTATTTTATGGATGCGCGCTCGGCATTGGCTGCAAGCTGTTCCATCTCGCTCGAGTGCTTGCACTGGTCCTCGAGTTTCTGCACATTCACACTGCGTCCGCCTGCCATATATCTTTCCAGCAGACGGTGTACCATCATGTCGGGATAGCGGCGTATGGGCGATGTGAAATGTGTGTAATACTCGAATCCGAGTCCGTAGTGGCCGATATTCTCGGTCGAATAGACTGCCTTGGCCATCGAACGGATAGCCAGGGTGGCCAGATAGTTTTCCTCGCCGCGACCCTTTACCTCGGTGAGCATCTTGTTTATCGAGCGGTTTATCTCGCGCGGTGTTCCGGCAGATTTCACCTTGTATCCGAAATTGCGGGCTATGGCTGCGAGATCTGCAAGACGCTGTGCGTCAGGCTGGTCATGCACGCGATATACGAATGCCTTCGCTTTCTTGCGCTTATCCTTGTTCTTGCCGACGAAAGCTGCCACGGTACGGTTGGCCAGAAGCATGAACTCCTCGATGAGCTTGTTGGCGTCCTTGGAGACCTTGAAATACACGCCTGTAGGTTTTCCCTCGGGTGTGATGTCAAATTTGACCTCGGCACGGTCAAAATCAACCGAGCCATCCTCGTATCTCTCTTTGCGGAGTATCTTGGCGAGGCCGTCGAGGGTGGTGATTGCCTCCACGCAGTCGCCCATGCCTGTCTCAATCACGCTCTGTGCCTCCTCGTAGCTGAATCGGCGGTCGGACTTGATGACGGTACGGGCAATCTTGGAGTTGAGCACACGGGCGTCGGGTGTCATCTCGAAGATGACGGAGAAGGCCAGCTTCTCCTCGTCGGGACGCAATGAGCAGATGCCGTTGCACAGATGCTCGGGAAGCATCGGCACCACGCGGTCAACGAGATAAACAGATGTGGCGCGTTTCTGTGCCTCGCGGTCTATGATGGTGTCGGGCTGTACGTAGTGGGTGACATCGGCGATATGGACGCCTACCTCGTATGTGCCTCCGGGAAGCTGACGGAACGACAGGGCGTCGTCGAAATCCTTGGCATCGGCAGGGTCGATGGTGAATGTCAGCACATCGCGCATATCCAGACGCGATGCTACAACCTCGTCGGTTATTCCGGCATCAATCTTGTCGGCTGCCTTCTCCACGGCAACAGGATACTTGTACGGGAGTCCGAACTCGGCCAGGATTGCATGTATCTCGGCATTGTTCTCGCCTGCGGTACCGAGTATGTCAAGCACCTCTCCGGCGGGATTCTTGCTGTCGTCCCTCCATTCGGTGATTCGCACCACGGCCTTGTCGCCGGTCTTTCCACCCTTCAGCTTTGATTTAGGGATGAAGATGTCAGTGGCGAGATATTTTGAGTCTGTGAGGAGATAGCCGAAATATTTGTCGACCTTGAGCGTGCCGATGAAGGTCTGCTCCTTCTTCTCTATGATCTCGACAACCTCAGCTTCGGTCTCCTGGCCACGGCGCCGGGCAGCTATGTTGATACGCACCTTGTCGCCGTTGAGTGCATGCATGGAGTTGCGTTCGGCAATGAAGATGGCCTCTCCGTCCGTGTCGGTTATCACCGAGTTCTTGCCGTTGCTGCGGCGCACGAAGACACCTGTCGCCTCGCTTGTGCGCTGGGGCGATTTGTATTTGCCCGGCGAAACCTCGATGATGTCGCCGTTGAAGGCGAGCTCGACCAGCCGCAGGGCCACATTGCGCTGCTGTATCGGAGTTGTGGCGCCTATGGCATGCGAGACCTGCTTGTAGTTGTATGTATTGTTCTCCTGCTTTGCCACAAAGTCCGAGATCATTGCGTCAAGTTGCTGTGTGGCGTTCTTGGAGTTTGTCTTTTTGACCATGGTGAAAAACGATTTTAATTCTATATGATGAACAGCTCTATACATATAGAATACACGAGGGGCGCGATTGGTTCATCGGTACCCCTCGTATATGTGTCCTGTCAGGCGTCTATATTGGCGTAATTGGCGTTTGCCTCGATGAAATCGCGGCGTGGAGCCACATCTTCGCCCATGAGCATCGAGAAGATGCGGTCGGCTTCGGCTGCATCGCTTATCGAGACTTGCTTCAACAGTCTCTGCTCCGGATCCATGGTGGTGTCGCGCAGCTCCTCGGCCGACATCTCGCCAAGACCTTTGTAGCGCTGCACCTTGGTCTTGTCACCGTTCACGGCTATGAACTGCTGCACCTGTGCCTCAGTCCAGCAATATTCCTCAACCTTGCCGCGTGTGCACTTGAACAACGGCGGTGTGGCGAGATAGAGGTAGCCCTGCTCGATGACGGGCCGCATGCGGCGGAAGAAGAATGTCATCAGCAGTGTGGCGATGTGCGAGCCGTCGACATCGGCATCGGTCATGATGATAATCTTGTGATATGCGAGCTTCGAGAGATTGATTTCCTTGGGATCCTCGTCTGTGCCGATGGTGACGCGGAGAGCGCGATAAAGGCTCTGGATTTCCTTGTTGTCAAGCACTTTGTGGTCCATTGCCTTCTCGACATTAAGGATCTTGCCTCGCAGCGGCAATATAGCCTGGAATGTGCGGTCGCGGCCCTGTTTGGCTGTCCCGCCTGCCGAGTCACCCTCGACAAGGAAGAGCTCGCAATCCTCGGCGTGACGCGACGAGCAATCGGCCAGCTTGCCGGGAAGGCCGCCACCGGCGAGTGGCGACTTACGGAGTATGTTGTTGCGGGCCTTGTATGCGGCCTGACGGGCCTGGGCTGCAAGGGCTATCTTCTCGACAATGGTCTTGGCCTGTTTGGGATGCTCCTCGAGATAGTTGCGCAGGGCCTCGCTGACAGCCGATGATACGGCTCCGGCCACCTCGCTGTTGCCGAGCTTGGTCTTGGTCTGTCCCTCGAACTGAGGCTCGAGCACCTTGACCGAAACGACGGCGGTGAGACCTTCGCGGAAATCGTCACCTGTAATCTCGACCTTCATGCGCTCGAGCAATTTGTTGTCGTCCGCATATTTCTTGAGGGTCGTGGTCAGGCCGCGGCGGAATCCGCTGAGGTGTGTGCCACCCTCGATGGTATTGATGTTGTTGACAAACGAGTGCACGTTCTCGTTGAACGTGTTGTTATATGTCAGAGCTACCTCGACAGGGATTCCCTGACGCTCGGTGGCGAGATGTATCACGTCGTCAATGAGCGATTCCTTGTTCGAGTCGATATACTCGACAAACTCTCGCAGACCGTCCTTTGAATAGAACACCTCACGGCGGGGATTCCCCTCGGCGTCGCGCTGGCGCATGTCTGTCAGCGTAAGGGTGATCCCGGCGTTGAGATATGCCAGGTCGCGAAGACGCACGGCCAGAGTGTTATAGTCGTATTCGGTGACAGTGAATATCGAGGCGTCGGGCTTGAATGTGATGGTTGTGCCGGTTGACTCGCTCTCTCCTATCACCTTGAGCTCGGTGGTAGGTTTGCCACATGAGTACTCCTGCATGTATATTTTGCCAGAACGGCGCACCTCGGCGCGGAGATATGTCGAGAGGGCGTTGACACAGCTCACGCCTACACCATGAAGGCCACCCGACACCTTGTAGCTGCCTTTGTCGAACTTACCGCCTGCATGAAGCACCGTCAGCACGACCTCGAGTGCACTCTTGTGCTCCTTCTCGTGCATGTCGACCGGGATTCCTCGGCCATTGTCGACAACGGTTATCGAATTGTCCTCGTTGATTGTGACCTCAATGTGAGTGGCATAGCCTGCAAGTGCCTCGTCAATCGAGTTGTCTACCACCTCATAGACCAGGTGGTGGAGTCCCTTGGCACTGATGTCGCCGATATACATGGCCGGACGCTTACGCACAGCCTCGAGGCCCTCGAGCACCTGGATGTTGCTGGCGCTATAGGCTTGTTCTCTCTGCTTGTCTTCTTCTGACATTTTGCTTATAATCTCTTCTATGTTGTTTTCTGTTGTATTGCCGGAGGAGAGAGGGTTGAAACGGCGGATTTCAGCTACAAAATTACACAAAAAAACTGACAGAAGCAAATGTGGGCGTCATGAATTTGCCTTTAGGAATGGCCGGACGGCGTTCTCGTGCGGATATAATATCCCCCTATTGCTTTGTGGCGTAACGCAGTGTAGCTCATTCCTCGGCCATTACCTGCGACAGTCGGTGCTCAAGCTCGGTCGAGCTGAGCCTTGTGTGCAGTGTGCCGCGGTGTGCGACCGATATGTTGCCCGTCTCCTCCGAAACCACTATGGCGAACGCATCCGTGGCCTGAGAGATGCCGAGGGCCGACCTGTGGCGCAGGCCGAGGGCGCGTGGCACATTGCGGTCATGGCTCACGGGGAGGATGCATCCTGCGCTGCGTATGCGGTCGTGGTCTATTATCATGGCGCCGTCATGGAGTGGTGAGTTCTTGAAGAAGATATTCTCAATGAGACGTGAGTTTATGTCGGCATCTATGATGTCGCCGCTGCGTTCGTATGATTCAAGCGACATCTCCTGGCGTATCACGATCAGGGCGCCTGTCTTGGTCTTAGACATGTTCATGCAGGCATATACTATCGGGAGCACATACTTGCGGGTATCTGCGCCCTCCTGGGCCTTGTCGTGCCTGAACAGGTTCTTGAGGAATTTCCATCGCTTGTGGTCTCCGAGCTCGACCAGGAACCGCTTTATCTGATCCTGGAAGAGAATCACGAGCACCAGAAGCCCTATACCCATGAACTGGTCGAGAATCGAACCGATCAGCTTGAGCTCAAGTATCTGAGATGTGAGCACCCACACCATTATGAAGGCGAGGACTCCGAAGAATATGTTTATGGTGCCGCTCTCCTTCATGATCCTGTAAAGGTAGAAGAGGAGCAGAGCCACTATGGCTATGTCGAAGACGTCGCGTATGCCGAACTGATCCACGTGCTTATCCTTTTGAAATGTTTATTGTCGGTTTGTCGAGGCTTCGTATATCCTGACGGCCTGGGAGGCCTCGAGCGCGTCATGCACGCGCAAAAATGATGCGCCTCGCGTCAGGGTTATGGTATTTAGCGCTGTCGTAGCCGCGAGGGCAGCATCTGGGGTAATGCCGAGAAGCTTCGTAATCATGGACTTGCGCGATATCCCCACGAGAAGGGGGGCGTCCAGCAGCCTTGTGAATTCCTCAAGATTACGCATCATGTCGTAGTTTTGTCCTACCGTCTTGGCAAAGCCGAAGCCCGGATCGACAATGACATCCGCGACACCCTTCAGACGCAGCTCCCTTAGCTTTCGCGACAGGTCGGCTATGACATCGGCTGTGACATCATTATAATCCGTCAGCGTCTGCATGGTCGATGGGGTTCCGCGCATGTGCATTAATATATAGGGTACACCAAGCTCAGCTACGGTATCGGCCATCTCATGGTCGAGGTCTCCACCCGATATGTCGTTTATGATGTCGGCGCCAAGCTCAAGAATGGCTGTCCGGGCGACATCGGCTCTGAACGTGTCTACAGAGACAGGGATGTCGGGTGCCATCTCACGCAGAGCCTTCATGCCGACGTCAAGGCGTGATATCTCCTCTTCGGGTGTCACCTCGTCAGCGCCCGGACGTGAGGAATAGGCTCCTATGTCGATGAAATCGGCACCGGAGTCCAGCATCTGTCTCACCCGCTCCTTTATTGCCGACTCAGTTGCCGTACGTGAGGCGGCGAAGAATGAGTCAGGGGTGACATTGACTATCCCCATCACCTGAGGACGGTCATATTGGCGAAGCTCGCCACGGATATTAAGTGTGAATGATCTGAACATTTCACTGCGAAATTACTCATTTTTTGTCATACCGCAAAAACACAGACCCCAAAAAAGAATCAGAGGAGTCTCTTCTCACGAAGGGGCTCCTCTGCCGTCTTAGCAATAAGACTCTACAAACCTAACATAAAAACACATTTACTATTATGCAATTCGTTTCTTATAATCCATGCATCATTCTTAAATACAAATTTCCGATATGATATTTTTCTTGCAAATTCTTATACTTAACTATGACAGTCGCCTGTCTGTACTGCAAAGTTAGTAATTCGGCGCCCATAAAGTCAAGCTATAAGGATGGCGATTGAGAAAATATAAATGTACTTAAACGATATATCTTTGTATTTCAGTCGAATAATATTGTGTGATATAGATAAAAATATGAATAAAATATAGGGAATTTGAGAACTTGCCGGTTTGAAAAAGGCCTTTTAAACGGTGTTTCAGACCACTTTTATATATCATTGCCGATTTCTGTCAACCGCTCGCGCCATCGTGTGGAGACACTGAGCGTATTGCCATGACATCGGCATCAAACGTGTCGCGGTTGATGGCGCGGCCCTTGAATTTATTACGATAAGTATATATGGTGTAGACCGAATAGTTGAGCATCTGCGCTATCCTCGATGTGTCCTCGACTCCGAGACGCATCAGGGCAAGTATGCGCAAATCCGTATTAAGTTTCTCATTCTCCTTGAGCTCAATCTGCTTGTCAGGCTCGAGGAGTGAATTGACCTCGGCCACAAAGTTCGGATAAAGATGCAGGAAGGCATCGTCGAACACCTCATAGAATTCTTTGGACTGCTCTTCGATGAACTTGCCGGATTTAGTCAGCTTAAGCAGGTCGTCGACCTTGCCGGTTGTAAGCTTGCGGTTGACCACTTTGTTGAACTGGTTCAGCTTGTCCATATATATGGAGCAGAGATTGAGGAACTGGGCTATATAGACATCTTTTGTCTTGCTGGCATCCGTCAGGCGTGCGGTCATCGTGCGTAGCTGCGAGTTGCGTTGTTTGGCAATCCTGATGGCAACCGCGAGGAATATCAGCGAGATGGCCATGGCCACAATGACGGCATATATCCTCATGCGCGAGGCATGAAGCTGTTCCTTGTGTGCGCACTCGATGAGCGGAATGGACTTGGATGTCTGTATTATGCGCAGTGAAGCATGGCAGTCTACGGCGTTGCTGAGGGCGACCGCAAGGTAGTTGTGGGCGCGCTCTATGTCATCGTTCTCATAGAGGAGCTTTCCAAGTTCCTGGAGCGATGCGACCTCAAGCGTGGCACAACGGGTATCGGCAATGGCAGAGAGGGCAAGATAATACATATAGCCTTCCGTGTCTTCCCTTTCGCGCGCTATCTCGGCCAACAGATGCGTGGCACGGGCATAAAGAGGGTCGGTCTCCCCTATCTCGGAAATAAGGTCGGTCAATATCACCATTGCCTTGGTATCGTCACCCCTGTACGAATAATGCTCGGCAAGATTCAGCTTGTAGACGGGAGAGTCTTCGGGAAGCAGCGTGAGCAGCCGTGACTGTGCCTCGTCCTGAAGGGACATTATGCTGTCGTAGACAGATGGGTATTCAGTGAAAAAATTTGCCGTATAAAACTGCATCTGCCTTTCAGCCTCAACTTTCTCAGCCTTGAGGCCATCAGGGATACTGACGCGGTTGATTGAGTCCATGAGCTTATGGCTCTCCCCGAAGAACATGACGAGAGGAAGCACCTTGACCTTGCGCAAGGCGAACCGCAACGCCACAGAGTCAGCTCCTGCGGTATGGGCACTGCGGTAACCGAGATCATAGAACATCACGGCCGAATCTGTGTTGAACGCGCTGTATTCGTCGCCGAGGCCAAGTATGGCCGAATACCTCAGGCTGTCCGGGATTCCGACTGTCCCTTGCATCTTTTCGAGTGAGTCTATTCGCTCGCGGCGCTCTGCTATATATGAATCACGCTTACGAAGCTCATTGTCGAGCCTTTCGATCAGGGCATTGACATCTTTCTCGGAAAAAGCCTTTCCTGCCGCTGTAACCGGAAAGATGGCCACAGCGATAAGAAAGGCTATTATGGAGGATGAGATATGACGATACATTATTTTACGCGTACCACGAGTTTGTCGTAGGCTCTCTCAGCCTTGGCTCTTGCCTCCTCGACTGTGTCGGCGGTAGCGAGGATGACACCCATTCGGCGATGACCCTTGATTTCGGGCTTGCCGAAGATTCTCATCTGGGTCCCCGGCTCCTCAAGTACTTTCTCGAGGTTGTCCATCTCAATCTCAGTGGTGTCTCCCTCCACGACTACGGCGCGTGATGCCGAAGGACCATAGAAGCGGATGTCGGGAACGGGGAGGCCGAGCAATGCGCGCGAATGTAGCGCGAACTCGCTCAGGTCTTGCGAAATCATGGTGACCATACCTGTGTCATGGGGACGGGGTGATACCTCGCTGAAGATGACTTCATCACCCTTGACGAAGAGCTCAACACCGAATATGCCATATCCCCCTAGAGCGTCTGTCACCTTGCGGGCTATATCCTGTGCCGCCTGCTTGGCCTCTGGGGTCATGGCCTGCGGCTGCCATGAATAGCGGTAGTCGCCGTCAATCTGGATATGGCCGATAGGCTCGCAGAAGCGCGTGCCTGACACCGAACGGACGGTGAGAAGGGTTATCTCATAGTCGAAATCGACAAATCCTTCGACAATGACGCGTCCGGCTCCGGCTCGTCCGCCTTCCTGTGCTATGTGCCACGATTTCTCGATGTCGGCTTCGGCCTTGATGACGCTCTGGCCATGACCGCTCGACGACATGACAGGCTTGACAACACATGGGATGCCCACAGCCTTGACAGCTTCCTTGAACTCATCATAATCTGATGCGAAACGGTAAGGCGATGTCTTGCATCCCAGCTCCTCAGCGGCCAGACGGCGGATGCCCTCACGGTTCATGGTGAGGAATGCCGCACGGGCTGTCGGAGTGACGTGTACCCCCTCCTCTTCAAGCTTGACAAGCACGGGGGTGGCTATCGCCTCAACCTCGGGGATTACATGGTCGGGCTTCTCGCTCTCGATGGCAGAACGGAGCGCATCGGGGTCAAGCATATTGAACACGAGGGCCTTGTCCGCTACCTGCATGGCCGGAGCCCAGGGGTATTTGTCACAGGCGACAACCTCGACGCCCATGCGCTGCAGCTCGAGGGCAACTTCCTTACCTAACTCTCCACTCCCCAGCAGCATCGCCTTGCGGCCGCTCGGAGTGTGTTTGCTTCCTATTTTTGACATTGCAATGTGATGATCGGTTATCTTGTGCAAAGTTAGTGAAAAATGCTGAAATTATACCCCATACTATGTGCAAAGTGTTAACGGAAGTGTGTTTTTGCGGTTTCTTCAATCGAAAACACACCGAAAAGTGTTAACTTTGTAGATAAATATGGACAGACGAAGTTTTTGCAAGATGGCGGCGCTCGCCATGGGTGCCATAGGGCTCGGAGGTGCAGATGCCTTTGCATCGGAAAGGAGAAGGATATCCGGCGCGCGGGTGACTGTGGTGAGGCGCAACTGTTTCACCGACCTGCAGAGCCTGTCGCTCGAGGATCCCGAGTGCGGCCCTTGCGAGGCATTCAGCACCGGGCAGGTCTTCGAACTCGCCGGAGGGTGCCCCCAAGGGTTCTGCCCCAAGGCATGGGAGGTATTGGCCGGATGCCTGGCCGATGCCGCACACTGCCCGGAGTCGAGGGGCGAGAACGGCGTCATCATGGCCTGTTGCCCGGACGGCACACGCCCCGTGGTGTTCAGGATAGAGAAGATATAATCATCAACGTTTAAAACATCAACATACGTATGACTATGAAAATGAGAAGTCTGATTGTGCTATGCGCAGCAGTTGCCCTCACGGGATGTGTGAGCAACAAGAAATATGCGGCCCTGCAGGCGGAACATCGTGCCCTCCAGCAGAACTATACAACGATGCAGGTGAGCCTGGCTGAGAGCCGCACCAACGGCAATAATCTCCAGGCCATGCTCGATGATGCCCGCCGCAACAACGAGCAGCTGAAGGCAAACTATGCCAATCTGCAGAAGACGCTCGACAACTCCATCCAGCAGAACACCCAGGGCAATGTCAACATCTCTAAGCTCGTCGACCAGATCAATGCCTCGAACAAGTATATCAAGCAGCTTGTCGAGGCCAAGTCGAAGAGCGACTCGCTCAACCTGGCGCTGACAACAAACCTGACCCGCTCGCTCAGCGGCGCCGAGAGTGACGAGGTGAATGTAAAGGTGCTGAAGGGTGTTGTCTATATCTCGCTTGCAGACAATATGCTTTTCAAGTCGGGCAGTTATGAGGTCAACGAACGTGCCATGCAGACCCTTGGCAAGATTGCCAAGATTATCACAGACTACAAGGACTATGACGTGCTTGTGGAGGGCAACACCGACCCTGTGCCCATCTCGCGCACCAACATCCGCAACAACTGGGACCTGAGCGCATTGCGCGCATCGTCAATCGTGCAGGTGCTCCAGAACGATTTCGGCGTCAACCCCTCGCGCCTGACCGCAGCAGGCCGTGGCGAGTTCAACCCCATCGCCGACAACTCGACCGAGCTCGGCCGTCAGCGTAACCGCCGCACCGAGATAATCATTACCCCCAAACTCGACCAGTTCCTCGACCTTATCGACAAGGCTCCGAAGGATGAGCAGAAATAATCAACAGATCGAGATTACATGATACGAATCCGCCCCCGATGCTCAGGATTGAGCGTCGGGGGCGGACTGTTTGAAAAAAGGCAGCGGGACTATAAGCCGGGTTATGTCGTCGCGGGACTTCTCGTCAGACATTCCGACAGGTTGCCGCGGCGGTCGCAGTCATTTATCTAAGTGGCGCCTCGCAATCTTGTTTGGCGCTCGAGCAGCCTACCCCCCGGCAATGGACGAGCAGCCCATTGTGGAGACCGACATGTCGGCTCCACGCGCCGGTATACATGGCCTTGCAACCCATAAGACGTGCGGCATGCTGTGTCGCCACAGCACCCGGTGGGCTCTTACCCCACCTTTTCACCATTACCGCCCGTTAGGGTGGCTGTTATTTTCTGTCACGTTACTCTGCCGTCACCGACAGCTCACTGTTAGAGAGTATGGTGCTCTGTGTTGCCCGGACTTTCCTCTTGCCGCCCAGGCCCCGGAGGGCCATCGGCAAGCGACACGACCGTCCTGCTGCCTTGTTATGCCTTTGTCTTGCAAATTTAGGAATAATATTTGAGAATATTTCGTTTTTTCACTATTTTTACATCTCCAAACCAAAATTACCGTTCAGGATGTTTGCAGAAGTCTTGCTTCCTGTGCCCATATACGGCACTTTCACATACGGGATTCCCGGCGATATGGTCAACGACATCCGTGTCGGACATAGGGTCATAGTGCCTTTCGGGCGGCGCAAGAGCTATACTGGCATCGTCTGCGGCCTCACGCCGATAGCGCCACAGGGATACGAGGTCAAGCCCATCTCCATGCTGATAGACGAAGGCCCGGTGGTGCGTCATCCGCAAGTCAAGTTCTGGAACTGGATAGCCGACTACTACCTGTGCACCCCGGGCGAGGTCTACCGCGCTGCTGTTCCCTCGGGACTCAAGATAGAGAGCGAGACATTCATCTCGCCGGTCAAGGGTTTTGAGGAGGATGCCGACGACCGTCTTTCAGCGAAGGAGGTGGCAGTGCTGGACGGCCTGCTCTCGAGTGGAGAGAAACGTATGTCTCTTGAGAAACTCGGCAAACTGACTCAGATAAATACTGTCGGACCTACGGTCAACTCCCTGTTGGAACGCGGGGCCGTAATGATTTCTGAAAATCTTGTCGAGCGTTATCATGCACGCAAGGAGACTTATGTCCGGCTCACCATCGACCGCAATGACCAGAATGGACTGCATGCGGCATTTGATGCCGTAAAGAAGGGATCGCGACAGGAAACTGCACTTCTCACCCTGATAGAACTCTCAGGCTTTATGAAAAAGAGCATGCCTGTGCCACGCGAGGTGACGCGCGCCGAGCTGATGGAGCGCAGTGGTGTGACCACTACTGTCATCGCAGCCATGGCCAAGAAAGGTTTTGTCGAGGTATATCATAAGGAGGTGGAACGGTTCTCGTACGACGGCCCGGGCAGCGGTGTACTACCACACCTGTCGTCCGCTCAGGAGAAGGCGCTCGGAGAGATACATCGCTCGTGGGGAACGAAAAGCGTGACCCTGCTCCACGGAGTGACATCGAGCGGCAAGACGGAGATATACATGCACCTGATTGACTCGGTGCTGAAAATCGGACGTCAGGTCCTATATCTTGTCCCCGAGATTGCGCTGACCACCCAGCTCACGACCCGGTTGCAGAAAGTGTTCGGAGACAAGGTCGTGATATATCATTCAAAATTCTCGGACAACGAGCGTGTCGATATCTGGAAGAAGATGCTGTCATCGCAGGAACCTTGTGTGGTGATAGGGGCACGCTCGGCGGTATTCCTTCCATTTGCCTCGCTCGGACTCGTCATCGTTGATGAGGAACATGAGGGCTCTTTCAAACAGCAAGACCCCGCGCCGCGCTACAATGGACGTGACGCGGCGATTGTGCTCGCCTCCATGCACGGAGCCAAGACCTTGCTGGGCAGTGCCACACCGACTATCGAAACCTATTGGAAGGCTCAGACGGGACGTTTTGGACTTGTAGAACTGACCGAAAGGTTTGCAGGCGCAAGCCTCCCGGCTATGGAACTTGTCGACATGACCGAGGCCCGCAAGAAAGGACAGGTCAACGGCATATTCTCACTCGCCACGCGTCGGCTTGTAAACACGGCACTCGAGCAGGGACGGCAGGCCATCCTGTTCCTTAACAGGCGCGGCTATGCGCCTGTGGCTCGTTGCAAGCAGTGCGGATATGTGCCCAAATGCGACCATTGCGATGTCGCGCTGACGTATCACCGTCGGTTCGACCGCCTTCTATGCCATTATTGCGGTTCGCCCTACGATGTGCCCGAGATATGCCCCGCATGCAAGGAACCTTCGATTGAGGTGCTTGGTTATGGCACCGAGAGGATCGAGGAAGAGGTCGAACAAACATTCCCAGACGTTAAGATCGCACGTATGGATCTGGATACCACACGCAACAAGGACGGCTATGAGAATATAATCAATGATTTTTCAGAAGGGAAGTCAAGCATACTTGTGGGCACCCAGATGGTGACCAAGGGACTGGATTTCGGCAATGTGGGGGTCGTGAGCGTGGTAAATGCCGACACGATAATAAACTTCCCGGATTTCCGTTCGGCCGAGAGGGCTTTCAACATGATAGAACAGGTTGCCGGACGTGCGGGACGCAAGGATGGCGACGGAGTGGTGTCTATACAGACCTATAGTCCGTCACATCCCCTCTTCCCCTTCATCCTGAACCACGACTATGCCGGATTTTACAGCTATGAGCTTGCACAGCGCGAGAAATTCAGCTATCCTCCATTCGTGCGTGTCATCTATGTGTATGTCAAGCACAAGGACGCAACGGCTGTCGGCACCGTAGCGCATGCGCTCGCCAAAAGGCTTCGCGATCTGATAGGGAATCGCGTGACGGGGCCGGAAGAACCTTCGGTTGCCCGGGTTCAGAACTATTATATAAGACGTATAATGCTGAAAATCGAGACTAATGCCTCGATTTCCAAAGTAAAATCACTGTTGCGTGACGTGAAGATAGAGATGACAGCCAAAGGACAGCTGACAGGGGCAGTCATCTATCAGGATGTCGACCCTGTATGAATCTGTAACCCACAAGTATTGCCGTAAAGGCTCCGAGCGTGTTGGCCAATATGTCGGCAAGGTCATTGCCGGTACGGCCAAGATGCATCAAGGACTGCAATATCTCCACATCGACTCCGAACAGAGCCGATGCAGTGGCTGTGAGGAGCGCGCCACTGAGCGACAGCGGATGCCCCGCGCGCCAGCGGTCGTACATGAATGTGCCCGTCAGTCCGCCGAACATTATGAAATGCACCACCTTGTCTGCTCCCTCGAAAAGCTGAAAATCCTCCTCCCCGAGCGGGCGGGGAAGGAGGGTAAGGAACAATATCAGTGCGATGACTATGACCGTGGGCTGATAGCCGGGGATGAATCCGAGCTTCGGGAATGTCATCCCGCCTTTCATTTTGCGGCCATGAGCTCAAGTCCCGACATGTTGCGGTATGCCATGAGACCGGCGTCAGAGAGCTCGACTACCGTACGGCTGCCGTCGGCTGCGGGCATAGACACATGGGTGTCGTCCACGAATGTCATGAGCTCGAAATCAGAGCCGTCAGGGAGAGCGACAGACCATGACTGTGCCTCCTGATCGAAGTTGAGGCGCATCGAGGTGCCGTCGTTTTCGGATGTGATGGTGTAGCCTTTGCCGTCGCACATCACGATATAGCGTCCGTCCTCACCGTCGATGACTTTTTTGCCGCATGCGACGGGATTTGAACCACTCCAGAACTCGATGGAGTTGATTACAAGCACATCTGCAAGAAGGGATACCTCATAGACAGGGACAATACAGAATGCGATGAAGACGAGCTCGTTGACAATCTTGTCGCCAACCTGCTTGTTCCATGAGAGCAGCTTGTTTGAGAGGGCGAAGCTGCCTATGCACGACGACATGGTGCCGGCACAGATGGTAAGCACAAGTGCGATGGGAATGATGTTCTTTTTCATTGATCAGTCGTAGGTGAATGAATATGTTTATACCTTTGTTTTAGCTTTTGCGTAGTATGCATAGACCCTGTTCACATAGTCGAAGGTCTCGCGGCCACGAGAGTATCCGTATTTGACGACGGGGTCCTTATAGTATCTCGGATTGGATTTCCACAACATGGCCTTTGCCACATTTCCGTCCCATTTCTGAGGATTTAGACCATATTTCTTAGCCAGGGCGATTGCGTCAAGCACATGGGCAAGCCCCGAGTTGTAGGATGCTATGACAAATTTCTTACGCTCGTCCTCATCAGGGACTTTGCTCGCGAGCTGTTTGTCGAGGTCGCGCAGCAGCTTCAGCGCCGTCTCCACGGCGACATCATTTTTCATGACGGATTTTGCAGATTGCCCGTAGCCTTTGGCGGTACGCGGCATTATCTGCATCAATCCGCGGGCTCCGGCCCACGATACTGCCGTCGAGTCGAACTTACTCTCGACATAGGCCTGTGAGGCAAGCAGACGCCAGTCCCAGCCATACTGCGCGGCATATTCCTTGAACAGGTGGTCAAAGGGAGATACCCTTGATGCCGTGGGATTGAACCGCGCGTTACCGGGCTCGTTCTTGCTCAGTTCGAAATAACGTTTCAGGAGCTGGGCCTGCTCGCTGCGGTGCGCGTCGATGTTGAGCCATGCGTCGATGCTGTCGCCAAGCCATTTCTTGTCGGGAGCCACAGCCCACCCCGAGCGCTGCTCGAAGCTGAGGGGAAGCGTGATGTCAAGATCGTTGTAGTATGTCTTGTTGATGCGTGCGATGTCGCTGTCGACGATTGTCAGCGGAATCTCACCGTCGCTTACCATGGCTATGAGATCTTCGGTAATCATGGTGTCGCGGTTGACAGGATGGATGCGTATGCCGCCCCCGAGCTCTTCGTTCAGGTTCTCGATGCGGGCCTCATATTTCGAGTCGGCCTCGACATATACATCCTTGCCCACGAGGTCGGTGACATCGGTTATCAGCTCGGTGTCTCCCCTCTTTGGCTGCACGAGTACCTGGGTTGTGATATTCTCTGGACCGCATGCCACGACCTTCTCCTTGTATTCGGCGGTGATGGGTACCTCATAGGCTATGAGGTCTACCTTGCCTGAGTCAAGCATCTCGACGGCGCGCGACAGCGACGAGGCTATCTCGAGCTTTATTGCTATGCCCTTGTCTGCGGCCATAGTGGTGAGGAGCTCGTAATCATAGCCCATCTCCTGGCCTCTGTATATGAAATATGACTCGGGGCTGTAAAGTGTGGCCACCGTTAGTGTGTCGGGGAGCTTGTGAGGGCCATCGGTGCCATCCGCTACGGTCCGTGAGCCACAGGATATGGCTGCAGGGAGTATGCAGAGAGACGCAACAACGGGAAGGATGAGGCTGAGGAGAGTCTTGCGCATGATAACTGTAGGATTGATAATTGTAAACGTGTCTTATCTGAAGAAATGATATGCGGGAATACGGGCTTCCGCGTTCCCGCATATCACTGTATGGTTCAATATTCAAATATCCCCTCGGATGTCTTGATAGTGAGCTTGTTGACGGGAGCGTCCTCTACCCTGCCGACGACACGGGCCGGGATGCTGAAGCTCTCGGAGATAGCCATCACCTCGGCTGCATGCTCCGGGGCGACATATATCTCCATGCGGTGTCCCATGTTGAAGACCTTGTACATCTCCTCCCAGGGAGTACCGCTCTCGCGGCGTATAAGGTCGAACAGAGGGGGAACGGGGAACATATTGTCCTTGATGACGTGCTTGCCTTCGACAAAATGCATTACCTTGGTCTGGGCACCGCCTGTGCAATGGACCATGCCGTGGATGGCGGGACGCATCTCGGCGAGGAGTTTCTTGATGACGGGCGCGTATGTGCGGGTGGGAGAAAGCACGAGCTGTCCTGCAGTGAGTGGAGTCCCCTCGACCGGGTCGTCGAGACGGCACGAGCCTGAATACACGAGGTCTTCAGGTACCGCGGCATCGAATGTCTCGGGATATTTCTCGGCAAGATATTTCGCAAATACGTCATGTCGTGCCGATGTCAGGCCGTTGCTGCCCATGCCGCCGTTATAGGTCTTCTCGTATGTGGCCTGCCCGAACGATGCGAGACCTACGATTACATCGCCCGCCTTGATGTTGGCGTTGTCTATGACATCGGCGCGGCGCATGCGGCATGTCACTGTCGAGTCGACGATGATGGTTCGGACCAGGTCGCCGACGTCTGCGGTCTCGCCGCCTGTCGAGTAGATGCCCACACCCATGCCGCGCAGGGTCTCAAGCAGCTCCTCGGTGCCGTTGATTATGGCCGAGATAACCTCGCCGGGAATCAGGTTCTTGTTGCGCCCGATTGTCGACGAGACAAGTATGTTGTCGGTGGCACCTACACAGAGCAGGTCGTCGGTATTCATCACCAGCGCATCCTGTGCTATGCCACGCCACACACTCAGGTCGCCGGTCTCGCGCCAGTATGCATAGGCGAGCGAGGATTTCGTGCCGGCACCGTCGGCGTGCATGATGTTGCACCACTCGGGGTCACCACCGAGTATGTCTGGGATTATCTTGCAGAAAGCGTGAGGAAAGACGCCTTTGTCGACGTTCTTGATAGCGTTGTGCACATCCTCCTTAGAGGCCGAGACTCCGCGGAGATTGTAGCGCCTGTCAGTCATCATAATGGTTCTTTTTTGAAATTTTCGGCAAAGTTAGCAAAAAATATGCAAAAAAACATCACGATTGCACGGGGATTGACATAATGGGCATATCTGTATGGAATAGCAGTCGGTGTGCCCACGAGGGATTGAACAGACGCGAGAAGATGTTCTTGCGTCTTGTGCCCATCACCATCATGTCGACCTTGTGGGCCGCGGTTATCTCCTTGAGGTCTTCGACCGGGTTGTCGAGATCGAGATGCGATGTGCTGAAGGTATAGGCGGGATAGTTCTCCTTGCAGTATTTGAGCAGGCGCTCCATAGAGCCCGGAGAGTTGGCAGCGAAACGTCCTCGGGGAAGGCGCACCAGCGTGACATCGAGAGGACGGTCAGGGAAAATACGGTAGAGCGCGTCGAGTGCCAGAATATCTTCCTGTGACGGGGACGCGAAGAACACCACATTATCTATCGAAGACAGACGGCTTGTGTCGAGTGTCGGAGTCACGGTCAGGACGGGTGCCTTGCATGCGTCAAGCACTTCGGCTGTCACACTGCCCAGCAGCTCGCGGTCGCGTGAACCCGCGCCCTTGGTCCCCATTATTATGAGCATTGTCTTGTGGGACTCGGCATATTCGTTGACCACTTCCTCGGGCAGCCCCTCGACGATAGAATGAGTGAATTTCACCGGCGGAAGGACTCCGGCCTTAATCTTCTCACGTATGTCGGCGACAAGCTTCTCCATGCGGGTGCGCGCTATGGCAGTGACAGTCTTTTCCTCTTCCATCTCCTCGACAGGATCGGCACTGTCAAGGCCTGGGTCGAATGTCAGAGTGTCAGAAAGCTGCATTGCCGACTGAGAGGTAAACGCAGGGTCAATATAGGAGTGAATTATGGTCACCGGTGCCTTGTGTATCTCTGCGAGTCTGAACGCAAGGTCTACCGCACGGAACGAGCAGTCTGAGAAATCGACGGGAACAAGTATCGTGGCGGCAGCAGAGTCAAGCTCGGCCATCGCCTGGGGAGAAAGTATCTCGATATTCTCGATGAGCCTGAGGGCCAGAGGCAGGTCGCACTCCCGTATCCTCACCCTGACACCGGCAGAGATCGACGGATTGGTGAGATTTACATTCTGGAGAGTCACGCCGATGCCTTCGGCCTCGAGTATGGTCTTGAGCCTGTGGGCCCGTTCGTATGTATGTATCGCTACGGTAATCAGTCGGTCTGTGAGCATAGTTGTGAAAATATGGGAATGATGAATATACTGTTTTTTGTAAACAAATGAAAGGACAAAAAGTCAGATGGCAGGTAGCCCAAATGAGATTCTGTCCTTTCAATAGTCGTGCCTGAGGTTGTTCTCGCAGTTATATTTACGAAAACGACCGGCCTCGGGGAGTGTACGCTCCGTGGGGTCAGTCTTCCTTGTTCTGGCCCTGGAGAATCTCCACAGCCATGTCATAAATGGTGGTGTCGTCGAGCACCACAATGCCTCCGTCGGGACCGGGCTCGATGTGGACACCGCAGTTCTTGCCGAACTCGTAATTGGTGCCTCCGAAATAGTTGCGGATGGTCTGGGGAGTGACGTTGAGGCGGTCTGCTATCTGGCGTATCGAGCCGTCAGGAAGGCTGTCCTTGATACGGCGAAGGTCGTTGAAGGTGATAGTTTTTGTCATGATCTGTTCAAGATTTAACGGGGTTGGGGGAATACGGTTTGTGTTGTTTTAAGGATGCTGCGGTATTCTCTAATCCGCTCCACTAAATTAGGATTAAAAATCGGACTAAACAAGAAAATCAGCTAAAATAAAATATGTTTTACAACACATTTTATGTTAACTGATTGAAAATAAGTTGATATTTATAATTTACTCTATGACCTTGGCGACGTCCTCGGCATTAATCCATGCGCGGTGGGCATTGTCGACCTCCACATCATACCACACGCTGCGCACCGAATCGCGTGCAGATGTCGAGCTGACCGAGTCGAGTATCATAACCCGTGTGCCCTCGTGCAGCAGCATGGCTTCCTGCGAGCGGTCGGTGGGTGTGCGGGGAACCGTGCTAAGGATGGTAGACGGAGCCGTGACTATGGCCACGTCGTCAGCAAGTGCGTTTGCTGCCGAACGGAATGCGAAGAAGATGCACACCATACAGCCGAGCAGTGTTATTATGCCGCCGAAGAATCCAATCTTGCGGATAGCCACCGTGTCTACAAACAGATAAGCCAGAACCGCGGCGACAGTGAGTGCAAAACATCCGAATGCTATCCAGGCCCATACATTGGACCGGGCCGATGCAGAGACGGCATCAAGTGCGTTGCCGAGGAATGTGCCTCTCTCGCCGGGACGGTCGGTGATGCGCGCGTTGACAAAATCGAGGTTATTACGGACATCCTTGTCGGTCGGGTCGAGACGCAATGCGCGTTCGTATGAGAGGATGGCATTGCCCATCTCCCCCATCCTGTAATATGTGTTGCCGAGGTTATAATATAGTTTGGCTGAGGGCCCCTCTTCGGATATTGCTTTCAGATAGAAGGAAGCCGCGGTCGCGAAATCGTCCGAGGTATATGCCGAGTCGGCCTGCTGGATAAGCGGTGAGTCGGCGCGAGCCGTCACCGAGGCAAGCACGAGGCCGAGCAGAAAGATTATATATCTTGTCATTTTGAATTGCGTTCAATGTTATTGATAGCTTCCGCGCCGGCGGCATAGACCGTATCCATGCGCGATGACGATTCGGGGGTATAGCGTGCCATCTCGCAGTCGTCGATGACAGCGATAATCGGCTCGATAGCACCTTCGCCATAGCCCTTCCCGCTGAGGGTCTCGGCTATGTTCTGGCGCGTGAGCTGCGACGTGGGTATGGAGAGTTTGTCGGAGAGGTAGCCCCAGAGAGCGCGAAGCATCTCCTCGTAGAATTTTTCCGAATTCTGTTCCTTGAGATATTTCTCGGCAGTCTTGAGCCTGCGTTTTGCGACTTTGTTGGCACGGGCGTTACGCAGACCTGCCACATCGGCATTGCGGCGCGCAGCCTTGCGGTTGAACATGATGATACCCCCCGCTATGACGGCAAGTCCGAGATAGAGCATCCAGTAATATAGCTGGCGCACAGCGAGCGGGTGCGACATCGAAGGATTCTTGGAACCGAGATAGATATGACGGATGTCCGAATTCTTGTTCTCGATGGCTTTCTGGTCTTCTGTAGCCGCAGGTGATGACAGTCCCTTGGCGACCTTGATCGGATATGTCGGAGTGGTGAGGGTGACATACTTTGCCGTCGATGGATTGAAATAGACAAACTTGTCACTGCCGATGGTGAAAGTGCCCACACTCTGCGGCACAAAGGTATATTCGACCGTCATGGTGCCCGAGACCTCATTGCCGCGGACACTGGTCTGGATGTCGCTCTTGGGCGAGTATTGCTCGAACTCGGAGGGGAAATCTATGGTTGGCTCCTTGAGGTATTTGATGTTGCCTGTACCCGATATAGTATATATGAGGGTGGCGGGGTCATTGGTGCGGAAGGAGTTTCCCACGAGACGGGAATCTACCGTGAATGTGCCGACAGCACCGCTGAATCCGGCCGGGCGCGGCTCGGGAAGAGGCTTGATGTCTATAGACGCCGAGTTTGAGCTGACCTTGATTTTCTGCTCGCGTGGCTGGCGCACCTGGAACATGCCCATGTTCACATTATCATACTGCACCACCGAGATGTCATAGTTGCCCGAGTTGATGGTTAGATGGCCACTTTTCTGCGGGAATATGATGCACTCCTTGAGCACGGCGGTCATATATTCCTGTCCGCGATATGTCTCCTGCTGGTTGAGCGCGGGCTGTACGTCAAGTTCCTGAATCAGGAAACCGTCAAAAGCCGGCTGACGTGTGGGGAGGAACGAAGAGATGGAATATTTTGTATAGAGCTTTATCGTGCATGCTATCGCCTCTTGCTCGTAGGCGGTCGACTTTGACAGGATGATGCGCACAAACACGTCGTCAGCATTGACCTTGCGACCCGCCGTCTGCGAGTCGACATCATCGACAGCCACGGGACGCTGCGACCCGGGAGTGCTCCGGTCGGAGGCCGGATGTACGGTAAATGAGACCGGCTTGGTCGAATAACGCTTGCCGTCGGCGGTCACGGTGGCGGCGGGGATAGTGAAATTGCCCGCCTTCTCGGCCCTGTAATAATATGTATATTCGGTTGCCGACGAGGATGTCGCCCTGCCGTTGATGACCTGATAGCTCTGCGACGTAGACTGTGCCGGGCCATAGATGAGCTTGCAGCCGTCGATGGGCTGTACGCGCAGGTCAGAGCCATCGGCATTGGTGAGCCTGAATGTGACGGCAAACCTCTCTCCCTCGTATGTCCTGCCCGGGGCTTTGACCGAGAAACTGATATCGGCCGCCTTTGAGCAGAGGGCAAGGAACGCAAGAGTAAATATGAATGTTATGTATCGTTTCATCGTGAGGCTTGATAAATGAGGTTGAACAAACAGGAAAAACCTTTACCACGGCTTGGCAACCTGACGTCTGCCCGGAGCTCCGGCTTTACGGCGTTCGGCCTCGACACGCTGTCGGGTAGCGTTCTCCTCGTTCTCCATCGCCTTTAGAATCTGCTCTGCATTCTCGGGACTTATGCCTCCCTGTTGTGGCTGTTGCTGCTGATTCTGCTGTCTCTGGTCGGGTTGCTGCTGTTGGTTCTGATCCTTGTTTTGATCTTTATCCTGGTCTTTATTCTTATCCTGGTTCTGATCCTTGTTGTTATCCTTGTTCTGATTCTGGTCCTTCTGATCTTTATTCTGGTCTTTGTCCTGATTCTGATCCTGGTTCTGGTCCTGATTCTGCTGTTCTTCGAGCTTCTTCTGTGCCAGACGCAGGTTCTCGCGGGCCTTGTCGTTATCGGGATTCTTTCGGAGCGAATTCTTGTAAAGCTCTATGCTCTTCTGATACTCCTTGGCATTATATGCGATATTGCCGAGATTGAAATACGACAGCTCGGCTATCGCCTGATCCCCGGCATTCTTGGCGAGATTGTTGAGTATCTGGGTCGCCTCCTGGAGATTCTCACCCGATGCAGATCCCTGCCGCAGATATGAGGCGGCAAGGTTGAAAAGGGCAGTCTCATTCATTGCGTTAAGCTCGAGGGCTTTCTTATATGCCACCTCGGCGTCGGCATAACGTTCCTGACGGTAGAGCTTGTTACCCTCAGTTATCAGATTGCGCTCGCGGCGGGTGCTGTTGTCAGTCTCTGCGCCGAGTACCGGGGCGGAGCCCAATAGGGCGAGAGCGAGAAGCGTGAGTATCGGTTTCATTTCTTGTCTCCTTTCTGCTCTTCGCGTGTGAAGAACTTATATTGTTTGAGCCACGAAATCTTACGTGTCACGACAAAGACATCTGCGACAAGTAATATCAGCGCAATCCACGCCACGATGGGGAACTGCTCGCTCTGAGGCGAGAACGATTTGCGCTCGAACTCTGTCTGTTCCAGCTCGTCCATCTTTGTGTCGACAGCCTGTATTGCCGATGTCGACGATCCGTTGACATAGATACCCTTTCCGGCCTGGGCTATCTGCTGGGCGGTGGCTTCGTCAAGACGTGTCACGACCTGCTCGCCTGTCATCGGATCGACCATATATTGGTTGGAGCCCTTGATGGGGATGCGGGCACCCTTGGGTGAGCCGAGGCCGATGACATCGACCTGAATACCTGCCTGAGCAGCCCTCTTGGCCTCCTCAATGGCGTTGTCTTCGAAATTCTCGCCGTCAGTGAGGACGATTATGGCCTTTCCCATATCATCGGAGGGCGTGAACGAGTTCATGGCCATATCGAGGGCGGTGCCGATGGCTGTACCCTGAGTGGGAACCATGTCTGTGGTAATCGAGTTGACAAACATCTTGGCCGATATGAAATCGGATGTTATGGGAAGCTGTGTGTATGCGTCTCCGGCAAAGACGATGAGACCGACCTTATCGTTGCGCATCTTCTCGATAAGTTTCTCAAGAATATATTTCGCACGCTGCAGACGCGACACTCCTCCCTCGTCGTCGGTCGAAGAGGCAAGCATCGAGTTGGAGACGTCGAGGCATATCATCACCTCGATGCCACGCTCGGTAGTGGTCTCCGCACCATCCTGCTCGAGTGTCGATGTGGCGCGGGGGCGTGCCAGTATGATGACAAGCGCCGTGATTATGAGAAGCGAGAAACAGAGCTTGACCCACGGCATGTATTTGGACACCTCGGGCATCAGTGAGGCGATGACCTCGGGACGGCCGAATTTCCGCAGCTTTGCACGGCGTCTGAAACGGCCCCATACGAACAGGAGCACCGCCGCAGGCACAAGCAGCAGAAGGTATAGCAGATGCGGGTATGCGAAGGTAATCATATCTTTAGGGAATGGTGCGGAGGAGAGTGTAGCGTAACAGGACGATGAGCGAGAAAAGCGCCAGCGCGGCTATCGCCCAAGGCATATAATAGTCTTCGGTCGCGGTAAAGTTGCGTGTATCCATCTTGGTCTTCTCGAGGCTGTCAATTTCGGAGAATATCTCGCGCAGCACATTGTTGCCTGTGGCGCGGAAATATTTGCCCCCGGTCGTCTCGGCTATCGAGCGGAGGGTAGCCTCGTCGATTACCACAGGAAGATTGACATATTCGATGCGGCCGAACATGTTTTCTTGCGGATAAGGAGCGGTGCCGTTTGTGCCGATTCCGATGGTATAGACCTTAATGCCGAGCTGACGGGCAATCTCGGCCGCCGTGCGCGGTGCTACATTGCCCGTGTTGTTCGAGCCGTCGGTCAGCAGGATGATGCTCTTAGACTTGGCCTTACCCTCCTTGATACGGTTTATCGAGGTGGCGAGACCGTCGCCGATAGCCGTGCCGTCCTGAAGCATACCCATCTTGATATCATTGATATAGTTTGCCACTGTCGAGCGGTCGGTGGTCATGGGGAGGGCCGTGAAGCTCTCGGCTGCGAAGATGACCACGCCGATGTTGTCGCCGTCACGTCCGGCCACAAATTTTGAAGCCACCTCTTTTGCCGCCTCAAACCTGTCGGGCTTGAAATCGCGGGCAAGCATGGAAGTCGATATGTCGAGGGCAAGCACGATGTCGGTTCCCTCGACGCGCGAGGTGTTCCATGAGTCGCGTGTCTGCGGACGGGCCAGTATGACAATCACACATGCTATGACACCGAGCTGGAGCACAAACAGAAGATGCACGAGCCAGCCTCTGAGCGGACGCCCCATCCTTGCGAAAGGTGACAGAGTAGACATCTCCATCGAAGGATGCAGTGTACGCTGTTTCCATACATACCACGCTATGAGCGGTATCAGGAGCAGCAGAAGCCAGAGGTATTCGGGATGAGCCAGTTGCATGGTGGGTTAGCTTTTTGTTTTGATGTTATTGTCCTTTCCGGCATTATCGGCGTCGGGCGCTGGCTGTGGTGCGGGCTTGGTATCCTCGACAAACTGCAGGGCCGAGTTGAACGACCTGATATTGTCGTCGGGCAGAGGACGCATCTTGGCGAATTTCACGAAATCGGCAATCTCAAGTACCTGGTCAACATACTGCTTGCTCAGGCGGGTCTGCTCGTTATGCGACAGCGTGCGTCGTATCTGCCCGGAGGTCATCTCCATGGCGTTGATGCCGAACCTGCGCTGCAGGTAGACACGCAGGATGTCGGTGAGCGAGGTATAATAGTCTTTCTCGCGCCCCTGCTCGCAGAGATTCTCGGACTTGAGGGCCATGAGCGCCTGTTTGGCGGCCTCGTATGGAGGCACGGGAGGAGCGGCACGCCTGTGCTCGGGTTTCTTGCGGGCGAGATAGCGACGGAATACGAAATATCCGCCTCCGAGCACGATGACAAGTGCAAGAAGCCACAGGCCATAATCCGCGAGGAAATCGGGGAGATAGTCGACAAACTTACGGTTCACGTCACGGACATCCGCATAGTCATGGATGGTAGTGAGCGAGTCTACCATCGCAGGTATCACCTTTAAGGCGAGACGCTGCGAGGCAATGGTGTCATGTCCCACAACATAGAGCACGGGGCGGAGCTGATACATACCCGAGTCGAACGACTGGAGCAGCATCTCGCGGTTGACCTCGATGCGTCCGTTGCCGAGCTCGGTGGTGTCGGCTTCGAGAAGGTCAAGTATCTCGACACCGGCGCACATCGAGTCGGCAGGGATAAGTATATTCCCCTTGTCTGCGGCATCGGCCACAAGCTGGATATGCATCGGGGTAGCCTTGCCCATAAGCACATAGGCCGAATCCATGCTTACCTTCAGGGTGGGCGGAGCAGCCGGCATTACGGATGGCACCGACAAAGACGCCAGCACCGCAAAGATGGTCAATATGTGTTTGCGAATAGAGTTCATCATCTTACACCACGGTTTTTAAACAGGGCCATCAGCGCACGGGCAAAATCCTCGTCGGTGGCCACAGAGGCGAGGTCTACCCTGCTCTTCCGCAGAGTCTCGACCATCTGCTGCTGACGCTCGTACCACCATTTGCCATAGGCGTTCCTGGTAGATTTCATCGAGGTGTCAATCCACCGCGTGGCACCAGTCTCGAGATCGGTCACACGCATCAGGCCGATGTCGGGCAACGATGCGTCACGCTTGTCATAGACCTGTATGGCTATGATGTCGTGCTTGCTCACGGCAACCTGAAGCTGGCGGGTATAGTCGTGCGAGTCAATGAAATCCGATATCAGGAATGTCGTGGCACGTTTCTTGAGCGCGTCAGTAAGGTAGCGGAGCGCGACACCGATGTCTGTGCCGGGATTCTCGGGCGTGAAATCGAGCAGCTCGCGTATGATGAGGAGGATATGCTTCTTACCTTTCTTGGGAGGGATGAATTTCTCAATCTTGTCCGAGAAGAACAGCACGCCTATCTTGTCATTGTTCGTGATGGCCGAGTATGCCAGTGTGGCGGCAATCTCGGCTATCATCTCGCGCTTCTCCTCGCCTACGGCACCGAACAGACGCGAACGCGACACATCGACAAGCAGCATCACTGTGAGCTCGCGCTCCTCCTCGTACACCTTGACATAGGGGCGGTTGTGTCGGGCGGTTACGTTCCAGTCTATGTCACGCACGTCGTCGCCGTATTGATACTCGCGCACCTCCGAGAAGGTCATGCCGCGCCCTTTGAAGGCGGTGTGATACTCGCCTGCAAAGATATTCTGCGACAGACCACGGGTCTTGATGTCGATTTTCCGGACTTTCTTGAGCAACTCGTTGGCTTCCATACTGCGTCAGTTGGATTATATAATGCCGTACACTTTTTCAGGGCACCTCGACCTTATCGAGAATCTCCGAGATAATCTGGTCGGTGGTGATGTTGTTGGCTTCGGCCTCGTATGTCAGGCCGATGCGGTGACGGAGTACGTCGTGGCACACGGCGCGAACATCCTCAGGAACCACATAGCCGCGTCCGCGGAGGAAGGCGTATGCCCTCGATGCCTTGGCGAGTCCGATGGAAGCACGGGGGGATGCTCCGAATCCTATCATGCTCACCAGATCCTTCAGGCCATAGTCGGATGGGTTACGGGTAGCGAACACGATGTCTACGATATAGCGCTCTATCTTCTCGTCGAGGTATATCTGCTCGACTATGTGCTGCACCTCGAGAATCTCCTGAGGACGAAGCAGAGGACGAACCTCACGACGGGTGCCGGAGATGTTCTGGCGTATGATGACTTTCTCTTCCTCCTTTGTAGGATAACCTATGATGACCTTGAGCAAGAAACGGTCAACCTGGGCCTCGGGCAGAGGATAGGTGCCTTCCTGCTCGATGGGGTTCTGAGTGGCCATGACGAGGAAAGGCTCGTCAAGAGGGAAGGTGGAGTCGCCGATGGTGACCTGCCGCTCCTGCATGGCCTGGAGGAGTGCTGACTGCACTTTGGCGGGAGCACGGTTGATCTCGTCTGCAAGGACGAAATTGGCGAATATGGGGCCCTTCTTGATCTGGAACTGCTCTTTCTGTATCGAGTAGATCATTGTGCCGATGACATCGGCGGGAAGAAGGTCCGGGGTAAACTGTATGCGGCTGTATTTAGCATCAATGACCTGCGCGAGTGTCTTGATGGCCAGGGTCTTTGCCAGACCGGGGACACCTTCGAGGAGCACATGGCCGTTAGAGAGGAGTGCGATGAGAAGGGAATCGACAAGGTGTTTCTGTCCGACGATTGTCTGGTCCATCCCTCGTGTGACGAGCTGGACAAAGTCGTTTTTCGATGCGACGAGCTCGTTGAGTTCTCTGATGTTAACCGATTCGCTCATAGTTAGTCTTGAAAGATATGTAGTGTTTTTATACTGTCTTCGTTAAAATGATATACAAAGTTATATATTACAACACTCATAGTGTGAAAAAAGTGTGTTAATTTTATCTATTTTATCTTTACGTTAGCGAAAATTAACTGAATGAAAACGGGTCGGCTCCGTTCAGGAACCGACCCGTCATCAAGAGGATTCTATTGATGTCAGAAGAGAATGTTCATACCCAGCGAGGCAGATGCCTGAGGCTGCAGGGGCACACCCTGCTTGGCCAGTTTGCTGAATGTATGGTCCTGTGCCAGGAACATGTTGAAGCCCGGGCAGTGCAGGTTGACGAGCCAGCCGAAACCGCAGCCCATTGTGCCGAACGAGCCATTGATGCCCAGTGAGAGAACCTTGACGGGTGCCACATTGGCCGAGACACGGAAATCGGTCCAGCTATATGTCCCTGCAATGCGGGTAGTGTTGAGGATACCGAAGGTAGCCTTGCGATAGACGGGAAGGGTATAGAGGGCACCGATATGAAGTGTAGCGTTGAGTGCCTGCGAGCGCGAACCCACATTGCCGTCTGTCTCAAGCTGATAGAGCTCCTCGAGCGAGTTGCGCATGCGCTTCCATTCGGACGAGAACGAGTTTGTGGCGTCATCATCGGGATTGAACGTGTAGGCGTCTGTGCGGAAGGTCTTGTCTCCGTTAGTGGTGGCAAGCAGGTCATTGCTCCAGTTGATGAAACCGAGATCGGTCAGAGCCAGCGAGAACTGCCAGTCTTTAAGAGCCTTTGGAGTATAAGTCGCACCGAGGTCGACAGCCATACCGAATCCGTTGGGGGCAGAGAAATCACCGTCAAGACCGCTCACATAGTCAAGACCTGTATGCTCGTTGCGGTCGAGCTTATAGTACATTCCCTTGATCGAGGTATGGATGCGGGCATTTGTGCTCACATTCCAGGAATTCCTGTCAAGGTCGAGTTCGGCCTTGTCAAGAGTGGCGTCAATCGCGGCGACTCCGACAAGGAACTTGAGGTTGGCACCCACACGTATCTCGTCCGTGATGTCGCGGCTATGGCCAAGTGAGAGCTCGCCGTATCCGATTGCGTTGGCACGCAGGTCCTTGATGTCGTACATCTGGTTGGAGACACCCTCCTTGAGGAAGGAGAATATGCTCTTGGGAAGATGTGCATTGACAGACGCGCGTGCTGCGAGGTTGATGGTGTTATAACCTCCGAATGCCTTGAAGCCGGCCGAGAGGATGTTGACGCGGACATTTGCGCCAATCTTGTTTACATCGCTGAGGTTGCCCATTACCTCCTCTGCCGATACGCCGGGGTTGAGGAATGTCGTTGTGCGGCCGTCCACATTGTAGATCACGTCGCTAACGCCGAGGTTGCCATGGATTCCGAATCCGAGGTTACCGAGGGCGGGTATTGCGACAAAGTTCTTGGAATTGCCCATGGCAGGGTTCATCAGGAACCTGTAGGTATAGTCCTCGACAAAATAACCCGACTGGTTGTCCTGTGCCTGGGCGGTGAATGTTGCGAATGCTGCGAGCGAGAGTGCCGCTGCTTTCTTTATATTGTGAAACATGATTGATGGTCTGTGTCAGATTAGATTAAAGTTCTTTCTCATAGTAGCCCGATACGGTGGCGCGGATGTCACGGCAGATGATGGACTGCTGGGGAGCCAGGGCCTGTGCATTGGAGGGAACATTGCCTACGGCTGTGAACACTATTCCGTCGAGATGTGTGATTGCACCCGATATCCTGATGGTGACAGCCTGATTATCGGCGTTGGCGGGAATGTCTGCGCCGTCGATAGACACGTTGTTGATGCGGTTGCCGTGGATGTCGATGGGATAACCAGTCAACTTGAGTGAGAAGGGTACATTTGAGCTGACAGTGGTGGTGACCTCAAGGTTCTCAATAGTGATGGCGTCGACATCCTCGTCGTTCCAACCGTCCTGAGTATCTGTATAGGTCACCTGTGAGCCTGCGCCAAGGGCGAGAGGTGCATAGAACTGATATTTGCCGCTGACAGCTCCGAGGTCACGCCCCAGAGGAAGGTTCTCGACAGGCTGGTCAAAGACCGTCGGATTGTCCAGCGAGATATTGAGCGACTTGGGCAGACCGTTACCCTCGAGGATAGTCGAGAGGCCGCTGAAGGGGACATGTGTGGCGTTGGCATAGCCCTCGTAATATGTCTCGGGCTTGGTGGGAGACAGTACATACGAGCTCTGTGCCGCTGACGAGACCTCGAAATAGCCGGGGGCGTCAAGCTTGACCGTACGGTCTGGTGTACCCTGTTCGGGAGAGAAGACCGACTTGATGCTCATGCCTGTACGGGCTTTGAGGGCGTAGTCGTGGAGCGGATTGGTGACTGCGAGATATATCTGAGGATTTACGAGGCTGATACGGGTATCTTCCTGAGCCAGAATGTCGGGCAGGTCATTGAGGGTCACGGGGTCGATATTGACATTCTCGATGTCATAGCAGATGCGGCCTGTGAATCCTGTCACGGTGATGTTGCTGACGCCGATTGCCGATGTCACGGTGAACGAGCCGGGGAGGTTGCCTGTCACGTCATCCTTGCGTATGACGAGCTTGGCGCTCTGGATAGACATCTCTCCATTCAGGTTTAGATAGCCCTTGCCGTCTGCCGAGGCGTTTGGGGTGAATGTGGCGCCGGTCTGTGCAAAATTGATGGCGGTACAATTGAGTACCACCTCGAGGCGACCGTTCTTAATCTCTACCGATGGTAACGAGATTGTACCCTTCTCGGGGTCGTAAGTACCCGCATTGGGTGTTCCGACGAGACCCTTGGGGAGCGAGATGACCGCATCCTCGAGCCATACGCGCTTTGTCACGTTCTTAAGAGCAGGAAGGTCGAGTGTGAGCTTGAGCGAGAAAGCTCCGTCGACGCGTCCTATCTCGCGGATTTCGGCCGGTACTGTAGATGATTCAAATTTGAAATCCACAGACGATGAACTGAAAGGAATCTCCAGATCTATCTCAGGACGGATGCTCCCTGAGAGGCCTGTGCTGATTGTGTTGGATTTCGGGTCGCCTGCCACACCGTTGGCGTTGATCTGGTTGATATGTACCATCTCCGAATGGAAATCTCCATTCTCGACGACGGCATAGATGCCGTTGACCTCCTTGACCTTTGCATCGGGGTCATTGGGATCGAGATCAAGAAGACTGCTCAAAGTGATGGCGTCTACATTGACGGGGATTGTGAGGTTATCAACCTGGATTCTTGCAGTCGTGTCGATGTCAGACAGGTCATACTTGTCGTCGACACACGAGGTCACCGAGGCGGCCGCGATTAATCCTGCAGCATAGAGCAAGTAATGCTTCATAGGTTAAAAGAATTGTGTGTTGATTGGTTATTGAATGTTGATTGTTTTCCTGTGTGTGATGTATTGTCGTGAGGAGTGTGTCGTATCATATTACCTCGAGGTCTGCCGCAAGGCGCTGACGCACGACCTCGTATATCATTACTCCGGCCGCTACAGAGACGTTGAGCGAGCCGATGTTGCCGAACATGGGTATGCTGACCTTGGCGGTGGTCTCCTTCATGGCCTCGGGTGAGATACCTGTGTCCTCCGCTCCCATTATGATGGCGACGGGATCCGTGCAGTTGGCCTGTGTGTAAGGGAAATCGGCCTTCTCGGACACGGCCATGACGGCATATCCGTTTTCGCGAAGGAATTTTGCGGCCCATGCGATTGAAGACACCTTGCATACGGGGATATGCAGGAGGGCTCCGGCCGAGGTCTTGACAGCATCGCCTCCGACCGACACGCTGCCATGGTCGGGAATGACTATGGCATCCACTCCGGCGCACTCGCATGTACGGGCTATGGCACCGAAATTGCGCACGTCGGTAATGCCGTCGAGCATGACGATGAACGGCAATATGCCTGCTTCGTACAGTTCGGGGACAAGGTGGTCGAGACGATGGTATGTCACCGCAGACATCATGGCAAGAAGTCCCTGATGGTTCTTGCGCGTGATGCGGTTGATACGCTCGACAGGTACTCTCTGTATAACGACCCTCATCTTGTGAGCAAGCCGTGCGAGCTGTGCAGCGAGATCTCCCTGAAGGTCTTTGGACATGAAAATCTTGTCTACATTCTGCCCGGCCTCAAGAGCCTCCATGACGGCACGAATGCCATAAATATAGTCGGAACGTTCCATTATGTTTCTATCTGTTGTTTAGCAATGATTTGGCTGCCTTTATGGCGGCGTTGTCTATCTCCGCACCCCCGAGCATCGCTGCGATGGCATTGACGCGCTCGGTCTTGTCGAGCTCGCGGATACGGGTGTGGGTCGAGTGCTCGTCGTCCTCCTTGAACACGCGGTAGTGGCTGTCTCCCTTGGCAGCCACCTGCGGAAGATGTGTGATGGCCGTGACCTGTATTGTCGAGGAGATTGAACGCATCATCTGTCCCATGCGGTTTGCCACATCTCCAGATACACCGGTGTCAACCTCGTCAAATATGATTGAGGGCAACTGCATCCGCGAAGCGATGATGGCCTTGATGGAGAGCATGAGGCGCGAAATCTCACCGCCGGAAGCCGAAGAACCAACGGGCATGAGAGGCTGGTTCTTGTTGAATGCAGCCATGAAATTGACCGAATCTATGCCCGTGGCGCACATGTCGGCGGGTAGCACCTGTATCTCGACCTGGAGGTTCTTCATCCCCAGAGGCACCGCTGTCTCGCGCAGTGTCTCGGCGAATCTCAGGGCCTCCTGTTTGCGGGCTTCCGATATTTCGGTGGCTGTCTCCTTGGCAAGTGCCTTTGCCCTGCGGGCCTCACGCTCGAGAGCGGCGAGCACGTCGTCGCTGTTGTCGAGCTCGCGCAGCCTGTCGCGCAGTGTGTCGCGCAACTCTATCAGCTTGTCGCTGTCGTCGATATGATGTTTGTGACAGAGGCTGTATATGGTGTTGAGCCTGTCTTCGACATATTCGAGACGTGCCGGGTCGGCCTGCAGGTTCTCATAGAGGCCCTCGAGAGTCGAGGCGATGTCTGCAATCTCGATTTTCGCGGAGCTGAGGCGTGCGGGGATGTCATCGGCCGGGTCAAGCACGCTGTCGAGGCTGTCGCAGCTGTCTATGGCCTCCCCTATCATCTCGAGCGCGTTAGGCACTCCGAGCGAAAGTGCGTTCCCGGCACGCGACAGGGTCTCCTTGATAGACGAGAGGTTGAGCAGCACGTCGCGCTCGGCCTCGAGGGAAGCCTGTTCTCCGGGCTGCAGGGCAAGCTCGTCAAGCTGCTCGAGTTGGAAGCGGGTGTATTCCTCGTCCTCGCGGTTGCGCTCTATCTGTGCCCTCACGGCCTTGAGTCGCCTGATGGCATCGCGCAGTGTATTGTAGCGTGTGGTGTATTCGCGCAGCTTGGGCTCGTTTCCGGCAAGGACATCAATGACCCTGAGCTGGAAATCGGGGCTTGACAGAAGCTGGTTCTGATGCTGCGAATGTATGTCAATGAGGCGCACGGCCACAGACTGGAGTTTGGAGAGCGGCACGGGAGAATCGTTGACAAACGCTCTCGAACGTCCCGAAGGCGACACCTCGCGACGCAATATGCAGCGGTCGTCATCCCACTCGATGTCGGCCTCCTCGCAATACTCCTTAAGGCCGGGATAATCGCTGACGGTAAAGACAGCCTCGATGACACTCTTGGCCGAAGGGTCTGACACGACACGGCTGTCGGCCCTCGCGCCGAGAAGCAGCGAGAGGGCTCCGAGTATGATTGACTTGCCTGCGCCTGTCTCGCCCGTGATTACATTGAACCCGGGGTGAAACGCTATGTCTATGGTGTCTATGAGAGCGTAGTTTGATATGTGGAGAGTTTCGAGCACTGTCTTGTGGTATTGTTATGGGTTATCGTGTTTCGTCACCGCGCTTGATCTTGTCTATGCGCTCCTGATCCGTGGGATAGAGGGGCGAGAGGACGTCATACGCATGCTGCCGTTCTTCCTGCGGGGCCTTGGAGTAGATGTTGACAAGCTCGTCGAGCTTCGCATCCTTGAACATCGAGAGTCCGACAGACATGGGCGCGACCTTATAGATATCCGTGAGGATATCGAGCGACGTGTCTATTGTCTTGCGTCCCTTGTCAGGGCTCACCGACATCTGGTCGAGTCCCTGGAGGTGATACTGATAATAGAGGTCGCGGATGGCACGTGTCGAGGGGTCGGTGAAAGAGCTAAGTACGGCGGCGCGGTTCTTGTTGTCCTCAAACTGTTTCCATCCGGTCTCGCCCGACGACTGGGCCTGCTGCACAATCATGGCGAGCCTCTCGAAATACGGGTCTCCCCCCTTGGGTGAGAATGAGTCGAAATCGACGGCCAGAATCAGGTAGACGTAAAAGTTCAGGATGGCCGTGAGCTGGCTCTCCATGTTCATCTCGTTATAGACCAGAGGCTCGTTCTCCGTGTATGTGAAATTCACGTTCGTATCGCGGAAATTGAGCAGCGTGGTCGTGTAGGACGAGTTGTAGACAGGACGGATAGCCTGCACCTGGAGGGTGCCTTCCATACGTCCCTCAGCCTCGTCATATTTCGTTATGTTGAAGAAGAGCGTACACTCTATCCTCTCGTTCGGCGAGAACTGGGCGTTTGTCCAGCGGGTGGTGTTGACATATTCGTTGATGGCTCCCTGCAGCGTCTCGAACACCGATTTATTGGTGCCCTCGAGCTGCGACGTGTTGACCTCCACGCGACAGTTCAGCTCCTGCGCAGACAGCACAGGGCCGAAAAGGGAGAGAGCGATAAGCATGATGGTCAGCAGTAGTCTGGTCATTCAGTCGGCGTTATGTGTTTCAGTTGCTATGATGTCGGCTATCTCGCCGGCTATCTCGTATTTTGATTTCAGTGCCAGCTCCATCGGTGCGGCATTGCTGTCGCGCCGTATCACGGTGACTGCGTTGGTATCCGTGCCGAATCCGGTGCCGGGTGTGACGGCCGAATTGAGCACAATCATGTCGAGGTTCTTGCGCACAAGTTTCTCGCGGGCGTTGGCGGGGCCGTTGTCTGTCTCGAGGGCAAATCCTACAAGCATCTGCCCTTCCCTCTTCATGGCTCCGAGGGTGGCTGCTATGTCGGGGTTCTTGACAAGCTTTAATACAGGGACCTCCGTATGCTCGCGCTTTATCTTATGGTCTGCGGGTTCGGCGGGGGCATAGTCGGCGACAGCGGCACACATTATGGCTATATCTGCCGTGGGGAAAACCTCCTCGCACGCGGAGAGCATCTGCCGAGCGCTCTCCACGTCAATCCTGCGGATATGAGGGTTGTCCGTCTTGAGGCTCACGGGGCCTGTCACAAGAGTGACATCGGCGCCTCTTGCGGCACACTGCTCGGCAAGCGCGAATCCCATCTTGCCTGACGAGAAATTGCCTATGAATCTCACGGGGTCTATGCGCTCGTATGTCGGCCCGGCGGTGATGAGCACCTTCTTGCCAGAGAGCGACTGCCCCGCAGCGAAATAGCGTTCGAGCGTCGCGGCTATCTTCTCGGGTTCCTCCATGCGCCCTTTGCCTATGAGTCCGCTGGCCAGGAAGCCGCTCTCCGGCTCGATGATGATGTTGCCGTAGCTGCGCAGCAGGTTGAGATTGGCCTGTGTGGAGGGATGGGCCATCATGTCAAGGTCCATGGCCGGAGCCACGAACACCTGCGACTTGGCCGACAGGTAGGTGGTGACAAGCATGTTGTCGGCAATGCCGTGAGCCATCTTCCCTATCGTTGAGGCCGTGGCAGGGGCAATGACCATGCAGTCTGCCCAGAGGCCGAGATCTACATGCGAGTGCCACTCGCCCGTATTGGCCGTGAAGAATTCGCTGACAACGGGCTTCTGACTCAGCGCCGAGAGTGTCACGGGGGTGATGAACTCCTTCCCGGCAGGGGTGATGACCACCTGCACCTCAGCCCCGGCCTTGACGAGCAGGCGCAAAAGAGATACACTCTTATATGCCGCGATGCCGCCGCAGATGCCGAGTATGATATGTTTTCCGGCAAGCGCGCTCATCGCATACGGAGTTTTATGCGTGTGAAGCAGTCCTTGGTGTTCTGCGCGAAATCACCCTTCATTATCCAGTCGAAATAGCTGGGATCCTTGCGCAAGACCTCTTCGGCGATCATGCCTTTGTATTTGCCGAAATTGACCACCTCCTGATTCTTGTCATTATATATGAGGCGCCCCATGAAATCGACGTTGCGGTTCTGACGCGAGAACTCGCTCAGGCCCTCGATGTCGTTGGGGAGGTCTTCATAGCGTTCTATCTGGGCCTTGAGCACCTCAAGTGTGGCGCGCGTATCGGCGTTGGCCGAGTGTGCGCCCTCGAGCTCCTTGCCGCAATAAAAACGGTAGGCGGCCGAGAGTGTGCGCTGCTCCTTCTTGTGGAAGATGGTCTGGACGTCGACAAAACGGGTCTTTGAGAAATCAAACTTGACCCCGGCGCGCTGGAATTCCTGGTCGAGCATCGGGATATCAAAGCGGTTTGAGTTGAATCCGGCCAGGTCACAGCCCGTCAGCTCATTGGCAAGCGAGCGCGCTATCTGCCTGAACATAGGTTCGTTAGCCACATCCTCGTCGGATATGCCGTGGACGGCGGTAGCCGCCTCGGGGATGTGCATGCCGGGGTTGACGCGGCGCGTGCGCTCGGTCTCCTCGCCGT
>DAAQ01000019.1:0-58414 GCA_001701225.1 Bacteroidales bacterium H5 | reverse complement strand
ATACGATGGGCTTCTTGAGTATCAGTGGCATCTTTCTCAGAACTCCGATATGTTCATGGGCATGAGTATCATGGTCAGCGTCGTGTCGGGCTTGTCCTCAGAGGGCACGATGACCGCGGGGCGCGACTTGTCGGCCAGACGGAAGATGATGTCGTCGGTCCAGAGCACCGAGGCGAGCTCGAGCAGATAGCTCGAAGAGAATCCTATTATGAGATCCTGCTGGCCGGTGTATGTCGCCGAGAGGGTCTCCTCGCCCGAGGTGTTATACTCGTTGTCGGCAGCCTTGACAGTGAGCAGGTCAGGGGTCACACGGAACTTGATGAGTCCGTGGCCCTCGTCGACAAAGAGGCTCACACGGCGCACTGCGGTGGTGAAGAGCTGGCGGTTGACGGTGAGGTCATAGGGGTTAGACTTGGGGATGACGCGCTCGTACTCGGGGAACTTGCCCTTGACGAGGCGGCTCTCGAATGTGAAAGTGTCCGTCTCGAAGGTAACTCCCTGTGCGGGGACCAGTGTCACCTTCACCTCATCCTCCTTGCCGAACACCGAGCGGAATACATTGGTCGACTTGTTCGGGAGGATGAACGAACCCTCGACCCCGGGCTGATAGCTGCGGTCCTCGAACTTGACAAGCTTGCGTGTATCGGTGGCCACAAAGGTCAGGGACTGAGGCTTGATATCCCAGTATACACCCATCATCTGCGGACGGATAAGCTCTGTGCCGGTGGCGAAGGCGGTGTAGTCGAGTCCGCGGAGTATGGTGGAGCCCTTGACTGTAAATGTCACATCCTCGTCAGACTCGGGACGTGCCAGGCGGGGATATTCGGCGCCCGAAAGTCCCATGAAGCGGTACGAGCCGTTGGGATGAGTCATCTCGATGGAGAGGTTGTCATCGTTGACATCAAACTGGAGCTCCTGCTCGGGCATGACCCTGAGCAGCTCGACGACCTTACGGGCATCTATGCAGAATTCGCCTTCACCCTCAACGTCCATGATGGGGATACGTCCGCACAAGGTGTTCTCGCCATCGCATGCGGTGATCGTGAGGGTCGAACCATGTATCTCGAAGAGGAAATAGTTCAGAATCGTGAGAGCGTTCTTGGCATTGATCACCTTGCTCACAGACGAGGCAAAGGTGTGGAGCGTCTTGCTCGGTACGGTAAACTTCATATATACAGGCAGTTTGTTGTTTTCTATGCAGATTTAAGGGCGTGTCTACCCTTTTTAAACCACAAAATTAATGAATTTTTCCGAAACGGCGACTTTTATTGCCAAAAATTCGGGATTTTGTTCTGTAGATGTGCCGCTTATAACTTTTTACTGTCATTTGTAAACTTATTTTGCAGGATTTACAGATAAATTGATTATCTTTGCCACCTTAAACATCACAAACGCAATGAAGGTATTGAAATTCGGGGGAAGTTCGGTGGGTAGCGCCGAAGGCATCCTCAATCTCAAAAATATAGTCGAGTCGCGCCGTGAGCCTGTCATCGTCATTGTCAGTGCCCTCGGCGGAGTGACAGACCTGCTCATATCCACAGCCCGTTTCGCTGCCGCGGGCAATGACGGCTATCATCATGGGCTGGAAGAGATTGCCATGCGGCATCACTCGCTGGTCGATGCCGTCATTCCCGAAGAGGACAGGGAACCGCTGCGCACGGGGCTCGACTCGCTCCTCGCGGAGTTGGGGAGCATCTTCCACGGACTGTCGCTGATACGCGACCTCAGTGACAAGACCCTCGCCCTGATAGTTAGCTATGGCGAGCAGATGAGCGCGCTGATAGTGTCGGCCCTGGTCAGCGGAAGCCGCCTCCACGATTCGCGCAAATTCATCAAGACCGAGAAGCGCCACGGACGCTATCTTCTTGCCAGCGACCTCACGCGCCGCCTCATAGTCAACGAGTTCATGCCGGGAGGGTGTCATCCCGAGGGAATCCACATAGTGCCCGGATTCATTGCTACAGACAGCGAGACAGGCGAGGTGACAAACCTCGGACGCGGAGGCAGCGACTATACCGCCTCGCTGGTCTGCGCCGCCCTCGACGGAGAGTGCCTGGAGATATGGACCGATGTCGACGGCTTCATGACCGCCGACCCCAAGGCGATCCCTACAGCCTATACCATCAGCTCGCTGTCATATCACGAGGCGATGGAGCTGTGCAATTTCGGCGCCAAAGTCATCTATCCGCCCACGATATATCCCGTATGCGTCAAGCACATCCCTATTCTTGTAAAGAATACCTTTGCCCCGGAGAGTCCCGGCACGGTGGTCAGCGACCGCTCTGACGACGACAGCAAGCCCATCAAGGGCATATCAAGCATCAGCGGCACGTCGCTCATCACCGTCACAGGCCTATCGATGGTGGGTGTGATCGGCGTGAACCGGCGCATCTTCACCGCGCTGGCCGACAACGGTATCTCGGTATTCATGGTGAGCCAGGCATCGTCCGAGAACTCCACATCGGTCGGCGTGCGCGACCAGGATGCACGCGAGGCTGTGAGGGTGCTTGACCTCGAGTTCGAGAAGGAGATTGCCACGGGTGCCATGTATCCCATGCACGCCGAGCACGGACTGGCCACTGTAGCCATCGTGGGCGACAACATGAAGCACTCGCCCGGCATTGCCGGAAAGCTGTTCGGAGCGCTCGGACGCAGCGGCATCAGCGTGATAGCCTGTGCCCAGGGCGCGAGCGAGACCAATATCTCGTTTGTTGTCGAGGGGCGTTCGCTGCGCAAGTCGCTCAACGTGCTCCACGACTCCTTCTTCCTCAGCGAATACAAGGAGCTCAACCTCTTCATCTGCGGCATAGGCACTGTGGGAGGGATGCTCATAGAGCAGATTCGCACTCAACATGACGTGCTGATGAACACCCACCGCCTCAAGCTCAACGTAGTGGGCATCGCGTCGAGCCGCAGGGCTCTCTTTGACCGTGACGGCATAGACCTTGCCACCTATCGCGAGCGCCTGGAGACCGACGGCAAGCCCTGCACGCCGCAGACAATACTCGACGAGGTGCTCGGGATGAACATATTCAACAGTGTGTTTGTCGACTGCACCGCCTCGCGCGACATCGCGGCACTCTATCAGCGGTTCCTCGACCACAACGTGTCTGTAGTCGCGGCCAACAAGGTCGCGGCATCGGGCGATTATGCCGATTACCGCCGCCTCAAGGACACCGCCCTGCGCAGGGGAGTCAAATTCCTCTACGAGACCAATGTGGGAGCCGGGCTCCCTATCATCGGCACCATCAACGACCTGCGCTCGTCGGGCGACAGGATACTCAGGATAGAGGCTGTGCTGAGCGGGACCCTCAATTTCATCTTCAACACCATCAGCGCTGATGTGCCATTCTCGGAAACCGTGCGCATGGCCAAGGAAATGGGCTACAGCGAGCCCGACCCACGCATAGACCTGAGCGGCAAGGATGTGATACGCAAGCTTGTCATACTGACCCGCGAGGGTGGCTATGTGGCCGAGCAGGACGAGGTAGAGCGCAACCTGTTCGTGCCTCAGGAGATGCTCGAGGGGACAACCGAGGAGTTCTGGAGGCGTCTCCCCGAGCTTGATGCCGGATTCGAGGAGCGCCGCCGTGTGCTCGAGGCCGAGGGAAAGAGGTGGCGTTTCGTGGCACGCATGGAGTGCGGCCGCATGAGCGTCGGGCTTGAGGCGGTCGGGCCGCACCATCCCTTCTACGGGCTCGAGGGCTCGAACAATATCGTGCTGCTCACCACCGAGCGTTACCGCGAATATCCCATGCAGATACAGGGTTACGGCGCCGGAGCCGGCGTGACAGCCGCGGGTGTATTCGCCAACATAATATCCACAGCAAACAACTGACAGCCACACATATCTCTCTCTGACCTATGAAACATCTGATAATACTTGGCGACGGCATGAGCGACCGTCCCGTAGCCGCTCTCGGGGGGAAGACACCCCTTGAGGCTGCGAGGACGCCGTGGTTCGACCGCCTGGCACGTGAGGGGCGCAGCGGCACCCTCTCGACCATTCCGCCCGGATTCGGCGCGGGGAGCGAGGTAGCCAACACCGCCATACTCGGATATGACCTGAGGCAGGTCTACGAGGGGCGTGGCCCTCTCGAGGCTGCGAGCATAGGCTATGACATGGCTCCCGATGACCTGGCCATGCGCTGCAATATCGTCACCCTCGGGGATGACGGCCTTATCACCAACCATCACGGCGGACATCTGAAAACAGAGGAAGGGGCTGCGCTTATAAAATATGTCAACTCCCGCCTGGGGTCGGAGAAGGTGCGCTTCATTCCCGGCACACAATACCGCCATCTGCTCGTAATAAAAGGTGGAAGCAAATTTATAGAGTGTGCCCCTCCGCACGACCATCCCGGCGAGCCCTGGCGCGGGCTGCTTGTAAGGCCGATGCCCGGAGCGGCCGCCGAGCCGGGACGCATGACCGCACAGGAGACCGCCGACCTGATAAACGGCATGATTGAGATGTCGCAGGAGATTCTTGCGTCCCACCCCTTCAACCGCGGGCGCAAGGTCAAGGCAAATTCCATCTGGCCGTGGAGCCCCGGCTACCGTCCATCCATGCGCACGCTTGCAGAGATATATCCCGAGATAAAATCCGGGTCTGTCATCACAGCCGTAGACCTGATCCGCGGCATCGGACGATATGCCGGACTGCGTTCCATCGACGTGGAGGGAGCCACCGGGCTTGCCGACACCAACTATGAAGGGAAGGCCCGGGCGGCAATCGAGGCGCTTGCCCAGGATGATTTCGTATTCCTCCATGTCGAGGCCACTGACGAGGCCGGACATGACGGCGACCTCGCGCTGAAGATTCAAGCCATCGAGAGCCTTGACACACGTCTGGTCAAGCCAATATACGAGGCAGTGACCGGGATGGCCGAGCCCGTGTGCATAGCCCTCCTCCCCGACCACCCTACCCCCGTCGAAGAGCGCGTGCACCGCGACGACCCTGTGCCGTTCACCATCTGGCATCCCGGCATCGTGGCGGATGCGGTCACGGAGTTCTCCGAGCAGGCTTGCGCACGCGGAGCCTACGGACACCTGAAGGCCGACAGGTTCATGCCATTATTCATGAAAACAAACTGACGACATGAGATATTACAGCACCAACCATAATTCGCCCGACGTCACTGTGGGCGAGGCTGTTGTCAAGGGGCTCGCTCCAGACAACGGACTCTATATGCCCGAACGCATCAATCCGCTGTCCGACGACGAGATAGCCCGTCTCCCCGAGATGGATTTCCGTGAGATAGGCCGCACTGTGGCCCGCAGGCTTTTTGACGGAGATATCCCCGGCGACGCGCTCGATGAGATTGTCGACGGCACTCTGACGTTCGACACACCCGTCCGTGAGGTGATGACCGGCGTATGGTCGCTCGAGCTTTTCCACGGCCCCACCCTCGCATTCAAGGATGTCGGGGCCCGCTTCATGGCCCGCATGCTGCGCCATTTCCTCAAGGATGACCCGCGCACAATCCATGTGCTCGTCGCCACAAGCGGTGACACAGGGTCTGCAGTGGCCAACGGATTCCTGGGTGTGGAGGGGATAAAGGTACATGTCCTCTATCCCAAAGGGAAGGTCAGCCCCATACAGGAATGCCAGTTCACCACACTCGGACAGAATGTCACGACGATTGAGGTTGACGGTACCTTTGACGACTGCCAGCGGCTTGTAAAGACCGCATTTCTCGACAGTGGGCTCAACAGCCGCATGCTGCTCACCTCGGCCAACTCCATCAATGTAGCGAGGCTTTTCCCGCAGACATTCTACTATTTCAACGCTTGGGCACAGCTCAGGCGTGCGGGTGTCAGGGGGCCGGTGGTGTTCAGTGTCCCCAGCGGCAATTTCGGCAACCTCACGGCCGGGCTTATAGCCCGCAAGATGGGCCTCCGCGACATCAGGTTCATAGCGGCCAACAACGCCAACGACATATTCCTCGAATACCTCAGGACAGGCGCCTATAACCCGCGCCCCTCGGTCCAGACCATAGCCAATGCCATGGATGTGGGTGACCCGAGCAATTTCCGCCGCATCCTCGACCTGTTCGGCGGGAACCACGAGGCCATCTGTAATCTAATCTCCGGCGCGGCGTACACAGATGACGAGATAGCCGCCACAATGAGGGAATGCTACGGGACAGCCGGATATATCGCCGACCCCCACGGAGCATGCGCCCTGCGTGCCCTCGCCGAAGGCAAACGCCCCGGTGAGACAGGTGTCTTTCTCGAGACTGCCCATCCGGCCAAGTTCAAGGACACCGTCGACGGCATACTCGGCACAGACATCGAGATTCCGGCACGTCTCAGGGCATTCATGGAAGGTACGAAGAGTTCTGTGGCCATGACGGCCCGATACGAAGCGTTCGAGGCATACCTGAAAGGGATTGCAGAACAATAGCAGGGACTCAGGCGTTTATAATTAAACATTTATAGACGACTGTCATGAAAAAAATCTTAATCTCATTAGCTCTCGTTGTCGCAGTCGCATTAGGTGCCACCGCACGCGACAGCTACACACACGACGCCTCTGTCCTCCCCGAGGCTGCCAAGACAACCATCGCCAACAACTACAAGGCCAAGGTGAGTCTTGTCAAGGTCGACAAGGAGCTGGGTCGTGTCGACGACTACGAGGTCATCCTCACCGACGGCTCGGAAATCACTTTCGACCGTCAGGGCAACTGGAAGGATGTCGAGGCGACACGCAACGGCTCGGTGCCATCCTATTTCGTCCCCAAGGGCGTCAGCGACTATGTGGCCAAGACGCATAAGGGAATGAAGATTGTCGGCATCGAGAAGGAGCGCGGCGGATATGACGTGGAGCTCTCGAACGGCATCGACATCAAGTTCGACCGCAACGGCTCTTTCGTGCGCTACGACGACTGACCCGACCGAAAGCGGCATCCATACGGGCGTCCGGATATAATATTCCGGGCGCCTGTCCGTTTATATATGGTAAACCCCTTGTCTACGATGACCAATCAGCTTCGCCATATATTGCTTGCACTCCTTGCCATCGCCTTCGCGGCCACGCTGCGGGCACAGGACGGCAGCACGTCATACAGCTTCCTAAACATCCCCACCTCGACCCTTGCATACGGTCTCGGCGGCATCAACATCTCAAACATAGATGACGACATCAACGCTGCCGACCGCAACCCCGGCCTGCTCGGCCCCGAGGTCGAGATGCAGCTCGGAGTCAACTATATGCATTATATCGGAGACAGCAACTTTGCCGGGGTCAAGTTCGGCAAGAGTGCGGGCGAGCATGGAGCATGGGCCGCAGGAATACAGTATTACGGCTATGGCTCGATAAAGGGAGCCGACATCAACGGTGTCCTGACAGGTGAGTTCTCGCCCAAGGAGATGACCTTCTCGGCCACCTATGCCCACGACATCACGGACAGATGGAGGGGTGGCGCCACCGTCAAGGCCATCTACTCGACTTTCGATGCCTACAGCGCGTTTGCCCTGGCCACAGACCTCGGCGTAAACTATTACGACCCCGACCGCGACCTCTCTTTCTCGGCCATGGTGGCCAATCTCGGCGGACAGGTCAAGAGGTTTAACGAGCGGTATGACCGGCTTCCGATAGATGTGCGCCTCGGCGTCTCTAAATCGTTCGGGACACTCCCGATAGTCTTTTCGGTCACGGCCTGGAACCTCACCAAGTGGAAACTCCCCTACTGGCACACGGGTGACGGCACTGTCGACTCCGAGCCCGAGCTCAAGGACAGTTTCGGTTCCAACCTGTTCCGCCACCTCATATTCGGCGCCGAGTTCACCCCGAGCGAGAGCTTCCGCATCGGCATCGGCTACAACTACAAGACCCGCACGGACATGTCGACCTACAAGCGCTCGTTCCTGTCGGGCTTCTCTGCGTCGCTCGGATTCAAGGTGCGCAAGTTCGGCCTCGGACTCGCCATGGCACAGCCTCACACCGGCGCCACTACCATCATGCTCAACATTTCAACCAACCTATATGAGTTCACAAGATAAGATCATCATAGCCATCGACGGATATTCCTCGTCGGGCAAAAGCACCATGGCACGTCATCTGGCATCCGAAATAGGATACCGCTATATCGACTCGGGAGCCATGTACCGCGCCGTCACACTCTATGCCATGCGCCACGGCATGACCGCCATAGGCCGTGAGCCTGATGTCGACGCAATTGCCAAGGCCCTTCCGGGCATCAGCATAGACTTCAGGGTGCAGCCCGACGGCTCGCAGCTCACCGAGCTCAACGGCGAGGTTGTCGAGAAGGAGATACGCTCGATGGAGGTCTCGGAGTGCGTCTCGCCCGTCGCAGCCATAGCAGCCGTGCGACATGCGCTTGTAGGGATGCAGCGCCGCATGGGCGACATGAAGGGCATCGTCATGGACGGACGTGACATAGGCACCTCGGTATTCCCCCACGCCGAGCTGAAGATATTTGTCAACGCCTCTGCCGAGAAGCGCGCCGAGCGCCGATACAGGGAGCTCACAGCCAAGGGTGAGAAGGTGACATACGAGGAGGTGCTCGACAACGTGCGCAACCGCGACCATATCGACGAGACCCGTGCCGAGAGCCCTCTGCGCCGTGCGGCGGACGCAATCATGCTCGACAACTCAGACATGACATTCGACGAGCAGAACCGCTTTCTGCTCGAACTGTTCCGCAAGACCATAGGATGATGAGACCTGCCATCGAGATAGACGCCCGCTCGGGATTCTGCCACGGTGTGGTCACGGCCATACGCAAGGCCGAGGAGGAGCTTGAGCGTTCTCCCCGTCCCCTCTATTGCCTCGGCGACATAGTGCATAACTCCGACGAGGTCGAGAGACTCGGACGAAAGGGGCTCTCCACCATCACCCATGCCGACCTCCCCACCCTGCGTGGTGCCCGTGTGCTGCTGCGCGCGCATGGCGAGCCCCCGTCGACATACGCCACCGCCCGAGAGATGGACATCGAGATCATCGACGCCACCTGTCCCGTGGTGTTGCAGTTGCAGCGACGCATCAAGGAAACGTATGATGCCCCGGGCCCGAGGCCGCAGATTGTCATCTATGGCAAGGCCGGACATGCCGAGGTCAACGGCCTCGTGGGACAGACCGACGGCGAGGCCATAGTGGTCGAGAACACAGACCAGCTATCGCGTCTCGATTTCACGCGCGACATAGCACTCTACTCGCAGACCACCATGTCGCTGCAGGGGCTTGCCGCCATGGTCGACGAGATAAACCGCCGCATCGCCCCGGGCGTGAGGTTCACATATCACGACACCATCTGCCGCCAGGTGGCCAACCGCGTCAACCACCTGCGCGAGTTCGCGGCCTCGCACGACGTGGTGATATTCGTGGCCGGAGCCAAGAGCAGCAACGGCAAAGTGCTTTATAACGAATGTCTCGCGGCCAACCCGCGCACCCGGCTGCTGTCGCGGCCCGATGATTTCGACCCGTCATGGATTGGCGGAGCCTCCAGCGTAGGCATCTGCGGAGCCACCTCCACACCCCGGTGGCTGATGGAACAGGTCAGGGACAGGATTGAACAGATGGATTTCACGGTATGAGACGTTTTCTGATTGCAGTGATTCTGCTCCCGCTGCTTGCGGCATGTTCGGGCGACCCGGCCAAGGTCAAGGTCTCCGAAAAGGTACATGACAAGAAAGCCTACGCCCTCGGAGAGCAGCATGCCCGCGAGGCCATAGCCATCTCGGGCGACGAGGCAGCCCTCCAGGACAAACTGCTCGACGTCAGGGCACGCATCTCCAACATCTCCTCAAAGCTCGGCCCCCAGAGCGCACACGATTACGAGGCAGGCTTCACCGACCGCATCCGCCACGACTCCGACTCCCTCGCAAGGATACTCTTCTGAGGAGATAGCCATTTCTGTCGCAGTCGCACTGTCTCACGCCACATCTGCGACATGCGACAATATCAGAATCCTACCTGCTTCTGCTGTTCGGTGTTATATCTGTCCCCTGTCACTGGGATTGCCGAGACTGCATCCTCAAGCATCCGCCAGTCCTCGTCAGGGATGTCGAATGCCAGCGTGTGGAGATTCTCGGCCAGATGCGACTCCTTGGTTGTGCCGGGGATAGGGACAATCCATGGTGCCTTGTGCAGGAGCCATCCGAGCGCGACCTGCGAGGAGGTCATGCCGCGTGTGCGCCCGAACTGCTGCAACTCATTCACTATGCGCGTATTGGCCCTGATTGCCTCAGGCTGGAAGCGCGGCAGGGTATGACGGTTGTCATTTGTGGTGTCAAATACTGTATATTCGTTGATGCAGCCCCCGAGGAAACCACGGTTCAGCGGGCTATAGGGAACGAATCCGATGCCCAGCTCCCTGCATGTGTCGAGCACGCCGTTTCCCTCTACAAGCCTGTGCATAAGGTGATACTCGCTCTGTATAGCCGTGAGGGGGCATACGGCATGTGCCTTGCGGATGGTCTCGGCGCTGACCTCGCAGAGTCCCCAGCGCTGCACCTTCCCCTCGCGTATGAGCTCGCTGATGGTGTAGGCCACATCCTCGATGGGTGTGTTGCGGTCAAATCTGTGCTGGTAGAAAAGGGGTATCGAGTCGAGGCGGAGTCGCCTTAGCGATTCCTCGCAATAGCGGCGCACCGTGGCCCGGCTGCTGTCCTGCCGCCCGGTTCCCTTGCCGTCTATGACCTCATGGCCGAACTTTGTCGTCAGGCTCACACGTCCCCTGTATGGAGCGAGGGCTTCTCCCGCAAGGAGCTCGTTGCGCAGAGGCCCGTAGATGATTGCCGTGTCAAAGATCGTCACGCCACGGTCTACGGCCTCATGTATTATGCGTATGCACTCCTTGCGGTCGGGCGACTGCGAGCGGTTATAGTTCAAGCCCATGCACCCGAATCCCAATGCCGACACCTGTATGGCTGCGTTACCGCTGCCGAGTGTGCGGTATTCCATGCCATCTTTCCTCACTATGGCCCCGTTCCCGCCCACTACGGCTTTAGCGGCGGCCTCCACCCTGTCGAGTGCCGGAGCGAGGGACAATGCAGCCCCGATTGCAGCCGTCCTCCTGATGAAATCCCTGCGGCTTACTTTGATGTCATCTCTCATAGCTCTATTTTCCTAATGATTCTTGCCGGATTACCTGCCACTATCGTCATGGGCGGCACGTCGCGGGTGACCACACTCTGTGCCCCTACAATGGCCCCATACCCTATCCTCACGCCGGGAAGGACTGTGGAGTTGATGCCGATCCACACGCGGTCCTCTATCACTATGGGGCGTCCATAGGTGGCGCTGCGGTTGTCCGGGTTGACGTCGTGGTTGATTGTTATGAGGTTGCACTTGGGCCCGATGAACACCCCGTCACCTATGGTAATGCCTCCCCGGCCGAAGAATGTGCAGCATTGCTGTATGAAACACCCCTTGCCTATGGTGACAGGCTTGCCGTAGTCGATATAGAACGGTGGCAGCAGCGTGGTAGACGTGTCGAGCGGCTTCCCGAGAATAATCTCCATCAGCTCATGTACCCTCTTCTGGTCGCGCACGCTCACGCGGTTCAGCTCCCGGGCCGTCTCCATCGTGCCGAATATTTCGTCAATCAGGGCGTCATATCCCGGTTCTTCAGGCGATACCATCTCGCCGCTGTTGTCTTTTGCAAATATATCCTTCATGTTGTCGCAGTTTTCTTTCCGTGCTGCAAAATTACGGCAATCCGGCCACTGCGGCTTTGCTGTGAGGCTCAGAGTTCTTTGCTGTGCAGTCCGCTCACGAGAGAGTGGGCGCCATCCCGTACATCTCCTTGTAGAGCCTTGAGAAATGCGACAGGTTCTTGAACCCCACGTCATAGCATATCTCCGAGACCTTGCGCCCTCTCCGCGCTATCAGCTCGCGGGCAGCCTCGAGCCTGCGCCTGATGAGCCATTTCTGTGGGGTCAGCTCGCTCACCTTCTTGAAATCGCGCTTGAATGTCGCCGGGCTTCGGCCTGTATAATATGCAATCTCGTCGATAGAAAGGTCGTTCATATAGTTCCGCTCCATGAAATCCATTATGTCTATCTTCCACGGCTCGACAAAATCGAACAGCGAGGCATACAGGTTGCTGTCTGTCCTGAGTATGGCCAGCATCCCCTCTGTCATCTTCATCTGCAGTATCCTGTCGTCGGGCACCGTCCGGGTGTCGAAATACGGAAGCAGCGACTCGAAGAGGCTCCTCACGTCGGGACGCTCCGGCGGGAACCTGACCAGGCTCTCCCTCTGACGTGTGGCCTCCGAGGGGATTTCCCTGGGGTCGAGCGACTGGAAGAACCCCTTGAGATAGGCCCTCGAGAATTTCATCACCACCGAGCGGTATGGCATCCCGTCCTTTATCCTTTTCTGCAGCCACATGCGGTTGTCACGCCTCATAAACGCGCAATCGCCGGGGTGAAGCACTGTCTTGCGCGGGCCGTCGGTTATCTCAAGCTCGCCCGAATGTATGTATATGAGTGTATGCTCGCGGTTGCAGTGCGCACACCCGCGGTCGTCGGTAAAATAGCTCGCTATAAAGTGGCCGGGACACTCGAAGACATCAAGTTTTTCCATGTCGGTGATATTATTCCGCAAAGATAATGCAAAAAATCCGTAGAGGTTTTGCCGTGCGGCTCAAAATCGTCCATGGAGTCGCCTGTATTGCAGTCGCAGTCGCACTGTCCCACGTCACATATGCGACATGCGACAGCTTGGAGAGAATACGCTTGGATATGTCGCGGATTTTTCGTAACTTTGTAAGTTATGAATTTCAAGCTCAGTTCACAGTATCAGCCTACGGGCGACCAGCCTCAGGCCATCGACCAGCTTGTCCGCGGCATCGAGTCGGGCGAGCCGGCCCAGACGCTGCTCGGCGTGACAGGCTCGGGCAAGACGTTCACCATGGCCAACGTGATTGCGCGCGTGGGCAAGCCCACTCTCATCCTCAGCCACAACAAGACCCTGGCGGCACAGCTCTACAGCGAGTTCAAGAGCTTCTTCCCCGAGAACTCGGTGCAGTATTTCGTCAGCTATTACGACTATTACCAGCCCGAGGCATACATACCGACCTCGGACAAGTATATCGAGAAAGACCTGATGATAAACGACGAGATAGAGCGTCTGCGCCTCTCGACGGTCTCGGCGCTCCTCTCGGGACGCAAGGATGTCATTGTGGTCTCGTCTGTCTCGTGCCTCTACGGCATGGGCAACCCCGAGGATTTTGACGCCAACGTCATCACGGTCAAGACAGGCAAGAAGATTGCCCGCAACGTGTTCCTGCGCCAGCTTGTCAACGCCCTCTACTCGCGCAACGAGGTCGAGCTGGCCCGCGGCACATTCCGCGTCAAGGGGGATACCGTGGACATACGCCTGGCATACGAGGAGATTGTCGTGAGGGTCTCTTTCTGGGGCGATGAGATTGAGTCCATAAAGACCGTTCACCCCGAGGACGGCGTCTCGCTCGGCGACCATGACGTGTTCCAGATTTATCCGGCCAACCTGTTCGTGACCTCGCCCGAGCGCATGGGGACCGCCATCGGCCAGATAGAGGTTGACCTCGGCAAGCAGTACAACGACTTTTTCCACGTCGGCAAGGAGCTTGAGGCCAAGCGTCTGCTTGAGCGTGTGACATACGATGTCGAGATGCTGCGCGAGGTGGGCCACTGCTCGGGCATCGAGAACTACTCGCGATATTTCGACGGACGCAAGCCCGGCATGCGCCCCTTCTGCCTGCTCGACTATTTCCCCAAGGATTACCTCACCATCATCGACGAGAGCCATGTCACCCTGCCGCAGTGCCGCGCCATGTACGGCGGCGACCTGTCGAGGAAGATCAACCTCGTCGACTACGGATTCCGCCTCGAGGCCGCGCTCGACAACCGCCCCCTCAAGTTCGAGGAGTTCGAGGCACTGACCAATCAGGTGATCTATGTCAGCGCCACCCCCGCCGACTACGAGCTGCAGCGCAGCGAGGGCATAGTCGTGGAGCAGATTATCCGCCCCACAGGCCTTCTCGACCCCATCATAGAGGTACGCCCGTCGCTCAACCAGATTGACGACCTGCTCGAGGAGATAAATCTGCGCATAGAGCGCGGCGAGCGCACGCTTGTCACCACCCTCACCAAGCGCATGGCAGAGGAGCTGAACGAGTACCTGCTCAAGCTCCGCATCAAGACAGCATACATACACAGCGACGTCGATACCCTCGACCGCATCAAGATTCTCGACGGGCTCCGCGCCGGAGTCTATGACGTGCTCATAGGCGTGAACCTGCTGCGCGAGGGACTCGACCTGCCCGAGGTGTCGCTTGTAGCCATACTCGACGCGGACAAGGAGGGCTTCCTGCGCAACCACCGCTCGCTGACACAGACCGTGGGACGTGCTGCCCGCAACCTCAACGGCACCGTCATCATGTATGCCGACAAGATTACCGACTCAATGCAGCAGACCATCGACGAGACCTTGCGCCGGCGCACGCTGCAGCTCGCATACAACGAGAAGCACGGCATCACACCCACAGCCATAGTCAAGGCCCGCAATGCCATCGTGGGCGTCGATACGGACTTTGAGATTGACGACACCCCCATCAGGCAAGGACGCACCGCCGGACTCTCGGGTGCCTCGGCCAAGCCCAAGGCATCCAAGCCGCGCAAGAAACCCGCTGTTCCCTATGGCGAGGAGTACACGCATGCCGTAGACCTCGCCGCAGACCCCGTGATGGCATATCTCTCGGCCGAGGAGCTGGGCAAGCTCGTCGAGCGTCGCCGTGCCGACATGATGAAGGCCGCCAAGGAGATGAATTTCATCGAGGCCGCACAGATACGCGACGAGATACTCGCTATGGAAGACAAGATAGCACAGATTCAGAAATGACCGCACCACATACACCCGCACAGACGGGGACATATCCCCCTCTCACCTCTTTCCTCCCGACCTCGGTCAAGGAGATGAAGCTGCTCGGCTGGGACTCCGTAGACATAGTGCTCTTCACCGGGGATGCCTATGTGGACCACCCCTCGTTCGGTGCCGCAGTGCTGGGGCGCGTGCTGCAGCATGCCGGATACAAGGTGGCCATAGTGCCGCAGCCCAACTGGCAGGACGACCTCAGGGATTTCCGCAAGTTCGGGGCACCGAGGCTCTTCATCGGGGTCTCGGCAGGTGCCATGGACTCGATGGTCAACCACTATACCGCCGCGAGGCGACGCCGTTCGGACGACGCATTCACCCCCGGCGGACGCCATGGCGCACGCCCCGACTATGCGACGGTGGTCTACTGCGAGATACTGCGCAAGCTTTATCCCGACACCCCAATCGTGGCCGGAGGCATAGAGGCTTCGATGCGCCGCCTCTCGCACTACGATTACTGGCAAGACCGTCTGCGCCCTTCGCTGCTGATGGACTGCGAGGCTTCGCTCATATCATACGGCATGGGCGAGAAGACCCTTCTCGAGATTGCATCGCGTCTCGATGCGGGCGAGAAGATTGAGGATATGCAGGATATGATGCAGACAGTGTGGCGTTCGGCCGTGGCTCCGCCCGAGGATGACCCGGCACACATCGTGCTCCACCCATACGAGGAATGTCTGCGCTCAAAGCGCAAGCAAGCCGAGAATTTCAAGCACATCGAGCAGCAGAGCAACGCCATGCACGGCAAGACGCTGTGGCAGCGTCACGGCGACGTGTGGATAAGGGTCAACCCCATGCTTCCGCCCATGACCACAGGCGAGATTGACGCCTCGTTCGACCTCCCATACACACGTCTGCCCCACCCGCGCTACAAGGGGAAACGCATCCCGGCCTACGAGATGATACGCCACTCGGTCAACATCCACCGCGGCTGCTTCGGGGGATGCTCGTTCTGCACCATCTCGGCCCATCAAGGCAAGTTCATAGCCTCGCGCAGCAAGGAGTCTGTCATACGCGAGGTCGAGGCCGTGACACGGATGCCCGATTTCAAGGGCTATCTCAGTGATGTGGGTGGCCCGAGCGCCAACATGTACCGCCTCGGCGGCAAGGACAAGAGCCGTTGCGAGCGCTGCCTGCGCCCCTCCTGTCTCCATCCGTCCGTATGCCCCAACCTCGACACCGACCACCGCCCGCTGCTCGACCTCTATCACGCCGTCGATGCCGTCAAGGGGGTCAAGAAATCGTTCATAGGCTCTGGCGTGCGCTATGACCTCTCCATGCATGTCACAGGCGACAGGGAGGTGGACGCGGCCAACCGCCGATACAACGAGGAGCTGATAACGCGCCATGTCTCGGGACGTCTCAAGGTTGCTCCCGAGCATACCTCAGATGTCGTGCTCGACCTGATGCGCAAGCCCTCATTCCAGCTCTACCACGAGTTCAGCCGCTTCTTCGACCGTGTCAACTCGCAGCACGACCTGCGCCAGCAGCTCATACCATATTTCATCTCCTCGCATCCCGGATGCCGCGAGGTAGACATGGCCGAGCTTGCCGCCGAGACCAAAGAGATGGGGCTGCACCTCGAACAGGTACAGGACTTCACCCCCACTCCCATGACGCTCTCGACCGAGATATACTACACCGGCATACACCCCTACACGCTCAAGTCGGTCTTCACCGCCACCGACCCGCGTCAGAAACTGGCCCAGCGCAAGTATTTCTTCTGGTACGACCGCGCATACCGTCCCGACATTACCGCCTCCCTCCGCCGCATGGGCCGCTCAGACCTCATCCGCAAACTCTTCGGGAGATAGTCGCAGTCGCACTGTTTCTCTCATGCCATGCGACTCGGTCGCACCTGTCGCGCGCCGGAGTGCGACTGCGACACCTGCACTCACCCCTTGAGCCATCTGTACACTGTGGCGCGGTTCACGCCAAGTTCCTCGGCTATGCGGTCGGCGCTCTTGCCCTGATTCCTCATCTCGCGTGCGGTGTCCGCTGCCTCAGACTGCCGTCCCATCCTCGGCTGCCTGTCGGCAAGATGGTCCGACTCGCGTCCGCATCCCGTGGCGCGGAAACCTATGAAATCGTCGGTCACCCGTCCTATGCGGCATTCCAGCACATTGTCGTCGCCATAGACTGTCTCGATATTGCGCTGCTTTATCTGCTTGATATAGCGTATCTCCTTCCCCTTGACGCTCTTGCCGATTGCAAAGGCCGAGTCAGTGAAATTTATAAGCGACTTTGATCCCTGTATGTCATTGCCCGTCAGCGGATTTGACGGACTGCGCTTCGGGGTATGCGCCAGCACGAGGATGCTCAGGTCATATTTCTTCTTCAGCGCCACCAGCTTCTTCATCAGCGGCTGGGCATCCGCGGCTGTCTCCGTCCCCGAGGCCAGGAAGGTTATATTGTCTACTATCAGCACATGGATGCCTGTCTCGTCTACCTGCGCCTCGATATCGGCCAGAACAAGGTCGGCAAAGTTCTTTGACGCGAGGTCATCGGTCTCGTCACTCAGGCCCATATAATTGAGTTCAAGGCGGTTGAACCGAGGTGAGAAACCGTAGTAGCCTCTCTCATCCTCCCCGCTTCCTTCGGATGAATAGCGTCTGGCAAACTGCGCCATGCTCATCTCGAAATCCGCATACAGCACAGGTTGCGCCTCGGTCTGAGGCAAAAGCTGAGGCAGTGCGCCATGAGGGTCGGCTCCCTTTGATATTGTATCGGCTATCTGTACCGCCAGCAGAGACTTGCCCACATTGGTGTCGGCAAAAAGGATGCATATCTCACCCTCATACCATAACGGTCCGAAAAGCTGCCGCTGGTTGCAGGTGAGTCTGGCAAACCCTGTCCAGTTGTCGCCGGTAGTCACGGTCGTTATGCGGCGTCGGGCGCTACGTGCCGCTTTTGCTGTCTCCTTGATTTCAGGCAGCCCCTTTATCGAGGCCGTACGCGCCACCCGGGGCAGAGGCTTTCGACCGGGCACAGGTGGAAGCTGCGGCTCAGAAGCCAGGAAAGCGTTTGCGATTTCAGATAGGGCATCTCTTTCCACGTCTTTGTCGTGACGCAGGTTGTCATTGGTCTTTTCTGTCATGGATTCTTGGGCGAGGGGATTCTAAAGTCCTCACGCTGCAAAGTTACATCTCCGCCCCGCCTCAAAAGGTGCGATAATGCCGACACCTTACCCACATTCCTGTCGCAGTCGCACTCCCCCACGCGACCCCTGCGACACAGACGCCTATGGATTATCTGGAAAAATATGCAATGTTGTCTAAGCAAATCGCCGAATGTGCCGCTCAGACCTCATCTGCAAACTCTTCGGGAGATAGTCACGGCATACATCAATAATCGTAGGGACGCGGCCTGCCGCTAACCTTTACCCACAAGTGGGAGCCAGACACGGCTCTCATTTGTTGTATCTGTATGATTAATAAAGACGACATTATGAAGACACCTTGTATTTTTGGCGACAAAAGACTTGAGAAAGAGTATACGACCCTGGTAACGGAGATGTCGGCCAGCGGCTCTGCCGTAATCAATCGCGCCTGTGAGAGCTCTTCAGGTAAAAAAGCGGCCTATCGGTTTATCAACAACGAGAATGTCACGGTTGAGAGGATTGCCACCGGCCTTGTCAATCAGACAGTTGCAAATGTGCGGCAGTTGAATGTCAAGGAGGTACTCGTGGCCCAGGATACCATGGAGGTGGTCAGGGAGAATGTCCTGTCAAGGCTCAAAAAATCTGGACGGACGGTCCTGGAATGCGCCAGGACCAACAAGGGGATGCGTTCGCATTCGGCCATTGTCATGGATGCGGCCACGGGAGTCCCCGCAGGATTTGGGTATCTGAGGATATGGGGCCGCGAGCCCAGCCCGCTGGGCGGAGTTAAGGAAGAGGACGCCATGTCCGACCGCAGACGGCAGCCTTCCTACTATATCACGGATCCCGACACGGGAAAGACCCGCTACAAATACAATGTCCCGGTAATGGCGCGGGACTCTGAGTCCTCCCGCTGGATAGAGGCGGCCACGCAGGTCAGACGCGTCCTGAGTCCTGACATACGGGTCATCATGGTACAGGACCGTGAGGGAGACATGTATCCACTGCTGACCTTGCCCTCGGAATACGAAAACCTCGACATCATCGTACGGGCCTCGAAGAAGCGCGTGGTGATGCTTCCGCAGGGCAAGACCGCCGACCTGTTCGCCTATACCGCCGCCGCGGAAATGAGGCAGGCCTATACCGTCTCGGTCGGGAAAGGTCCGCGGAGAAAGGCGCGTGACGCCGAAGTGGGACTCCGTTACGGAAGGCTTAAAATCCGTCGTCCGCATTCGCCCGTATATCCGCAAAAGTCGGTTGAGCTCTCCTTCGTCAGGGTTACAGAATGCGCCGCGAAGGAAGATGAACCGATTGACTGGCTGCTGCTTACCTCTTTGCCGGTGGATTCCGCGGAGGACGCCAGGAAAATAGTGGCATACTATCGTAACAGGTGGTTTATTGAGGATTTCCACCGTCTTCTTAAGAAAAAAGGCTTCGGCATAGAGGATATTCAGGTCGAAAGCCCGCAGGCCTTCGCCGTCAATCTCGCCATCTGCATCAGGAGCGCATATGAGGTCGCACTTGTCAAGAAAGGATATGACAGCAGCGACTGCACCGCACCCGCCACAATAGCTTTCACCCCGCTGGAATTGCAGGTTGTCTCCAGACTCAACGACAGGTTCAATTCTCCTAAAAAGATATACAGGAATCCTTATGAAAAGGGGTCATTGGCCTGGGCCGCCTGGGCCGTGGCCTGCGAGGGCGGCTGGAGCGCAATGCCATCACAACCCAGACCCGGAATAATAACATTCAAAAGAGGAATTGACAGAATTGAGAATATCTATCAATACCTAATTGAGACTCATTCCCTTCCTACTTGTGGGTAAAGGTTAGCGGCAGGCCGCGTCCCTACGATTATGCAAATATTATTATTTCTCGCTGCCCTCTTCTCCGGTTTTTTCGCATCGTTGTCGCACATCAGTCGTGTGCGGAGTGCGACTGCGACAGGTGCTCGCGGACATAGGGGGCGGTGGGCGAGTCTGAGGCGGCAATCTCGGCGGGGGTGCCTGTGGCTATGATGCAGCCTCCGTCGCGGCCTCCGCCCGGTCCCATGTCTATGATGAGGTCAGCGGCACACACTATGTCGAGGTTATGCTCGATGACAAGCACGGTGTTCCCCTTGTCTACGAGCCGGTTGAGCACGCCGAGCAGCACGCGTATGTCGTCGAAATGCAGACCCGTGGTGGGCTCGTCGAGTATGAAGAGGGTGTTTCCCGTGTCGCGGCGTGCAAGCTCGGTAGCCAGCTTGACGCGCTGGTTCTCGCCTCCCGACAGCGTTGACGACGGCTGCCCCAGCTTGATATATCCGAGGCCGATATCCTGCAACACCTTGATTTTGCCAAGTATCGAGGGGACTCCCGCAAAGAATTCCACAGCCTGGTTGATGGTCATGTCGAGCACGTCTGAGATTGACTTGCCCTTGAACCTCACCTCAAGTGTCTCGCGGTTATACCGCTTGCCCCCGCAGGTCTCGCACGGCACGAGCACGTCGGGCAGAAAGTTCATTTCGATTGTCTTATAGCCGTTCCCCTTGCAGGTCTCGCATCGCCCTCCGGCCACGTTGAACGAGAAGCGTCCAGGCTTATAGCCGCGTATCTTGGCCTCGGGGAGCGACGTGAACAGGTCGCGTATGGCGGTGAAGACCCCGGTGTATGTGGCCGGATTGGAGCGCGGCGAGCGTCCGAGGGGCGACTGGTCTACGGTGACAACCTTGTCGATGTTATCTATCCCCTCGATCGAGCCGTATGGCAGCGGCTGCCCCAGCGAGCGGTAGAAATGGCGGCTCAATATGGGCTGCAGCGTGGCGTTGACCAACGACGACTTGCCGCTGCCCGAGACTCCGGCCACGCATATCAGCTTGCCCAAAGGCAGGTTGAGGGTGACGTCACGCAGATTGTGGCCGGTGGCTCCCCGGAGCACCAGGTACTTGCCGTTGCCGGGTCGTGGATTGTCGGCGACGGGGATGGTGAGGCGCCCGTCGAGATAGCGGGCCGTGAGGGTGTCGGTCTTGAGCATCTCGGCAGGCGTCCCGGAGAAAACCACCTCGCCACCTTTGCGTCCGGCCTTTGGGCCTATGTCGACGATATGGTCGGCCTGGAGCATGATGTCCTTGTCGTGCTCGACCACAAGTATGGAGTTCGATGCGTCGCGCAACTGCTTGAGCGAGCTTATCAGGCGCATGTTGTCGCGCTGATGCAACCCTATGGAGGGCTCATCGAGTATATAGAGCACATTGACCAGACGGCTTCCGAGCTGCGTGGCCAGACGTATGCGCTGGCTCTCTCCGCCCGAGAGTGTGGCCGAGGCGCGGCCGAGCTGAAGGTATTCAAGCCCGACATCGACAAGGAATTTCAGGCGGCTCCTTATCTCCTTCAGTATCTCTGATGCTATGATGCGGCGTGTGGGGTCAAGACGGTCCTCGACGGTGAGCGACCACCGGTACAGCTCGGCGATGTCCATGCGGCACAGGTCGGCGATATTCTTGCCGTCGATGAAATAGTGCAGCGCCTCGCGATTGAGCCTGTCACCCTTGCACTCCGGGCATACGCCACGGGTGAAGAATCCCTCGCTCCACTTGCGGGCCGACGCCGAGGCCTCGTCAGACTGCTGCATCTCGATATACTTGACTATCCCCTCGTAGGTCTGGAAATAGTTGAGGGTGGCCCCTGTGCCGTTGTCGATGTTCAGGCGCTCGGGGGTACCGTCGAGTATGTCGCCCATGCACTCCTCGCACAGTTCGCCGACAGGGGTCTTGAGCGTATGGCCATATTTCTTGCAGATGGCCTCGAGCTGCCAGAATATCATCGAGTTGCGATACTTGCCCAGAGGGGCGATGCCACCCTGGTAGATGGAGAGCTTCGGGTCGGGTATCACCTTCTCGCGGTCTATGATGTTGACATATCCCAGTCCCTTGCAGCAGGGACATGCCCCGAGGGGCGAGTTGAACGAGAAGTTATGCGGTGCGGGTTCCCGGTATGATATGCCGCTCTTGGCATCCATGAGGGTCTGCGAGAAATATGACACCTTGTCATCCTCCACGTCATAGACCATCATCTGTTTCTCGCCCTGACGCAGTGCGTCGGCCACGGTAGACTCAAGCCTGGTGAGGTCTTTGGGCGAAACCTTGAGGCGGTCGACCACAAGCTCGATGTCATGGTTGCGGTAGCGGTCTACCTTCATCCCGACGGTGAGCTCGCGTATCTCGCCATCGACCCTCATGGTGAGGAACCCTTTCTTGCGCATCTGTTCGAACAGTTCCTTATAGTGTCCCTTGCGGTTACGAACCACGGGAGCGAGGATATATACCTTGTGCCCCTCGAAACGCTCGATGATCAGCGACACAATCTGGTCGCGGGTGTACTTGACCATCGGCTCGCCGGTGATATAGCTTACCGCCGTCCCGGCACGGGCGTAGAGCAGGCGCAGGAAATCGTAGACCTCGGTGGTGGTGCCTATGGTGGAGCGCGGATTGCGGTTGACCGTCTTCTGTTCTATGGCTATGACGGGCGATAGCCCCGTAATCTTGTCGACATCGGGTCGCTCGAGGTTGCCGAGCATGTTGCGCGCATAGGCCGAGAAGGTTTCGATATATCTCCTCTGCCCCTCGGCATAGATGGTGTCGAACGCCAGCGACGACTTGCCGCTGCCGCTCAGACCGGTCACTACAGTGAGGGCGTTGTGCGGTATCTCGACGTCAATGTTCTTGAGGTTGTGGACCCTCGCGCCAAGCACCTGAAGCGAGGGGGTATATGGTCTGATTGTGGAGGTTGGTGTATTCTTGTCGTTGTTCATCAGGATGTGTCGGAGATTTCATCGGTCTACGGTCCATGCCGGATTGTAGACGGTTTTTTTCTGCTTTGAACGCGAGAGCGAGTCGCGTGTGGGTATCTTCACCCGATACGTCTTGCCTGTCTTGTTGGGGAGGGTCTTCGAGCGTATCCACGGATTGTGCTCACGCAGGGTACGGTAGTCTGTGCCGTGGTCAACCGCCCACTGGGGCCAGTCGGCCACAGGTCCGCTCACGGTGACCGTCTCGTATTCGAGAGGCTGATACAGATTGTCGGCTGTGAGGACATAGCCATAGGTCTCGGGGCTCTCCATTATCAGCTTCATCGACAGCAGACGGAATATGTATCTCATCGTCTCGTCGGTCAGCCACAGGTCGTAGGCCGAGTCGGCCTGCTGTGCGGCGAGCTCGTTGGTAATCCTGGCCATACCGCCGTTATAGCTGGCGGCCACAGACTCCCAGTTGCCATATTTGGCGTATGCGTTGCGCAGGTAGCGGCATGCGGCCTCGGTCGATTTCTCGACATCAAACCGCTCGTCGACATCGGCGTTGACCTCAAGTCCGTACTCCTTGCCTGTCGAAGGCATGAACTGCCACATACCGGCAGCCTTGGCCGGAGAGACGGCGCGGGGATTGAGGGTCGACTCGATTGCGGCGAGATAGGCCATGTCGACCGGGATATTGTTCTTCTTGAGTATCGGCACTATGACCGGGAAATATCTGTTGGCCCTCTTTAGCGCCAGCAACGTATTGGTATGGGTATAGCTCATGGCGGTGAGCTCGCGGTCGAGCCGCTCGGCCATGTCTGTGTTGTCAAGATCAATCTTCTGTCCGGCAAAGGTCACCGAGCCGGGAACTACAGGAGACACGACGGGCGACGGCGCATGGGCCGATGTCTCGGTGGTGTTGTGATGCGAGCGTGCGGATGCCTGCTCCGAGGGGGCCGTAAGGGCCAGTATGGTGAGGGCTGCCACAGAGCCCAGGAAAGTCTTGCGGTTGGGTGTCACGGATGTATAGTGTATTATAGGGTTTGTATTCAGTGTGGATTTTTAGCTGGGACTACAATATTATATACTCATTTATAGTCCACAATGTTTATGTCGCCCGAAAGATTATATTCCACGCCGTCGGCTCCACGGGCCTTGATGACGTAATAATATACCCCTGCGGGCACGAACTTGCCCCCATAACGGCCATCCCATCCGTCGGCGGGATTACTGAACGATATTATGCGGCGTCCGTTGCGGTTGAATATCGAGCACTCGAAGGTGACGATTGACGAATATGACACCTTCCAGATATCGTTGACGCCGTCCTCGTTGAATGGCGAGAAGGCATTGGGGCACTTTAGCGACGAGGCTCCTATGCCGATCTCGTAGGTCTCGCCATAGGCATCGCAGCTCGCGTCGGCGTTGGCGCAGTAGAAGCGCACATACGAGGCCCCCTGCTCGGTGAAGGTATGGGTGAACTCAAGTTCGGAGGCACGCAGGTAGATATCCTCGAAATCGGAATAGTGCGAGAACTGCCACTCGCGGAACAGGGCGCCGTCAGTGACAGCAGCCTTAAACTCGATCTCGCACGGAGCGGAGCCACCCAGAGAGCCTGTCTGCTGCTTCACCTCGTTGTCGGCCTCGCGCTCGGTCTGCACGGCCGAGGTATGGCATGCCACCGACCGGGGCTGGAATGAGGCGGAGGTCAGGGAGATGCCCTCGCCCCACTCGCGCATGAACCTGTCGCCGCTGATGGTGAAATCGGTGGCACACAGGGGTGCGTCGGCATGTATGACGGGATGAAGGCTCTCGAGGCTCTCGCTGACGGGAGTCTCGATATAGCTCTCCTGCGCGTCATCCCACACAAGGGTATTGTATGCCAGCTCTATCTCGCGCGACAGCACCATGCGCCGTCCAGTGATGGAGTAATAGGCTATCTCGTCGCCCGTCCCAGCTACGTCGAGGGCGACGCGGCCACAATCCTGTTCGGCAGACTCGGTTATCGAGGTGACCGCGAAGGGGTGGCGCGAATAGTCGACAAGCCAGAAATAATACCTGTCCGTGCCATCCTCGATGATGAAGCCCATGTCCCCCTCGGTCACGGTATGCACGGAACCTGTGCCCGAGACGGCCGATGCGACCTGCTCGGCATAGCCGCCACCCATCGACGAGTAGCGATACCACCTCACTCCGGCGGGATTCCCCGAATCGGGGATAAAGACAGCGGTAATACCCGCGGCATTCCCGGCCACGCATATCTCATTAAGACCGCTTGCCGACGGGGCGGCGAGGCTGATGACGGGGCGCGTGGTGTCGTACCACCGCAAGGTGGCTGCCGAGAGGGGCGATATGGAGGCTATGATGGATAGTGCTGCGACAAACTGTTTCATTCCGGGCTGTTTTTGCGACATTGACTTACAAAGATAGCGAATTTCCGTGAGATATGCAAGCCGTCTCTGGAGCTGGTGCATATTTTTATCCGCATCGCTGAAATAACGCGGACAACCCTCACGTTATTATATCACAACCTTATCCATGTATCTGCGCAATATAATAGTATCTATCATCACAACTGTTGTCCTTTCGGGCTGCAATGACGACATTTTTGTCGAGGAAACCACCCCCTCGGCCTTCTCTGTCGAGCTCGAGGGGGACGGAGGCCTGGCATCGGTCAGATTCCAGCCCAAAGGGTTGCAGACCATGGGCATATCCCTGCTGTCAGGCACGCCCACAGTTGCATATTACGGCAAGGACGGCAACCAGCTTCCGCGCGAGTCCCCCGCGTCCGAGATACGCCGCATCTCATGCACCACGCGCTGGTCGGCGATGGACATCACCGTAGACGGCGACAGGCTCCTGTTCCGCTCGGTCGAGAATGCCTCCGGGCAGGGGATTGACGTGCTCCTCACACTCGACTATGGATATGCGTCAGAGGAGATTGCAATCCGTGAGGCTCCCGGCGAGCCGGTGCAGATAGGGCCCGTCACATACGACGCTTCCATGATGCGTGTGTCGGACGGCGGTGTGCTGCGCAGGACTGAGTCGTTCACCAACAACAGCCCCATATACCAGACTCTTCTTCTCAGGCCATATTATGTCGTGCCATGCAATTTCAGGTTTGTACCCGACGTGAAATGGGCCACCAACATCGAGGTTCAGGCCGTGCTCCCTACCCTTTCGGACGGTGTCTGGCAGATACCTGACGCTCCCACGCGCCCCGTACTGCTCAACGTGCGCGAGGAGTTCACCCCATCATGGCTCGACACGGGGCTCGAGCTCCCGTTTGACACTCCGCCGCATACCACTCTACGCATAGGATATTCAGTCAACTATTCCACTGTCAATGTTCCCTTTTCCGTCACCTTCACCCTCCCGGTCTCGGGCACGGAATACGTGGTCGGCGGCACGTGTACCTTATTAGCCCCCGTGAGCTATGAAATCACCTCTACAGATGTCAGCTGACCTTATCCGTAAGATTCTTGCGGCGGTTTTCCTTTCGGCCTGTGCCTTCCAGTGTTACGCCGACTCGATTGCGGTGCCTCTGCGTTGGCGCATAGGGCCTTCCATCTCGGCAGGCTACGTGCCCCCGTCAAATACATTCCTCGACAACGCGGGCATCCATAGCACCCTTGCGGGAGGCGTGCGGGCAGGTTTCAGCCTCGGCGACGGAGCAGCCGTATATCAGGGCATCGGCCTCGATGTGCATACATTCTTCGCCGGACATGACCTGGGCACCCCGGTCTCGGCATTTGTCTATCAGGGCGCACCTATAATGCGCATGGGCACCCGCTTTTGGCTCGGATATGAGTGGCGCTTCGGAGCGGCTTTCGGCTGGCATCACTACGACCGGGAGACGGCCCCTGACAATTCGGCCATCGGCACGCCGGTGACTGCAATGATGAGCCTGGGCCTAAAACTGCACTATTCCCTCACACCACGCTGGCAGCTCTCGGCCGGAATCAGCGGCGCACACTTTTCAAACGGCAACACCTCTCATCCCAACGCGGGCGTGAATACCATAGGGGCCGAGATAGGGATGTCATGGCTCCTGAACCCCGAGTCAAAGCCGCGCGCACTTCCCTCCGTGCTTGCGCCCGGCAACAGCACTGCCTCCCCATGGCTGTGCGACATCGTAGCCTATGGCGCATGGCGCAAGAGGGTCGTGAGGCTGGACGGCGAGCCCTATCTCTGTCCGGGCAAGTTCGGGGTCGCGGGCATACAGATTGCACCTATGCGCAGGTTCGGACCCATGTTTGCCACGGGCATCTCGCTCGACATGCAGTATGACGAGAGCGCCGGACTGCCCCCCTACTGGGTCTCCGGCACGACAGGCGACGACATGAAATTCTACCGTCCGCCATTCGGGCGCCAACTCAGCATCGGGCTCTCCGCCCATGCCGAGCTCACGATGCCGATCTTTGCAATAAATGTCGGGATGGGCTATGACATGCTCTCGCCCCGCGGAAACAAGCGGTTCTACCAGTCACTGACGCTCAAGACATTCGTCACAAGACACCTTTTCATCAACACCGGCTACCGCCTCGGCGCATTCAAGGACCCGCAGAACCTCATGCTCGGTGTCGGCGTGCGTCTCGGAGATTGATGGCGCAACATCTGCCCTGTAATTAGCCCTGTCTGGACGACGTTTTCTGAACAGGTACAAACCACGTTCAAAAAACATATCCATGACATCAGTTAAAGTTAAATTCCTCCCCTCCGCCACTGAACCGCGAGAGGGCACAGTCCACTATCAGCTCACTAAAGGCACAGACAAGCGGCTCATCCCCTCGGGCCATACGGTCATGGTCTCCGAATGGAAAAGGGGGCGGTTGCTCTCGTCGGTGCCATGCTCGGACTCTAACAAATCTGCCGAGGCCAAACGGCACCTCATATCAAGCGACCTGAGGCTGCTCGGCGCCATCATAGCCAGGTTTAACACCTCGAAGCCCCGGTACAGCCTTGACGAGGTTGAAGACGAATTCGGCAAGGCCAAGGCCGAGAGATCACTCTTCCATTTCATGGACAGCCTCATCGGCAACTTCAGGCACAACGAGCGGATGCGCACGTCCGAGACATACCTGGCGGCCCGCAACAGCTTCGGGCGCTTCCTCACCTCACGGGGCACAGGCAAAGACATACCGCTCGACTCCATTACCGGGGCGCTGATGGAAGAGTATGAGACATGGCTGCGCCGCAGCGGCGTCATACCCAACACCGTCTCGTTCTATATGCGGGTGCTCAGGGCCACCTACAACCGTGCCGTCGACATAGACCTTGTGACGGACGCACGCCCTTTCAGGCACGTCTATACAGGAGTCGACAAGACTGTCAAGCGCGCTCTTACCATCGGTACCGTGCGCAAGATAAGGCATCTCGAGCTCATTCCCTCCTCCGTTGAGGACTTTGCCCGCGACATGTTCATGCTCAGCTTCTATCTTCGCGGCATGAGTTTCATAGACATGTCGTTCCTGCGCAGGACAGACCTCCGCAACGGCTACCTCTCATACCGTCGCCGCAAGACCGGCCAGCTCCTAACCATCAAATGGACCGCCGAGATGCAGCAGATTGTCGACAAATACCCGCAGCGAAGCCCGAAATATCTCCTGCCCATAATATCTCAGAATGTACACAACGAACGCTGCGCATACCGAAACGCCGCCTACAACATCAACCGCACCCTCAAGAAAATCGCCACGATGGTCGGAGCGGGCATCCCTCTCACCATGTACGTTGCCCGCCACACCTGGGCCTCAATCGCCCGATATAAGGGAGTACCCATACGTGTCATCAGCGAAGGGCTGGGACACGACTCGGAATCGACCACCCAGATTTATCTCTCCACCCTCGACAGCACAGCCGTAGACAAAGCCAACTCGCTGATTATATCACTGATATGACCGCGCAAGGCATCCCGATTCATGATTCGGCAAAAAATTAGTCAAAAAAACAGGCTCAAAAATTTGGCCGCTCCAAAAATAATACCTACCTTTGCAGTGCAAAAGCCAAGAGGGACAAACCTCAAAGCCTCAGGAGAGGTGGGTGAGTGGCTGAAACCACCGGTTTGCTAAACCGACGATGGGAGCAATCCTATCCACGAGTTCGAATCTCGTCCTCTCCGCCCAAGCATCATTCAAAATCCTGTAAGTTATTGCTTACAGGATTTTTTATTTCCAATGCCCCTCTCCCCGGATTGAGGCGGTGTATATTTTTTCAAAATTTCTTCTTTTTCAAGGTTGAGTTTTACGGATGCTGTGTGTCTTGATAATATATGACTAACAGGAATGACATAGAGCAGCTTTTCAAAGCTCATTATGCGCAGATGTACCGTGTGGCGGCGGCACTTGTGCACGATGATGATGTCGCGAGAGACATGGTACACGATGTGTTTGCAAAGCTGCTCGAAAAGGGACACGACACCCCAGCCAACGCAAGCTATCTCCTGACAGCGATACGGAACCGATGTCTCAACCATTTGCGTAATTGCGAGATTCATCAACGCATAGCAGCCTGCTATTTCCTCGACAATGAGGAATATGAGACTGAAGGGTGGCCTGACGAAGAAACACTTTCCCTGATTCATAACCTGATATGCAATGATGTCTCCCGACAGGCAAGACGCGTTCTGGAACTGAGGTTTTCGTCGGGCTTGCCCTTTGCCGACGTAGCGAAAGAGATGGGGATAAGTGAGTCGGCTGTATATCGCCATCTGAGCAATGCTTTGGCAATCATCCGTAAAAAACTCAACGAAAATGGATAAGCAGAAATCAAAATACGATATTGTGCTTGATATTGTCGAGCACCCCGGCAAATATAGTCCCGGCTATGTAAAAGAGATATTGTCGGACTCGGAAGCAAGAGACATCTACAACCTGCTCTGCAAGACTGTATCTGCCATAGAATCAGATAAGGGAATAGATGTGGAAGCCGAGTGGGCATTTTTTTCAGAGCGGAATGCGCCCCCCTCACACCGCAGTCATTTTATTCGGCTCCCGGCACGAGCAGCCTCTATAGTCACCATAGCCGGTGTATCCATCATGGCCGTAGCAGCCGGTATCGCCGTCAAAATCGCCTCAGACGGGCCAAAGAACCGCTCTGTGGAAAATGACGGACATCCCGCTACAGAAGCTTCTGTCTCGACATCGACAGACTCAATCACGCAACGGTCCGACTCCACCATCACTGTAATAGCACCCATAATGTTTGAGGATGAGTCTCTTGAGACAATCCTGAGAAATGTTTCTGACTTATACGGTGTGGATATCAGAGTCGTCGACCGTGAGGCAGCCGCGCTCCATCTGTACTATCGCCTCAATCCCGCACTGCCTCTTGACGAAATCGTGTCGCAGCTCAACACATTCGGGCATATCGACATCAGGCAGGACGGCAATACACTGATTATCGAGTGAGAGAATGAAGACTGTCCTGACCATAGTGATGGCTGTGATGACTTTCATTTCCGCCAGTGCATACAGATATTCGTATTCGTTTGAAAAGACGCCTATATCAGAGGCCATCGTACGGATAAGCAAAGACCATCCCGATGTCAATATATCCTTCATATACGATGAGCTTGACAACTACAGGACATCGGCTAAGGTACGCACTGACGACATAGAGGATGCGTTGCGTCGGGTCATAGGGCTCAACCCGATCTCCATCAAGTCGAAGGATGGCAGTTATTTCATCGAGGCGCTTCAACATGGCAGATTTATCTATACCGGGCGCACTGTCGGCAGTGACAACGAACCCGTTCTCGCAACCGTCATGTTGCTCTCGCCACGCGATTCCACTGTCATGACCTATGGAATAGCCGATAGCGACGGACGTTTCTCTGTGCCTTGCGATTGCCGGGATGTGATTGTCAGACTCAGCTGCATCGGTTATCATACAGTCTCGCGCCATGTGTCGGATTTCAACATCGGAGAGGTGGTCATGACAGTCAACCCGACAATGCTCAGCCAAGTGTCGGTTACGGCATCAAAGCCTTTTGTCAAAGCAATCGGTACGGGATTCTCGGTGGATATCGAGAATTCCCCGTTAGGCGATCTTCCTACGGTACCGGATGTCCTATCACAGCTTCCGACTGTCAAATCAAACGGCACCGGTTTCTCCATAACCGGGCGCGGGGAAGCGGTGGTATTCATAGGCAACAGGAAACTGACCGATATGTCTGAGCTATACAGGTTGCGTCCATCCGAAATCAAGAGCATAGAGATAATCCGCAACCCTGGTGCTGAGTTCGACGCCGACGCCCCCGCGGTAATCCGAATCAGGTTGAAAAAAGATGTCCTGAAAGGGTTTGGCATTGACATGATATCTCAAGCAGGTCTTGGCCGGAGATTCTCGGATTATGAACAGATGTCGCTCTCATACGGTGCGGGGCCGACAAGCTCATTCCTGATTTTCTCAAATAACTCAGCAAGGCTCAACAGCGACCAGGTAAACCTGCAGGACATATATACACCGTCTGCAGTCTGGCACATGGTTTCGGATATGCCCCATTGGGATTCGGAATATTATGACTGGACGTTGGCTGCGGGATCAAGCATAAATATAGACGACAGGCACACGCTCGGGGCCAAAATAGCCTACACTAATGACACGCAGCACAACGGTGGGGATAAATATAGCTGCATGACAGTCGAAGATGAGGAATACGAGACCCTTACTGCACGTACATCCAATCCTCAGGGATACCGTCAATGGCATACCAATATCTATTACGAGGGTGCGATTTCCGAGCGGATAAATCTCATATTCAACGGCGACTATGTAAACAGGAAGCATCTGTCTACTCATGTTACTGATGAATATGGCAGCCTCACCCCTCACCATATCGTCATAAACTATGACAGCACGCGATACAGCCTGTGGTCCGGAATGGCGAAAATCAGCTGGAAACTGACAGATAACTCCCAGGCATCCTTCGGTGCCGACCTGAGTATCGTAAACCAATCCAGGCATAGCACACAAAACTGTGGGGAACAGTCTGCAGGCCTAAGGTCTGTCGATTCAAAATATGCCGCATTCGCACAATATGACTTGTCCTGTGGCATATGGAATCTCGTCATAGGCCTGAGGTACGAAGCGGACAAAATGGATTACACCGACGGGGCGACCGGCTCACGGATCCTTGCAAAAACTTATCATAGGCTCTATCCTCACATCACCCTCTCTGCCAGGGTCGGCAAGACAACTATGGCCCTTGGCTTCAATTCGCGGATACGGAGGCCCACATTCTATCAGCTTCGGACAAGTCAGGAATACTTCAACCGCTATGAGACCACCGAGGGCAATCCCTTGCTGCGGCCAAGATATACATACGACATATCCTATTCGTTGGGATATAAGGATTTCATGGCAAATGCCACATATCAATGGATTTACAACTCCATCACAGAAGATTCCAGAATTGACACGGACACCCCCTTGCATCTGACATCATATCCTGTAAATAAGCCAAAGTACACCGCAGCATCCCTACAGCTCAGCTACAATCACAAATTCGGCCTTTGGCGCCCCTACATGTCGGCCCAACTGACAAAAACATTCTATGGCATATCTTTGAGAGACGGGATGCCCGGGCCGGGTAAGACACCGTTGTTTGAGCTGTCGTTTTCCAACTATTTCTCATTCTGTGGAACGACGGCATATATTGCCACACATTTCAATCCGGCGGGAGCGTATTGCAACTCATGGGAGGGACGATATATCGGAATCGACATGGGTGTATATCGCCGTTTTATTAATAAGAGATTATATGTGGCAATCAATGCCACGAACATCCTCCACAGCCGTCCCATATCAAAGACCTATTATGGGACAAGCATATTCGGGCGCACAACCTTCCGCGACAATCAGCGCCTGTATCTCACCGTCTCATACACCTTCAGGCACGAAGACCGATACAAAGGCAAAACCACAGCCCAAGACGAACTGAACCGTATGGATTGATGCAAAGAATAAAATAGATTAATTCTGCTCGTAACCTTCGTAGTAATATGATTGGTCGATGCCGTGAAAGATTACATCACGGTCATCGGTTTCCGAAGTTAGGGCGCCATGAAGGATATAGCGGAGCTCAAGGTCATTTATGGGCGAGCGCTCCATTGCTTGCATATACGATTCGCGGGTTATTTTGCGCCAGTCAACCACTTTACCCAAAGATCGTCGCAGCATCATGTCAAGCCAGATGCGTGTAGCACGTCCATTCCCCTCCATAAATGGATGGGCAATGTTCATCTCCACATACTTGGCAATAATTTCTTCAAATGTCGTTTCAGGCATTTTTTCTATAGCTTCAAGAGCCGGCAAGAGATAGAGGGCATTAGCAAAGCGGAATCCGCCTTTTGAAATATTAAGCTTCCTTATCTCTCCGGCAAAAGCATATAGCCTGTCGAATAACGCCTGATGAATTGCCTGCAGCCCGGCAGTTGTGCCGACAGCCATATCATATACCTTACCAGATGAGAAAAGATCCTTTGCTTTCTCGATGCTTCTGCGGTCAATTTCGTTTTGAGTCATACACTATTATTCAAGAAAAGTGGGGATTGCGAATCATCGCAATCCCCACCTAAATTTCAAGATATATCCCTATAGAAAGACAAGGGGATTAGTCTTCTATTGCAGCCTGCGCAGCTGTTGAGATATAACTAAATCCATGATTTAGGGGATTGCTGTACACTTTTTGTACGTCACACTTTTGTGGATAATATGTCGCCGATTTCATTTCATATTTCAGTCAGTCTAATTTTAAGTTCATAACGCGAGGGCAGATACCCTCTGTTTCTTTCAGATTTGCCCCTCAGCCGGACTTTGCATACCCGGCTGAGGGTTTTATCGTCTTTTGGATTTTAGCGCCTCCAAACGCCTTATTTCGCGTCGTGCCTCGGCGAGCAGCCCGTAAAGTTCCACGGACCGGTCGTTGGCGAAATATTCCGCCCAGTCCTTGAACGTGTGGCACTCTCCGGTTTCCGCGTCCTCATAGTCCCCGGATTCCCACATGTCGGCGAGCGAGGCATACGTTTCCGCCGGATGTGAGCCTATCGCGTCCACAACCTCGGCAGGGTATTGCTCCATGAGCGCCTGCACCCACTCGCCAAAGCCGTAGCCGGGGTTTTCGTGCAGCACGTTCCATGCAGCTTCCTTGAGGTCGCCGTAGAAATCCGGCTCTTCCTCTTCGAGCATCTCATCAAGAGCCTCGACAAGGGAAGCCATTTCTTCGTCAGATACGTTGTATTTTGATTCGTCCATGTTTCAAAACTTAAAAGTTTGAATACCGCCAAGTGTCGTAACTTGCGGTCATGAGAAAGATATTCAGAATAATCAAACGTTGGCGATATTCACGTCTTTATCGTAAACTCTTCATGCATTACGCTGGCAGATTCAATTATGCAGATGAGGCCGCAGCACAAGCCGATGAGGCATTCATGCTACTCACTGGCGAGGAGAGGGAAAGCTGGATTTAATGTTTAGATATGAAAGAATACTGGTATCTCCGAGAGGGCGATTTCCTGCCCGAAAAGATTGAGACCCTTTGCGATAACTGGAAGCGGTCAAGAAAAACCGTCATCGAATTCCTTTCACAAAATTGCAACATTTTCCCGTCGCGCACGAGCGCAGATATGGCCTCTAAGGCCGTAAGAAATACGCTCATTGCTCATCAAGCACAGACAGGACATCTCTCAGGAATTCATATTGACGTTGATAATCCTGAATGTGTCGGCTGCTAATACCTCTTGCCTCCATTTCATCATGATTAAGACTCCCGTTTTCTCTCGCTAAAGCTATCGCATAGCGGATAAAACGCTTTGTGTCCGCAGGATGTGTGCTGTCTGGAAATGCAGACAGCCAAGTCTCTTTTAATTCTTCCAGTTCCATATTGTTCTCGGTTTGTCAAGTTCTCGCTGTTCGTCAGTTGCCGGAAAGCTCAACTATGCGTTTTACAAATTCAATTTTATCATTGCAGACTCCATAATTTAAATGGGATTTATCTTCAAAAGAACAGATCATATGATTCTGATTGACTGACCATTCCCATGTATAGGAATATGCCTTGTTGGCTGGATTAACCACAAACGCCACAACATCATTTTGCCCAACGTCCTTTGCAGAAGGAAAGTGGACAAGATAAATAATATAATCAGGTTTTGACCTCAGCATGGCCCGCTCGACTGTGATATGTTCAGAAATGCATTTGGCTTTATTCCCAAATAATTGGACGGTCACATATTTGTGATAAGCAAGACTTGACATTGCATTTTGGTCAATTTTACCACTATTGTATAATTTCACGATGTTGGGAGCGGTCAGGTAGCCATAAGACCTATTGACTTCATCAAGCATCTTGCGTCCTTTTTCCCAATCTCGAATTGTATTTTTAGTCTTCCAATGGCGTATAAATGGGATAGCCATAAAAAAACGGCTTATTAATGGAATATCGTCTTTTTCTATATTCATATCCTCCATTTCCATATAGATGTTATTTCTTCAATCCTTTCTCTAATTCATAACTGAGATATCTTAACCATTCATTTTTATCCGGAATATCATCACCTATCCATTGTGTTTCCGAACCTTGTTTTTCTGACTTTACAAGCTCATCAAAGGCTTTTCGATATTGTGGAAGATTCTCTATCTTTATTCTGTATTTGGCACATAGTCGATGGTCGGAATCACAAAGACTTATCAATCCTATTCCGATAAAATCTACAGCAACCCACATCAGCAAAAACAGCGGAATTGAAATCCAATAGTTTTCAGAAATTACTTGGCTCAAATAGAACGTACAAATACCCATAATCCCTATCCATGCAGTTTGCAGGTAAAAAACTCTATGATTCATTTCAGTTTTTCAATTTGCGGAATATTACATAGTAGTGAAAAACTTGGTCGCATTGAGAATCCTATACATCCCGTTGATGGCCGTTTTAGGGATGGTCAATGGAGGGTATAGAGGATTTGTGCTGCGGGCCTCAATGACAGAATCATCACCTTCTATTGGATAGACGTCCTTGATGAAAGCACCGTTGACAGTATCAATTACTAACGTGTTGCCCCAGGGGATAAAAGCGGCATCGTCAATTCTTTTCAGGAATACAATCATACCGTTGTGGAATTTCGGTTCCATGGAGTCTCCACTGATGGAGATTGCAAACTCAGCCCCGGGAACCGGTGATTGGATTTTTTGGCAGTCACCACGACGTATCCCCTCCCCCATAAATTCAGCAAGCGAGTTGGCCAATGCTGGAGTAGGAATTAGCGGTACAAATTTATCTGCCATAGCCCTCACAGCCTCAATTTCTTCGGAGGCTGGCTCCTCCATCTCATTACGGGAATCGGGCTTAAGCATGTCACCTTCGCCTGTTAATAACCAATCAGTATTTAAATCAGGGAAATTCCGTTTTATTGCCGCAATCTTATCGGGCTGGATGGATTTTCGCATAGATGTAATAAAAGCGCTTGACACCCCTATTCGGCGGCCAAACTCACTTTTATTGATGCCTTTTTGCAAAAGATAGAATGATAATCTTTCTTTAACCGTATCCATATTTTAAAGCATAAGCGTTAAATTTTGTTATATCGCCTTGAATTATTTGCATTATTCAAAGCGTTGCTTTAACTTTGCATCGTGATAACGAAATCGTGTCGCAAATATAACTATAAATAACCAATAATGCAACACTTATATGGAGGTAAACAACGACCAGCATGCAGGCAGCCCACCGGCTGCCACAAGCCCCCTGCGACCATGGGACAGCCACACGAACAGCATGACCATCCAGGCCGGACAGATGAAAGGCAACAAAGACATCAAAGGCAAAAAAGCATTCAGCCGCGACCCTATGCCCGGGCATGAATATATGACAATCGGGCGCGCGGCTGAGATCATTGACGGCATAGAGCATCTCGCCGACGCCTATGGCTACAGCACTGCAGACCGCGGGAAGGTTACCGATCTCATCGGCAGAATACTTTTGGGATGGTCAATGGAATTCCGGCTTAGGAGGGGCGAATACCTCAGAACTGCCGGTACGCAAGATACTCAGTCACCCAATCCATGAAGGTCTTGCAATTCTTGCGGAAATCTCCATTGCCAAGATGTTCATCGGCAAACCGGTCAAATTCAGACCGTGAGATTATTCCTGCATTGATGGCCTCGGCAATGCGACCGAGCGCACCAATGGTCTTAGGGTCGTGAACAGTGGGGCAATTACAGCCTGCGAAATCACGGTAAACCGCGACAAATAACTCATTCATATTTCATTAATTTTAGTTTGGTCATACAAAGTTAATGAAAATCCCGCGGAAGAGCGCGAGCGGCCGAATCGAATTGGCCCGCGGGAACCAACCGAACAACAAATAAAAAAACGTAGACAACAATGACACTCAAGGAACTCTATGAGAATGCCAAACTCCAGCCCAAGCCCGACACTCCGGCTGTCGCGTTCGTGAGGGAGGTAGCAACCGTGACAAAGAAGAGCGAGATTGCCGTGCGCCGATGGCTCTCCGATGTAGGTGTGCGCCCCGACGAACTCACACAGGACGTCCTCGCACGCCATTTCAACACCACACCCGAGGAACTCTTTCCCACAAGACAATAGTAATTCCACACTTTTTCCATAACACATATGAACGTAACATTACAAGAATTGCTCCACGCAATCAACATCCTCGGAGAAGACCGCGACGTGGCCATAGACGGCTTCGGCGAATTTGCCGTGTGTCCGCCATGCATGCTGACCGCCGCAGGCCGCGGACGTTTCAAAAAAGCACTCTCGGCACACGTCGAGGTTGAATACGAGAATTCCAGACATCAAAGCACCTATGTCAGCGATAATGACGAGGACACACAAGGTGAGGCTATGCAGTTGCTTGTCTCACTCTCCGGCGGATGTGGCGAAAAGAGATATATCCAGTGGTTCCAGGATGATGATGCCGAAATCATCTGACCCAACCCCGAAAAAAGCAAGAGACATGAAGAAAACAATCCTCACACTTATGCTCGTCTCCGCGTTACTTGCCGGATGCACAGCCATGCGCAAGACAGCCGACCTCGAGGCCACGCGCGACGACCTTTCATGGACAGCCTTCTGTGCCGACCGTGGGCACAGCCTGCACGACCGCAGCCCCGAGACCATAAACGAATATCTCGACTCCTGGTGCGGCTCTGCCGACGAAGAAGCAGTATTCCTTGCAGCCGGACTCAGACTTTGACACCCATGGAAATGACCACTCCCCTCCCCGGCCAGCGCATTGCCAAGACAAAAGACTGGAAGCTCACGGCCATCAGTGACACGGGCAAGCGCTATTCCTACTATTTCGACACTGAGGCCGACGCAGATGCCGCCTCAGTCATACTCATGGCCCACAGCCGTGACATCATAGATACCGATATTCGTCCAACCATCGCCAACTGAATTTTAGCCATGTCAAGATACTCTTACTTATACGCCAGCCTCGCCGGAGAAATCTCCGAGGCCGACCTCGCACTGCTCGAGGATGCTGAATATTGCTGCTGGGAAGACATCCGCGTCGACGATGCAGAGAGCCCGGAGGTACGCCGAATCCTCGAACGCATACAGATAGACCGTCATCACCGCGCCGAGTGTTACGGTGGATTCGGATGAGCGCATCATAAGCCACAATCGGCAACAACGCACAACAAGACAGACGACAGCAGATGACAGTTCAGTTTAGCGACAAGAGCATCCCCTACAGAGTATTTGTCAAAGCGATAGCGGCAGAGGTAGTTCACCTGCTCAAAAAGGATGATGCTGACCCCGATTACGTCAGCCAACGGAAAGCCTTTGAAATGTTTGGGCGCAGGAACGTAGAGCGTTGGCGCAGGCAGGGCAAGGTCAGCCCCTATAAACGTCCGGGGAAACTGGAGTACCGAACCGCCGACCTGCGTCTGCTTCAGCGGTCACAACAAGACTATTTAGACCCCAACGGGTAGTCACAACCGGGCAGTCAGTTTAGACGGATGAAACACTGCGGAGGGGCCCCGAAGCAGAGAGGCAGGTTCGACTCCTGCACTGTCCACAAATTAACAACATTTTAATTTCTCAAGAGCTATGAGTAATATCAGTCTTACCGTTGACCAAATCAACGGCCTGCAACCGCAGGACATCGCCACAAATGAGCTTGTGCGCGACAAGTTCATCCAAATCTACGAAGCCATGTGGACACCCTCTACTGGCGTGTCCGGCGAAGCCGCCTATGAGCGCGAAAGCCGTAACTTCAACCGCATCCTCGCCGAGAAAGAGGACATCCGTAAGAGCTGCACCCGCTTCTCGCTCTTCACAGCGTTCCTTGACGTGGCTATATCGGGCCTTTCCCTTGACGCAGGCACTCGTGCGCAGGCATACCTGCTCTCTCGCTCCATCGCCGTTGATTCCTACCTCGATCAGCAGGGCAATAAGAAGAACAAGTATGAAACCCAGTGCGTCCTCACTATCTCCGGCCATGGTGAACTCCTGCACCGCGCCCGTGTCGGCCAGATACGCCATGCCGACAACCCGGTCATCGTCTATGCCGAGGACGAGTTCGAGTTCGGAGAGCGCAACGGCAACAAGTTCGTGAACTACACCTGCCGTCTGCCCCACACATCGGGCAACATCGTAGCCTGCTTCATGAAAATTACACGCGCCGATGGCTCGGTTGACTACGCCGTCATGCTCCCGGAGGACTGGAGCCGCCTCGCAGGTTACTCGGCACGTCAGAACCGCAAGTGGGATAATCAGAACCGCAGATGGATTGAGGGTGCGCCCAACGCCCTCTACGGACAGCGCGGACAGGATAACACATTCAAGATTGATACTGGCTTCCTCATCGCCAAATGTATCAAGCACGCTTTCAAGTCATACCCCAAAGCGCGTGTCGGCCGTGCTACCCAACTGGAGTCACAGCAAGTCGATGACATAGAAATCAACGATGACATCTACGGACTGGAGGACGGCACTACCGTCAACACCTCAACCGGTGAGGTCATGCCCAAGCGTGACACTGGCTTTGCCCTGGCTCCCGACACCTCCGCAGGTGTGACAATCAATCCCGAAGCCTCGGCCGATAACGCGGAAGGTAGCGATGATGTATTCTAAAACCCTTACAATACCAAAGTACAATGAGTGAAACTAACAACCTGCCTATCCTGCGCCAAGAGAATGTGCAGATGATAGTGCAAAGCGCGCCCAACGCCTACAACACCAACTCGCTCTCATCCGTGCGTTGTGCCGATTTCGGCAAGAATCTACTTGACGAGATAGAACGTTCCGGCATGACCGATGAACTGGACAAACGCTGTGCCGACTACATCGACAAGGCGAAGCGCACTCTCAAGGCGATGAATGAACGCCGTGCGCCATTCACCAAACTCTTCGACCAGATACGCTCCGAGTTCACAGGCATGGAGAACACCATTGACCCGACCAAAAAGGACACTGTGCCTTATCTGATTCAGCAGAAGCGCAACGCCTATGCCGCCAAGAAGCGTGAAGAGGCTGAACGCGCACGCCAAGAAGAAATGCGCCGTAAACAACGTGAGGATGCTATCAACCGCTACACGCAGGATGCCGAGGACGACTACCGCCGTCAGTTCGACAGCACCGTCACCTCCACCATCAATGAACTCACCAGCCTCAACCAGTCGCTCACGATCGAGAACTTTGACGAGGTCAGCGAGAAAATCAAAAATTTCAAGGTCACTCTCGGCAACGAGTGGTTTCAGTCATGCCAGTCCCATACCCACAAGCCTTATGAAATCAATGACGGCGAGGCTATTCAGATTCGCCAGTCTATACTCAACCGCCTCTCCAAACAGTTCAAGGAGCAATATGCAAGCGAGGTCGGGGAATACCGCGACACCATTGCTGACGCTCTGCCCTCAAAGAAGCGTGAACTGGAGCGCATGGCGAAAGCCAGTGCCGAGGAGCAGGCGCGCATGAAAGCCGAATTGGAGGCTCGCGAAGCTGCGGAAACTCGCCGTCTTGACGAAGAGCGCAAGCGCAAGGAAGAAGAAACTGCGGCCGCCAAAAACGCACAGCGTACCGCTACTGAAATGGATGGATTGTTCGGCCAGGCAGCCGTGGCAACCCCGGTAGGCTATCAGCCTAAGGCCGCTGTCCGTAAGCGTGTTGTCACCGACACCCCCGAAGGAATCCTCGCCGTGGTTTCCATGTGGTGGTCTAAAGAGGGCCGCTTCCTCTCTATGGATGAACTCTCCAAGATTTTCAAGAAGCAGATTACGTTCTGCGAGAAACTTGCCAACGACAAGGACAACCCCGAATTCATCAGTTCGCCTTTCGTGCGCTACGAGGAAGAGGTTAAAGCCAAATAAGCATGAACAACCCCGATGCATATTATCAGCGCAGTGAGGTCAGCAACTCCGACCTCACTGCCTTGAAAGAACTCCTGCACCCTCGCCCGATGTTCGGTGACCGCGAGGCGGCTTTCCGCTTCGGGTCTATCGTGGACGCTATCATCACCGAACCCTCGCGCGTGGATTTCCTGCGCATGACGATTGATGGCGAACCGGTTGACGAGGACGAGTTTCTCCATGCACGCGAAATGCAACGCGCTCTCCGCGCCGAGGCGCGCCGTGACCCGTTCCTCGCCAAAGTCCTTGAACTTGCCGACACACAGCGGTTCATGGTCAACAAGGCGCAGGAGTTTGAGAACGGTGGCTTCCATTTCACGCTCGACACTCGCTGTAAGTGGGACTGGTGGTTGGATATCGCTCATTTCGGCGGTGACCTCAAGACCTGCGGTGCATCAACCCAAAGGGAGTTTGAGGAGGCAGTTGACTTCTTCGACTGGGACAGGAGCCGCGCATGGTACATGGACATAGCCAAATCCAACAAGGACTTCATCTATGCTATCTCAAAGAAGAACTGCAACATCTTCAAGTTATTCATCAACCGAGGCGATGACATCTACAATCGCGGACGCGAAAAGTATGAAGACCTCGCCTTCAAATATTGGGCTTTCACCCTCTGACGATATGGACGATAAACAACGAGCTGCACTGGAACTGGATTGCAAACTTCAGCATACCGCCATGATTAACCTCAAGGTAGAGCCGTACCCTTACCAAAAAGAGGGTATCGAGGCAGGTCTGAGGTGGAGACGCTTCCTCATCGGTGATGAGCCGGGACTGGGCAAGACGCTCCAAAGCATAGGTGTGGTTGACACCGCCAAAGCCTATCCCTGCTTGGTAATATGTCCGTCCTCTCTCAAAATCAACTGGCAACGCGAGTTTGAGAAATTCACTGACAAGAAAGCACTGGTGCTTGACAACTCCGTGGCTACCACGTGGCCCTATCTCCTACGGATGGGTATGCAACAGGTCGCCATTGTCAATTACGAAAGCCTGCGCAAGTTCTTTGTTTGGGATATTCACGCACGCAAGGGGCAATCGTTCCGGCTCAAAGACGTGGTGTTCTGCCCGGACATACAGATATTCAAGTCGGTAATTATTGACGAGAGCCATAGGGTTAAAGACCCCTCGGCACAGCAGACAATCTTTGCGCGTGGCATAGTCGAGGGCAAGCAGTGGCGCATACTCCTTTCGGGTACGCCTGTTGTCAATCGTCCTGCCGACCTCATTGCACAGCTCTCAATCATGGGCCGACTGGCAGAGTTCGGCGGTCGATCCAAATTCCTCGCCGACTACGGCGGTGGCGAAATCACCAAAGAACGCCGGGGCAAAGATGATGATGACGAGCCTCGCAATCTTGACCGCCTTTCGGCAGAACTCTACTCGCGGTGCATGATTCGCAGAGAGAAAGCAAAGGTGCTGACGCAGCTCCCCGACAAGACACGGACAGACCTCTATGTGGACATTTCCAATCGTGAGGAGTACGCACTGGCGGCCGAGGACTTGGCAGAATACCTGCGTACCTATGCCAAATGTGAGGACTACGAGATACGCCGTAAGATGCGCATGGAAGCATTGGTAAAGTTCATGACCCTGCGCTCCCTCTCCTCAAAGGGAAAGGTCAGACAGGCTGTTGACTTCGTAAAGACATTCCTTGCCAACGGCAAGCCTCTGATACTCTTCTGCTCCCTGCATGAGATTGTGGACGAGTTGAAAAAGGCTTTCCCGAAAGCGGTCAGCGTCACCGGGCGCGATTCCATGAACATGAAGCAGGCGGCTGTCGATGCGTTCCAGTCAGGAAAGGCGCAACTGATAATCTGCTCCATCAAGGCCGCAGGTGTCGGTCTTACCCTCACGGCCTCTTCCAACGTGGCATTCGTGGAGTTCCCATGGACGTATGCCGACTGTTGCCAGTGCGAGGACCGGGCCCACCGCATAGGACAAAAGGACAATGTCACCTGCTACTACCTAATCGGCCGTCACACTATCGACCGAACCCTCTACGACATCATTCACAAGAAGAAATCAATCGCCAATCAGATAATGGGAACTGACGATGATATTCCGACTGATGAGATGTATTTCAACCAACTTGCAGACCTCTTCCTAAATTCCGATTCCGATGGCTGATGTATGCAAGACCGACCTGCAAAAGGTCATTTCCTACCTCGATGAGGCTGCGAAACTATATGACGCGCTCCCAATGCAGAAATGCAAGTGCCGGGCGTACATGATAACCCAGTTGACAAACAAATTAAAAACCAAACTCTTATCGTCACAACGTGACGCTTTGAACAATAATCTTTTAACAATCTCAAAGAATGACAAAAAATGATTTGGCAAGAGAGGTGGCTGTATCAGAGAAACTGCACCTTTCGACAGCAGTAAAAGCGGTGGACGGAATTTTCCGTGTCATCAAGGAAACTCTCGCAAAAGGCGAGGAAGTGACCCTGCGCGGCTTCGGCACGCTCTCGGTCGTTCAGCGCGAGGAGCGCAACGCGGTTCACTTCAAGACCAAAGAACCTATTGTCGTTCCTGCCCATCGCTCCGTGAAATTCAGAATCAGTAAAGAACTCAAAGAACAACTCAACAATGGCACAGTGGATTGAAGTCAGAGCGCGTTACAACAAGATGATGGAGAATGGCTCCGTCAAGAAAGTAACCGAGCCTTACCTTGTTGACGCGCTGTCCTGCACCGAAGCGGAAGCGAGAGTAACCGAGGAACTCAGTGCCTATATCAATGGAGATTTCAGCGTCTCCAATGTCGGCAAAACCAAAATTTCTGAGGTCTTTTGGGATGCGTCCGGCGACCGCTTCTACAAGGTCAAGGTCAATTTCATCACGATTGACGAAAAGACCGCTTCCGAAAAGCGGACGGCAACCTACATCCTCGTGCAGGCTTCCAGTTTCAAAGAGGCATACGACAATTTCATTGACGGCATGAAAGGCACCATGGCCGACTTTGAGATTGAGGCAATCAACGAAACGAAGTTGGTCGAGGTGTACCGCGCTTCCCTCACATCCCAGGCCGAGAGGGAAGCAGACAAGATGTTGCGTGACCCCAAGGTCAAGCGTCACGTCAAGAAGTTTGTAGATGCCTGCGCCCAGGGCGGAGTTGAGAGTGTCACCATGACCACCTGCGATGGCAAGACCGTCAAGTCTGCCACAATCGAGATTTTCCAAAAGGGTAACAAGCCAGAACCAAACGACTCATCGTCGCTTTGCGACGCTTTGCCCCATGGTAATTCAACAATCGCAAAGAATGGCTAAGTTTCCAGTCAATATTGCCCACGGAGTGCGGAGTAACCAGTCATCGCGCAAGTACAACAAGTACGGTGCAAAACGTGTCGGCGAACACGCCTCTAAAAAGGAACATAACCGCGCTAACCAACTCAAGTTGTGGCAACGTGCAGGACTTATCTCCAATCTCCGTGAGCAGGTGACCTATGAACTTATCCCTGCCCAGTACGGCGAGTGCGGCACCGACCTCAAAGGGAAACCGGTCCGCGTCTGCATCGAAAAGGCCTGCAAGTACATTGCCGACTTTGTCTATACTGACAACGAAACTGGGCAGAGCATAGTCGAGGACACCAAAGGCGTCCGCACAAAGGAATATATAATCAAGCGGAAACTCATGCTCTACCTGCATGGTATCCGCATAAAGGAAGTTTAATCCAGAGAGTTGGTCTGTCCGTGGGTCGTGCCTGAATGGAATAGGCATGGGGCGCTCAGATGGCTCGCTTTATTTGAGAAAGTTAAATGGAAAGAGACTCGTTCATATTCTATAAATCGTTCTATGAGGCAACCTGTGACCTTCCGAAGGACATAAGGCTGGAAGTCTTGACAGCCATAATCGAGTATGCGCTGTATGGTAGAATGCCAGAGAACCTTAAGCCCTTCGCCAAAGGTATGTTCACATTGATTAAGCCTAATATTGATGTGAATAACACCCGGTTTGAGAACGGTAAGAAAGGCGGACGTAAGAGCCGTGTCAGGAAGGAGCCCGAAGCTGCACACGCTCTTACCTATGAGCAGGAGGTCGAGCAGATGAGGACTGATGAGAAATGGCGCAAAACTATCTGCGAGGATTTCAACATCACTGCGGAAGAGTATGAAAAACGCCTCTCTCGTTTCCTCGACCGCTGTAACGAAGATAAGGTACGCAAGGGCAAGGAACATCATGACAGCTTGGCCGACTGTCAGAGCCACTTGCGATACTGGATGTCCAAGGCATACGCGAATCAACAAACAACCCCTGTGCCCGAAAATGATTCCATTCCGTTCCCGGAAATGGGTGATTCTTTTGGAGGCATGGACTATGACGAACAATGACTATGAGTTATATGACTGAAAATACCGATGGGCTTACGCCCGAAAAGATTGCGCAGGTCAAAGAGAAACGCCGTCAGGAAGCCCTGCGAGATGAGAAGCTGAAAATCGGCAACGCGCTCCAGCAGATACAGGCCGACATGCGCCGGGCTGCCCGGTCGTTCCCCGACCTCTCCGACCCCGATGTATTCCGCACCCACTGGGATTTCCTCTTCAGGGTAGCCGAAGATATAGTGCTTGCCCCTCAACGGCGCAAGTTCGTGGTCGATGACCACAACAAGCAGACAATACTCTTCATGCTGTACTATTTCAACAACTGCCCGCTCGCAGAGCAGGTGTTTCCTGACAAACGCTACAAACTTGCCAAACCTCTCCTCATCCGTGGCGACAAGGGTGTCGGCAAGACGTTCCTCATGCAGCTCTTCTCTGAATATCTGCGCCGGACTAAGAATCCCAATTTCTTTTTCAACGTCTCGGTTACGGAAATGGTCAACTACTATACCATCAACAACAACCTCAACCGCTACACTTACAATGACCGTTCCGGCACAAAAGAGGACAACACCTTTGACGGCTGTCGTCCCTCAAACGTATGCCTCAACGATATCGGATTGCAGACGCAGACTTTCTTCGGTCAGAACACCAAGCAACTGGTAAGTGAGTTCATCCATGCACGCTACGAGATATGGACGCAATGGAACTGCCGGGGGCATCTCACTACCAACCTCTCCGTACAGGCTCTTGCAAAGGAATTCTCCGATGCCTACGGCCGCACGGTCGATAGGTTCAAGTCGTACAACATAATTGAAATGACCGGTTCAAGCCGAAGATAACAATTAAACAAATATCAAAATGACAACAGTATCAACATTATCAATCTGCCTCGCCGTCTTGTTTGCGTTCCTGCTGGGTCGCTCTGCAGTCATCAGTACCCGTCGCGACAACCACAACAAGAAACTCAAAGCCGAGATAAAGACCCTCAATCGCCGTCTTGACTACATCGCCGACTCTGCCAAATGTGACCGGAACTACAAGGTGGAGGAAGATGAAGAGGCAAAGGTTTATAATGTAGTCATGTCAGTGACTATTCATCCGTGGGAAGGCTGTTGCTATGCCATTGATGCCATTCATCCCTGCCTTATCAAGGCATTCCCTTTCTACGATGACAAGGAATTTGCCAAGAATGAAGCCGAGGAACTCCTTGATAAACTCAACGAGAAATAATCATGAATGAACTAACATCATTGGCCGACGCAATCTTCGATTTGATGGAGTCTCAAGGTTCCCAATTTGACAGTTCCGCCGGCTCTGTCGGCGAAGAGAGCGTTGCATTCAGGAATCAAGTAGGAGATGTAAGAATTGTGCAATTTGGCACCACTCCGGCTAAGCCCAAAAATCTCAAGATAAATCTGAAAGGAGAAACAAATGAGCAAGCAACAATGTGAAATCTGCGGTGAGATGAAATCTCCGCAGGAAATGTCAAAGTCCTACAAGCACCGCTGTAAGAAATGTGTAGCACAGCTCACTCGCATAGAACGGCAAGCCGCCAAACAGCGTGTAGAACATCTCAACCAGCAATTGGAAGGAACCGGTTATGAGGTGGTATCTACACAAGCACATAGAGCAGATCTTCTCAGTGTTGCCACTGCTGCCATGCAGGGAATACTTAGCAATGAACGGACTATGGAAGTATATGCTGATATGTCACAGAATCAGCCGTATCCGAAACTCTTTGATACAGTTGCCCGTAACGCGGTCGGTTATGCAAAAGCACTGCTTGCCAAAATTGATGAGAAAGGAGACAACGATGATTGAGCTCATTACCCACATCGTGTCGGCGGTAATAACCGCCGTGGTTATAATAATCATCCTCGTTTATTTGCTCAACCGCTATGAACGCAAGAGAACCGAAAAATACCACATCACCTGCGAGTATACGCGTTTCCGCTACTCATACCACAATATGGACGAGTGCATAGCTGAACTCTGCAAGCTGGGTGCTGATGGTTGGGAGATTGCAACCTGCGCAGGTGAAGATAGATTTGCAGCTTACCTCATCCTCAAACGTAAAACCATACATATCTCATAGAATTATGGATAAAGAAATACAAGACCTTGCATGGTCCGCCCTCCCCAAAGAGTTCAAGGAGTATATAATAAAAGTATATAAAGCTGCTCTTGAATGCTCAATATCTGATGCACATTTTTTAGAGAATATCTTTGGTAAGCACAACCTCATTTCTGACTCGGAAGGAGAAGAGATGATCTGCGTGAGCCGTAAGCGTGTGCAAGAGTTATATGCCGAAGCACGAAAGGCGGTTCCTACATGCGAGCATGACAAAGGGTTTAGAAACGCCGAACTAACTATTTTGCGGAACCTTTTCGGCTCCAAGTGCCTGCCGGATAAAGTTGACAGCTTAGAGCCCGAAGCCAGCCGAGCCGAAATCAGCGATAAGGAATTTGACGAGGTTATCAAACTCGCCATTAAGACATACGGCAAGGAGGCCCAGACACAGATGCTGTTTGAGGAAATGGCCGAACTCCAAAACGCTATATGCAAACTCAATCGTGGACGTGGCACAGCAGGTGATGTTTGCGAAGAGATTGCAGACGTGATGATAATGTGCCTCCAGATGGCGCAAATCTACGGCCCCAAACTCGTAGAGGGGTGGGCAGAATACAAAATCGCACGGTTGAAAGCCCGCCTCATTAACCCAAAGAATTATGAAAACGAAAAAGCAGCTCAAGTAGCATGGAAGTCATTCCTTAAGATTAACACTCCTCCGGGGATGTCTGGCCCTAAAATTCATCCGCTCTTTACAAGCGAGTACAATGTGGGAGTTGCCGAGGCTCTCTCTTCTCAATGGAAAGACCCGAAAACCGAAATTCCAGAAGATGAACAGCAGGTACTTGTCGAAACAGATTGTGAAGATAAGGGACTGCGTTATGCGATAGCCTATTACCTTGCTGGGGCATGGCATTTTCCAGACGATTGGTACTACGATTGCAGAGTGTTGAGATGGCAGTATATTCCTTGTGTGAAAGGAGGCCAAGATGGGAATCAATAAGCCAATCCTTGACGCTTGCTGCGGTGGCAAGATGTTCTACTTCGATAAGAATGACCCGAATGTTCTGTTCCAAGATATTCGCCAAATATCGACAACACTTTGTGACGGTCGCAGATTTGAGGTTTCCCCGGATGTTGTAGCCGATTTTACAAGTATGCCATATCCCGACAACACCTTTAGAATGGTAGTATTTGACCCTCCACATCTATTGCGAAACGTGGGTAAGTCAAAATTTGCAGACCTTTATGGCAGTCTAAATCCCAAGGCAAAGCCAACAGGATATCAGCACATTAAATATGGCTCCCTTCCCAATATGGATTGGAGGGATATGTTGACAAAGGGTTTTGCTGAATGCTTCCGTGTTCTCGCGCCTGGAGGTTTCCTAATCTTCAAATGGAACGAAACGGACATCAAGGTTTCTGAAATTCTTGCTCTAACTCCCGAAAAACCAATCTTCGGTCATATATCGGGAAAACGAGCCAATACTCACTGGATATGTTTCATGAAAGGAGAACCACAATGACAATCGCAAAACAACTCGCCCTCGTCCTTGTCAAGGAGATTATCGCCAACAAGAGAAACAGCCACATCTCGCCGGACTACGCTCTGCGCAACGAGGTCAACATATTGGTCAACCAGGCACTCGATACGTTAGTCGATGAAGGTTCTCTCATTCAGCGTAGCGCATCGGTAAACCGTTATCCAGCTTATGAGATTCCCCAAACGCCGTGCCAACCTGCTCTATAAGCTGCGCCGTAAAGGGATTGAGGCTGACACCAAACAACGTGTCATCTTCATTCCCTATACGGCGAAGAGCCAGCCAAACATATCCAAGTGGTCCGGCTCTGCAAGGAGTTTAATTTCAACATTCAATCCATTATCACATGAACATAGGTATAGTTGACGTTGATGGGCATAACTTCCCCAACTTCGCACTCATGAAAATATCAGCGTGGCACGAGATTTCGTTGTCCTTCTTGTCCGGCAACTATGACCATGTGTATCAGTCAAAGATATTCTCACGTTCACTCCCGATTCTACCGACTTTGACGGAACGTGTGAGGAAAAGACCTCGCCCAGTATGTCAACAAACCAATGATATTCAAATCATGCACCTTTGCCGAATTCTCTCCACGCAAAGGATTCAAGTGTAAGACGTATTTACATATTCTCCGATAAAGAAAGTATACAATAATTCAGGCAAATTTTATAATGAAGCTCCGCGTCTTTGAAGCCTTTGCAGGCTACGGCTCTCAATCAATCGCCCTTGAGCTGCTTGCCCAAGCGTTCCCCGATTTCCAGTTTGAAACTGTCGGAATATCGGAGATTGACAAGAACGCTATCAAGGCATATCGTACACTTCATGGGAAAACCATTCCCAACCACGGCGACATAACCAAGATTGACTGGACGCAGACAGCCGATTTTGACCTGCTTACATATTCGTTCCCCTGCCAAGACATCTCTTCGGCAGGCAAACAGCGTGGTTTCACCGAGGGTAGCGGTACGCGCTCTTCATGCTTGTGGGCCTGCGCCGATGCTATTGAAACGAAACATCCCCAGTTCCTTCTCATGGAGAATGTAAAGGCACTTGCCACGCAAAAGAAATTCAGCAATGATTTCAGCAGGTGGCGTGAGTGGCTGATAAAGCACGGTTACACCAATTACTATGCCGTCCTCAATGCAAAGGACTACGGCGTACCGCAGAACCGTGAGCGCGTGTTCATGGTGTCATTCTTCGGCGAACACACGCCGTTCTATTTCCCTGCGCCATTTGAACTGGTGCGCCGTCTGAAGCACGTCCTTGAAGAGAACGTTGATGAAAAGTATTGGCTGAAGCAAGGGCAGATTCAAGCGTTGATAAAGCACAACGAGCGCAAGAAGTCAGAAGGATGCGGCTTCAAAGCCAATCTTCAGACTGGTGAGGGGATTAGTGGTACAATCAAAACAAGAGAGGGATTATGCTCTTGTGATACCTTCATTAAAGTTCCGGTCTATGGTAACAGCCGACTGAACACCATGATTGCTGATGGAAAGATTGACCCGGAGGAAACACTATGGATTGATTGCTATAACCAACGTGTTGACCCCGACATTGCAGGTACAATATTGGCAAGGGTAAACGCTGCCGGGCATTATCTCATATCAGACCCTCGCGGCTTCGCCATGCGCGGTCGCCCCGATGCATCGGGGCGAAACACACAGCAGATCGAACTTGGTCCTGACGTTGCAAATGCTCTCACATCTGTTCAAAAGGATAGCATGGTTGCCGAGGCGCGTGTCATACAGGTTGGCAATCTCATAGACGAGTCCGGCTACAAAAATCCTCATCGTGGGCGCGTTTATTCCGTTGAGGGTATTGCCCCATGTCTAAACTGCGGAGAAGGCGGTCAGCGTGAAATAAAAATAATACAACGCGGTCACGGATATGCAAAAGGAGGTTTGTTTAATATAGCTCCCGCACTGACTGCCTCAAAGTGGCAGGATAATCACTTTGCCCTCATCGAATACTGGATACGCAAACTCACTCCGCGAGAATGTTTCCGTCTGATGGATGTTCCCGAACATCATATAGACCGACTGTTGTCCGCAGGCATATCCAATTCGCAGCTCTATAAACTTGCAGGAAACTCTATCGTTGTCGCCTGTCTCTTCCACATCTTCCGAAAGATGTTCTGCGAAACTGCAAGGGAACGCGGCGCACCAGTCGCGCATTACAGTGAACCCCTGGTGGCTCAGCAGTTGTCACTTTTCTAAACTTAAAACATTTTCACATCCAAATCCAATTATTTTTGCTCCATGATTAAACTATTGGAACATACTCGCCGTCCCGACATTTCTTTTAGCCGTAATGGAATCATCCGGATTACGGCAAGAGTGGCACATGTACTGTCCCTACGCCCCGGCGATGCAATCAACATAGCCGTGAGCAACGGCGAGTATCTTCTGCACGCTGTTCACCGTGTTAACAACATCGGCCGTCATGAAGCGCAGTGTTATCCCACGAAGAAAGGGAGCGATAACTATTGCGCATATTCCGTGCGCTTATGTCGGGCCCTGCTTGATTCGGTCGGAGTTAAGGTTGACAAGGTCGCCTATATGGTTGGCGAGTCATTCGAGTGCGACAACATGACCTATGTTCCAATCATAACATTGCATCCGCTATGACCAATGAGGTTAAATACAACGGCTATACCGCAACTCCTTCCGACTACGAGTGCCCGGACGGAGACCTTTCCGCATCCCTGAATCTCATCTCTGAAGACGGACATATAAAGGCCATCCCGGGGCCCTCAATCATTCTGAAGCTCCTGCAGCACGAGCGGGTTCTGTTGGTCCATAACGTCCCCGGACAGAAGAACTACATACTTGCGAGAGAGACCCCCGAGAACGGACTGGAAATCTACTGGTTGAAAAAAGACCCCTTGGTCACCAGTACTGCTGACGCGATCCTCATCTCCACATACAGTCATCTGCACGATATTGCCGCTCTTGGCAACACGCTGATACTTGCATTGGATTCAGGGCTTCATTACCTCCTGTGGAAAGACGGTGGTTACATGCTCCTTGGCAACCGTCCGCCTTTCATCTCTATGGATTTCGGCATGTGCCGTGTCGGTACTCTGACCGAATCAGGGCAATATTCCATACCGGCTCGATGCGCGCCCGGATGGAGCGGGCTGAGAGGTCATGCCCTTAAGGCAGACCTTGCCTCCATGACCGAGATGGTCTACGGTCTGCTTAATCCGTCCATAGCCGATAAGGTAACATCACAAGGCCTGTTCTACCAGCCATTTTTCGTAAGGTATGCATATCGTCTGTATGACGGTTCCCACTCATGGCACTCCTCTCCAATCCTCATGCTCCCGACCGTCACACCTCCCATTGTCAAATACACCGATGACGGTACACATCCGGCAGAAGACGGAGTGCTTACTGCCACATTGCAGCTCAATGTCGATTATTTCGCCCTCGCATACCGCATTCTCGCTGATGGTATCGCAGAACTTGCCAATTGGTCGGATATCATATCGGGAATCGATATCTATATCTCCGCGCCCATATATACATACGACCAGGCCAAAGACCTTGAATGGCGACCTGTCACCGATACACGGTCAATGCTGCTCTCGCTCTATGACTGGAACGCCGCCAATCTTTCATTGCGGGGAGACACAGACCCAACCCCCTCCACTGTCTTTGTCGGTCACTACGCCGAAAATATCTCATCGAAATATATCGACCACACGATGGCGACCGATGGGAACAACAGTTACAGAATAGTCAACATCAGGCAGCATGAGCATTTCCATGACAACATACGCAACGCTCACCAATTCTATAAGATTGCCGAAATTGACATCAAAGATATAAAGGGAATGTCTTCTATGTCGCGCCTTAAGCTTTCGGATAGCAATCTGGCCTCTTTGGTCGCGCATGAAACTCTCACGGATGACTATCAGTCTCATTGCCGCATAGAAGCGACATCTCTCTACACTTTCAACTCACGCCTGAATCTTGCGGGCATCAGCATATCCCCCGCCGAGCCTTTCCCCCTGCGCTCATGTATGCAGTTCGGCAACCCGGAGGGACTTGTAGCAAACAATGTCAGGATAACGGTATGGACACGGCTCAACGGTATCCGTTGTCATTCAATACATAACGGGGGCGGCATCACAGAGGCGGACAGTATTCACAATCTTCCGTCTAACTTTCCGCGATACCTCTACTATCCTGACTCTTCGGCGTACAGGATGGAGATAATGGTTACCGAGAATCAGAAATATCTCGTCGACCTCACTCCACATGATTTCCTTAATGGCGCATACTGGTACAATGCAGATTTCAACTCGGCCTCTCCTCCGGCTAATGTGGAGGCTGAGACGGACGCGTGCGCGACATCTGTAAGTGTCAGTTCCAAGATATACACATCAGAAATCAATAATCCTTTTTCGTTTCCTGTTCTCGGCATCAACACTGTCGGCTCCGGCGACGTATATAGAATATGTTCCGCGGCCAAGGCACTCTCGCAAGGGCAGTTCGGTCAATTCCCCCTATACGCCTTCACGTCCGAAGGCGTATGGGCTCTTGAGACAAACTCGACAGGCACATATTCCGCACGTCAGCCTATCACACGCGATGTCTGCATCAATCCCTCAAGCATCACCCAGATTGACTCTGCAGTACTGTTCGCCACATCACGTGGCATAATGCTACTCTCCGGCTCCCAGGCCCAGTGCATCTCAGATGCCATTGCCACGGATACTCCCTTTGATGTCCTCTCTCTGCCCGGTATGGACACATTGCACTCCATTCTCGGCCATGACGACAGCACATGCTTCCCCATAGCCCCATTCACGGAATTTCTCAAGACATGCGGCATGATTTATGATTATGCCCATCAACACATCATCATATTCTCTCCACAACACACATACGCCTATGTATATTCCCTCAGGTCAAGGCTGTGGGGAATGATGTCCTCAAAGATTGACTATGGCGTAAATTCATACCCCGACGCTCTCGCTGTGGACCGGGATTGCAACCTCGTGGATTTCACGGTGGCAGACACCGAAAACTACCCAGGTCTACTCCTGACACGCCCTCTCAAACTCGATATGCCAGACATCCACAAGACTGTGGGGACAATCGTCCAGCGGGGCAATTTCACCAGAGGTCACGTCCAGTCCGTCCTCTACGCCTCACGAGACCTATATAACTGGCATTTGATATGGTCAAGCAAAGACCATTACCTGCGAGGCTTCCATGGCACCCCCTACAAGTATTTTCGGGTGGCACTGCTTTGCAACCTCTCTCCCGATGAAAGCATCTATGGCGCGTCTGTGCAGTTCACTCCGCGCCTGACCAATCAACTCAGATAGCTCATGTACTAATTTCTATTGTAAGAAGAGAAAGGCCGCCATGCGTGATGCACAGCAGCCTTTATTTTTGACGTGGCAACTTCAAAATGGATGCATACGCCTCCGGGGCTTTGCAATCCTGTTGTGCAGGTTTATCCGTATCTCGCTCTCCGCCTCCTCGGCTTTCGCTTCCCATACCTGCGCCTTTGGCGTGTTGGTAATGCTCAGCCAGTCGGCCACAGCCTTGCAGACAAGATACTCGTGTATGAGGTTTTCAAGCAGATAGAGAGTGGTCTGCGAAAAGTCAAGCGGTACGCTCAACACTATCCCATAGACCGGCGGCTCACGCAGGTTGTCGTCCAGTTCCGTGCGGTGCAGGTCGTTCTTAGTGTAGGGGTACAGGAGTTCTCGGCACTTGCACACTGTCAGATTCAGCACTCGCGTCACACGGTCCACGTTTCCGACCTCGCCAACATCCTGCACCATGTGGCGGTTGTGGTTGCTTTCCGTGTCCATGACGCTTCCCTCTATAAAGGCATAGTTCTTTATGTCATACAGCAGTTGGTCGCGCTTGAACCCTAACACGGCGTTGAGCCTGCCGTCCTTTTCTTCCAAAAAGCAACTCATGGGATACTGGGATTAGTCGGTGGGACGTGCCGGGCGGCTACGCTTGCTCACGGTCTGACGGATTAACTCCATGTTCTTGTTGGCAAGGGCGTAGTATTGCTCCGCGTCTGCCTTGTTGGTAACCATGTACCAGTCGGCGATAGCGGTGTTGGCGAGATATGCGTGTACGGCTTCGCCTACGCCGGTTGTCGCGGCTTCATTGAAGTTGCTCGGCATGGTGAGATTCAGCACAAGGTCATGGCTTCCGTCATAGTGGCTGTTGTCAGTGGTTGTGCCGTTCTCGTTGAGATACTCGCCCAGTTCGGTCTGAACCTCAGCAAAGGCCCTCTTGACTGAGCGTAGAATCTTCTCGCGGTTTTCCTCGTCCTCCGAGGCGAACATACTTGCAACCTCTTTGTGGTTGTCTTTGTTCTGAATAGTACGTCCGCGCAGGAACGTCTCATTCATGATGTCAAATAGCAGCCACGAGATTTTAATTGTGGCTGTGACATTCTTCTTTGCGCCTAAAGTGGGGATTGGCATAGTTTGTGATTATTTAGATATTGATTAGTCGGTGGGGCGTGTCGGCTTCCTGCGGCTGTATAGCAACCTCTCGGCGCTCTCCATCATGTCGGCCGCCTGTGTGAAATAGTCCTTTGCCTCGCCTTTGTTGGCGAATTTGAACCATTGCCCGATAATTGATGCAATGAAGAAACTGCGCAGGGTTGACTGCACGCTCGCCGTGAGCATCTTGTCAAAAGACTTGCTGACCTCAATTACGGCTTCATAACCTGTCTTGCCGAGGATTTCTTTCGTCCGTCCCGACACCAGCATTTCCTTCAGGTTCTCGTTGGTGGCAAGTGCCGCCTCTACCCAAAACCTGCTCAGCTCGGCGAGGTCATCATCAGCGGCGAGTATGCGGTCGCGCGCAGTGTCGTCACTGTCTATCAGTTTCGACCCGGTGTAATCGGTCGCCTTGGCCACCTCCTCATACACGTCGTCCTGAAATATCTGTATGGTTATTGTTTCCATTATAGTTCAATTAATGAATATGTCACACTGACCCCGATGAATGGTTCAAAACCGTGAGGCGTAAAGCCAAATCCGACGGTTGGTCCTATGTGCCAACGCTTGGGAGGCTTCCATTCTCTTTTGGTGATGATGGAGGTTGACGCAAATACTCTGAGGCTGTCGAGCCGTGGGTCAACCGGGCCGCTTATCCATGCATCATAAGTGCTGTCGGCATAGTGACGTTGAATAATCGGGAGTCCCACAATTGCACTGTCCTCACAACATCGAGGCTCGCCTCCTGCGCCGGTGCCATAATGAGCAGTGTTAATGGTGTCAACATTGAGACTGTCATTGTCATGGCGTTGTCGAGGCTCACCTCCATACCCTCCACCGATGAATCGATAGACCGGCAGAGTATAGCGGCGTGTGCCTGACGCCAACTCCGACTGCGGCATCGGTGCGTGATACGGAATGGTGTCCACGGTTGTTTCTCTTGTTTCCATCACGGTGCCGGATGGTGCCTCCGTGCGGTCATTGCCAATGAGCAGTCCGACAAGAAAAGCTGTCAGCCAGCCGAGGGCCAACAGAAAATAGTGTTTTGTTTTCATGTGCTGAGAGTGTTGACGTATTCAATATACTGGATGATTGAGTTGACGTGCAGTCTGGTGATTGCCCTCTTGCCCTCTTCCGAAAGCAAGAATTCCACATCGCCCTTATTATCCTGAAAGAGATTCTCGGTCAGCACCGCCGGACAGGCCGTATCGCGCGTCATGGCAAGCGGCTGTACCCAATACTTTTCGGGAGGCACACAACGGTTGCCCATCAGTCCCATATCGGTGGCGTTGTCCGTGAATATCTGGGCAAGTTTTTTTGACTTGTTCGATGCGTTTTTGCTGACGAATACCGAAAAGCCGGTGGCCTCATGCCATTTGCCGTCAGCTCCGGCGGCATTGTTGTGTATCGACACAAGCACTACATTCTGAGCGCCAAGTTTCTTCGACCATGCATTGACCTTGCGCACACGCTCCTTCAATGGAGTGTCGGTTTTCTCCGGCACAAGGAGAATTGTGTCAACACCCCGAAGGGATAACTCCCGGCTGACGCGCTGTGCAATCTCCCGGCAGTAGCAGTATTCTTTGAGACGCCCGTCGGGACTGAGCTTGCCTTCCGTCAATGGCGGGTCGCCATGTCCATTGTCAATAATAACTTTCACTTTCATATACAATCAGCCTTTGAGTTCGTCAAGGTCTATGTCAAAATGACGGGAGGTTTTGTCAACAAGTATCCTCTGCAATATGGTGGCCCATTTCGCGCCATTGCAACTGCTTTCGTTCTCCAGTATTGACCATAGCTGCCAAAAACAGATGGCACCAGCGGCTACTTTCGTCAGGTCAATAGGCATCCCGTCTGTGATATGCCGTTGTATCAAGAATGACATGATAATCAATGCCCATGCTTTCAGGATGGTCAGTATTACCGTGCCGAAATGGTGACTCTTGAATTTCTTGCCATCCTTGCTCACCCGGTCGGGATGGGCCTTACGTGCTCTTCTTGACAATGACCACGCTGTAAAGCAGTCGGCCAGAATCATGAGAGTGCAGATAAGGATGTATGGCAATGTGGGTTCCAGTATTGCCACAACTGCGCCTAATGCCGTGAACATCCATCGCAGTACATCTGATAAGAATTGGTTCGGGTGCATAGCTGTAATATTTTGGTTCGGGACAAAGTTACCCACATACTGTCATTGCCATGCTTTAACTTTTGTGACGCGAGACAATGAGGGCGCAAGACTCTACTCTTGCACCCTCCTCTCGTCCAAGCTTGACTGGCGCCCACAGGCGCATCCGGGGATTGCTATTCCATCTCGTCGGCGATGGAGAAATGCAGGGGTTCGGGGTAGCCGAGGGATATGTCAAAAGCACGCAGCTCCCCGACGGTCTGCATCGTCTCGATTTCTGCCAGATGCCTGGCGGTGGTGTCGTAGCAGTCGATGGCGTAGAGCTCGAGACGGTCAAGCATCTCCCGGGCAGTTCCGACCGGCATGCGCATCGGTGTCGTGCCATCCCACAGTGTCGTGGTGTCACGCCCGGAGGCCTCCTCGGCGGCGAGGCGCGAGTATATCTTCCGGCGCATGCCGGAGTCAAGCCACATCGTGCGCCCCTCGAGACAGAAGCGGTTGACCCTGCCGCACTTGTCGTAACCCCGGACCTGTACCTTCCGGAGACTTCTCCAGGCCTCGATGTCATCCCCGGCGTGAAAATACCTCAGGATGGCCTCGACCTCTCCTGAGGTGGCCGTGGCCAGATGGAGCTGGTCGACAGCCTCGAGGAAGCCCGGCACGGAATTGTCTGTCAGCACAAGACGGTCGGTGTCGGCCTCGAACATAGGGGCATCATCCGC
>DAAQ01000015.1 GCA_001701225.1 Bacteroidales bacterium H5 | reverse complement strand
ATTTTATCGCACCAGTAATAGTTACAAATATAGATTTCCAACAGATTGCAAGACGGACATTAACCTTTTTTAACCACAGTCAGAACAACATGTTGCATACATCGGGAAAGTTGGTTACCTTTGTAGAGTAAATTAACCATCATCCACTTATGAACGAAGAATTTCATCCCGATTGTCCCATACGCAATATACTTGCCCGTTTCAGTGACAAATGGGCGCTACTGATCCTCTACACGCTCAATCTTCAGCCGACAATGAGGTTCAACGCGCTCCGACATGAAATGCCCGACATCTCGCAGAAAATGCTTACAAAAACATTACGTACACTCGAAGAAGATGGTCTCGTGACGCGCACCATCTATGCCGAGGTACCACCAAGGGTAGAATACAGCATCACTGACCGCACCCGCTCGCTGCTGCCCCATATCAACTCGCTTGTCGGATGGGCCAAAGAGAATATGCCGGCAATCCTCAGAGACCGCGCTGCCCACAGGAAATAGCTAAATATCCAGGACGTTCATCACTGCCCACATCATACTGTCCATAAACCTTGATTGAATCGCCCGCCTGAACAGATATTTTTCACGGCCCGCGCTAAATCATTTGCTTTTTTCCATCTCAGACTAAACTTTCCTGACTATTTGCTTGTTTATTTAAAAAATTAGATATAATTTTGCAGCACATCCAACAAAAGAGACAATGAACAGATTATTCACACATATCAGCCTTCTTTGGTGGCGCCCGGGATACGTATTCCGATGGCGTGGGTGCTGATTGTGTTTCCACAAGGACTCAAGAACCTCACATCTCACTATTCCAATAGATAACATCACAGGCCATCGGAAAAACAATTTCCGATGGCCTGTCTTATTTCCTCACATTCATGAATACCGACATCAAAGACATCCTCGTTGACAACGAGGGCTTTTACGGACCGTTCGGCGGCGCATACGTCCCCAAGGTCCTCAAGACAAATATCGACAACCTGCAGAAGGCCTATACCGAGGCCATTGCCGACCCTGAGTTCATGGCCGAGTTTGACCGCCTGATGCGTCACTATGTAGGGCGTCCCTCGCCCCTCTATCGCGCGTCGAGACTGAGCGAGCGCTATGGCACCAACATATATCTGAAACGCGAGGACCTGAACCATACGGGCGCCCACAAAATCAACAACGCCATCGGCTCGGTGCTTCTGGCCAAGCGCATGGGCAAGCACAAGGTGATAGCCGAGACGGGCGCCGGGCAGCACGGTGTGGCCACCGCAACGGCATGTGCCCTGCTCGGACTGGACTGCGTGATATATATGGGTGCCACAGACGTCGAGCGACAGCATCCCAATGTCGAGCGCATGCGTATGCTCGGAGCCGAGGTCGTGGCCGTGACCTCGGGCAACTCAACCCTCAAGGATGCCGTCAACGAGGCGCTGGCTGACTGGTGCTCACATCCCGACGACACATTCTATGTCATCGGCTCTGCCGTTGGGCCTCACCCCTATCCGGCCATGGTGGCAAGGTTCCAGAGCATCATCTCTGAGGAGATCAAGGCACAGCTTCTCGAGCTCGAGGGACGCGACCATCCTGACTGTGTGATTGCCTGTATCGGCGGAGGGAGTAACGCCGCAGGGGCCTTCTACCATTTCATCGACCGTCCCGAGGTACGCCTGATTGCAGCCGAGGCCGGAGGCAAGGGACTTGACTCGGGACTGAGCGCGGCCACCATACATCTTGGCCGCGAAGGGGTGCTCCACGGTTCGCGCACACTGGTGATGCTGAACCCCGACGGAGAGGTTACCGAGCCCTACTCAATCTCGGCCGGACTTGACTATCCCGGCATCGGCCCGATGCAGGCATACCTCGCCCGAACTGGACGCACCGAGGTCATATCCATTGACGACGACGAAGCACTGCGAGCCGGACACCTGCTGACACGCACCGAAGGCATAATTCCCGCCATCGAGAGCGCGCATGCCCTGGCCGTGCTCGAGAGGATGAAGTTCGGGCCTGACGACATCGTGGTCGTCAACCTCTCGGGCCGCGGCGACAAGGACCTGGCCACATATCTCGCCGACCGAGAGAGCCGCAAATGACCCTGAAGCGCCTAATAACTCGCAAAATTTGCGAGTTATTAGGCGCTTCCGAGTCATTAAATAAAAGGTTTGAAGATATTTTTTAACATTTATTGATAAATTCCACCCTTCCTTTGCTGGCAGGTGGGATTTTTTTTGTAATTTTGCGCCCTCAATCAGGTATATCACATTAGTAAGAAGATGAATTTTTCAGGTCCGATCGACTTTAAGCCGAAATTGGTTTCCGCTTTGAGTCACTATTCAATGGAAAAGTTTAAGACCGACCTCGTGGCCGGTATCGTCGTGGGTATCGTGGCGCTTCCCCTTGCCATCGCATTCGGCATCGCCTCGGGTGTCAGCCCGACAGTGGGTCTCATCACCGCCATCATCGGCGGCTTCATCGTGTCGGCTGCCGGAGGCTGCTCGGTTCAGATAGGCGGCCCCACGGGTGCATTCATCGTCATAGTCTACAACATCATCGCCAATTTCGGCCTCGAGGGACTGGCAGTGGCCACCTTCATGGCCGGACTGATACTTGTGGCTCTCGGCGTGTTCAGGCTCGGCACGGTCATCAAGTTCATCCCCTATCCTATCGTGGTCGGCTTCACCGCAGGTATCGCGCTGACCATCTTCTCGACCCAGATCAATGATTTCCTCGGCCTTGGACTCAAAAGTGTGCCGAGCGAGTTCCTGCCCAAGTGGGGAATGTATCTGACCAACCTCGGCAATGTCGACTGGACCACACTCGCTGTGGGTCTCGCCGCACTGGCCATCATCATTGTCACCCCCAAGGTGTCGCGCCGCCTGCCCGGGGCACTCATCGCCATCATACTTGTCACCGCTGTGGTCAGCCTTGTGCCGGGCATACATGTCGAGACCATCGGCGACCGCTTCGGCTCGCTCCCCACCGACATCCCGCAGCCCCACGGCTTCGAGCTGACCATGGCCAACATCAACCGCCTGCTGCCGTCGGCCTTCACCATCGCCATACTCGGCGCTATCGAGAGCCTCCTGTCGGCCACCGTTGCCGACGGTGTGACAGGCTCGCGCACCAACTCAAACACCGAACTCATCGGCCAGGGCATGGCCAATATCGTAGTGCCCTTCTTCGGCGGCATCCCCGTCACAGGCGCCATCGCCCGCACCATGACCAATATCACCAACGGAGGCCGCACACCCGTGGCCGGAATCGTCCATGCCATCGTGCTGTTCCTCATCTTCCTCTTCCTCATGCCCCTCATCAACCTCGTGCCCATGTCGTGTCTGGCCGCCGTGCTCATCGTCGTGGCATACAACATGAGCGGCTGGCGCACCATCCGTGCCATACTCCACAACCCCAAGAGCGACATATCGGTGCTGGCCGTTACATTCCTCCTCACCGTCATCTTCGACCTCACCATCGCCATAGAGATGGGCCTTATGCTGGCCATCATCCTCTTCCTGCGACGTGTCATGGAGAATACCGAAATCAAGGTCTATTCCGAGCAGCTCGACATAGCCGAAGGCTCGGAGACCACCGTACACGAGGTGCTCAACGTCAATCCCGGTGTCGAGGTCTACGAGATAGACGGCCCGTTCTTCTTCGGCGTGGCCACCAAGTTTGACGAGATGATGCGCACCACCCTCGGCCGCAAGCCCAAGGTGCGAATAATCCGCATGCGCAAGGTGCCCTTCATCGACTCGACCGCCCTCCACAACCTCGAGATACTGATCAAGTCGTCTCAGGAAGAGGGTATCCACGTGGTGCTTTCGGGCGTCAAGGAGAACGTGCGCAAGTCGCTGGTCAACGCCGGTATAGACCGCCTCATCGGCAACGACCACATCTGCGATCACATAACCAAGGCCGTGGTCATGGCCAACCGCATAGCACCGGCTGCCGACGATGACCGCGCACAGACACAGACCGCCTGATGTGGGTATTGCTCGCTACAGTCTCGGCACTCTGCCTGGGATTCTATGACGTGATGAAGAAGCTCTCGCTCGAGCGCAACAATGTGCTCGGCGTGCTCTTCCTCAACACCCTCTTCGGCGCCCTCTTCATGCTCCCCGTTGTCCTGACCGGGATATGGCATGGCAACTGGGGGCTCGGAGGCACACTCGCGGGACACGGCGCCATACTGCTCAAGAGCTTCATAGTGCTCGGCTCGTGGCTGCTGGGATATGCCTCGATCAAGCACCTGCCACTGACCATCGCCGGGCCCGTCAATGCCTCGCGCCCGGTGCTGGTGCTGGTCGGCGCCCTGCTCATATTCGGCGAGCGCCTCAACGCATGGCAGTGGGCCGGAGTGCTCCTGGGCTTCTGGTCGCTCTTCTTTATCAGCCGCGTCGGCGGCCGCGAGGGATTCTCGCTGCGCACCAGCCGCTGGGTGTGGATGGCCATAGGCGCCACATCGCTCGGGGCCGTCAGCGCCCTCTACGACAAATATCTCATGACCCGCTTCGAGCCGCTCGAGGTACAGGCATGGTACTCGCTCTACCAGCTCATCATCATGGGCATCTCGCTCGGGGTCATCATGAAGATACACCCTTCGGCCACCCCTCTGCGCTGGCGCTGGACCATCCCCTTCATAGCCATCTTCCTCACCGTGGCCGACCTGGCCTATTTCTACTCCCTCTCCATCGAAGGCTCAATGATAGCCGTGGTGTCGATGATAAGGCGCGGCAGCGTCATAGTCTCATTCTTCTACGGTTTCCTCGTACTCCACGAGCAGAACATCCGCCTCAAGCTCATCGACCTCACCATCCTCCTCATCGGCCTCACCTTCCTCGTCATCGGCTCGATGTGACGACCTCGCAGAGAAGCCCCGATGCCTGTGCCGGACAAATGTGCCGGACCCTCGTGGAAGATGAACCGACAGAATATATAGAGCCTCGGAGAGATGATGGCA
>DAAQ01000021.1 GCA_001701225.1 Bacteroidales bacterium H5 | reverse complement strand
TTTTATCGCACCACTACTAATGCAAATTCATTTATAGGAAATGTTTACAGACGTGGTGAATGTCCTCAACAAATCATTGCTATTAAACCTAAGATGAGCAATGAACGATTATCTATTCAACAGGGTCTTTTTTTAATGCCTACTGATATTTCTGTTCCATTTAAGTATAACCTTGATAATTATATACCGGGTGCTGGGTTCAACAGAACAGATGATCATTTTAATCCCATAGAATTTTCTAAATTTGTCGAGTATTCTCACGACAAAAGATACAAAGCGCATAATGATAATATCATAATGTTTAAGATTACTATTCCAAACGCTTTGAAATTAGGAATCACAAAGCTACTTTTACAGATGAACATATCGTCAGAAACATTATTCCCTGGACTCTCAGGCTTATCCCAGTCACTCAATAGACTTCGCGATGGATACGGTGAATATATAGAATGAAACTAATTGTGAAGTTTCGACACCGCCGCGCTTTCGTAAATCGAGCCTATTTAACACTGAAAATCTAAGGTAAGGTTTCGACCGGAAGGCTTCAATTGCTAACTCATATAGCGAACTTCGGCACCAACTTGTAATTGGATTCGAGGCTCGCCTTTTGTATTTTGATTTGGTTCGGGCTTTATATATGCCCGACTAAACCTAAACCAATATATTAGGCAGGACAAGAAGGACATCTTGGTAATCCTCTCCTCCCCCAAAGCTTAAGCACAATCGCCTAAATTTCGACAAAACGAAACGCAAGTACCATACGAGTACTATACCAGTTCCATACCAGCATACCACCTGTTCTCTACCAGTGAGAACGCAACTTATAATCGACTATATGGCGACTTGCCTGATTATGCAGATAATGCAGAAAATGCAGGTCTAATACAGGTTTTGTTTCCCTCGTTGATCTTCCAACCTCTTGCGTTCAATGTCAGCAGCGGTTATCTGCGTTTCATCGGCAAGCGCGTCATTCCCCAATTGATTGAGTAGCCGTCCAATTTTATGTAATAACTCCTGCCTAAATCTGAGATCGCCTGCTACATCTATGGTCGGAGATAATTGTTTTATGAATAACAACCAGTTACATTCCGATTGCAGCCTATCTCGCTCTCCATTTAGATAAATAACTTTTTGCAGAGTATTTGCGGTTGAGATAGCATCAGCCACTTTCCTTATAAGACTTTCTTTATCATAGGTAAGTCTCACATCCTTTATAAATTTAGAAAAGTCATCCATATTTCCTACTTATAACTAATTATCATAGACGATTAAAAAGAGTTGTACGGTCATTCAATCACTTCCCATATGCCTCCATTCGTCGGCCCAATATGTCTTAACTTACACTCTTTAACAAGAGCTTCAAGCCGTCGCTGGACACTACTCTCATGTAATTCCATCTTTTCTGCTAATTCAACCCTCGTTATTGTCGGATTTTCCCTTATTAATTTGATGATTATGTTTTTCTGTTCGGTTTTGGTTCGGTTTTAGTTCGGTTTGCATCGGTCTGGCTTGGATTTGCATCGCCCTGACAGACAAAAAATCTCCCGGTAAATAGTAACTGTAACTCCACCCTGCTCAACCGTAAATTCCGGTCGTTTAAGATTAGCTTTATCAAAAGCCTTCATAATCTTTTCATATCCACACCCCATGCCTCAATGAAACCGGCACGGTAGAAAACCTGCGCTATCTTCGGGTTACGAGGTTTTGAGGTGTCCTTACTCATAATAGTTTCCACGGTATAATCTTCCGGCAACACACCTTCGTTCCATAAACGGATATGGTCATCATAGATACTCATCTGATTCCATGTGCCGAATTGCAATTTATGGACTATGCTGTTGAAAATGATTTCACAGAGGGCATCTTCCGGAATTTCCACAAAGATACTATTTCTGATGCCTAACGTCCAATATATCTTTCTCTATAAGGGCATTGTCAATTTTACGACATAGTTCATAAATTGTATTAATAGCTTTATTGGTTACTTTATATCGCAAAGCCAATTTATTGCCCTTTAATGGTATCAATCCATTTTTGTCATTTTTTTTGAATAATTCATCAACTGCACTGTCTCCATGAATGACAAGATGCCTTACTTCAATATAAATCAAAGATTCTTTCATGAGATTATTATCAATCCTAATCTTCGTAATTTTACAAAGTTTTTGCATCATATCCGTTGTGCTTCTCATATTTTCAAGTATCCGAAATACCCTCTTTGCCATTTCATTGATAATTGAATCATAATCACCAAATCTAACAATATCAGCGAAGGTAATAGTGCGTTCAGTATCGTTACCTAAAATGCTAAGAAGCCTTGTAGGTTCATTGTGTGCTATTTCAGCTATCACATGAGCGATATAGTCACTGAAAATGCAATGCAGCTCTACGAACGCCTGTTCATTGAGTTGTTTCCTTGCCGAGATAAAAGTTCTATTAATATCAATTCGCTTATTTGGAATATTTAATTGCCCATGGCTTCCTACTGATGCTCCTAAAGCATCCGCGATAGTATTTGTCCCCTTCTCAGAGTTACATCTGGAATTTGATATTGATAGGGCCAAATCCATCAGCTGTAAATATTGTTTAAGACTGCGAATCTTGCCCTCAAAACGCTGCCAGCTCTTTGATTCTTTTTTCATAATGAATAGGTTAAATATTGGATGTATCTAATATTAGAGAAACTGTGTCATGTATACCGGAAGATAGGTTATACTTTCTTCTTTACGCAAATCTTTTGTATAGATAAGATAACGCTTATTTACTCGCGATGAGAATTTATCGCAGAACAAGTCAAGGGACTTGTGGGTTTTATAGCCGGATGACTTCACTTCTATCGGCTCTATCTTTGTCCCGTTTGATAGAAGAAAATCAACTCCGTAAAGATGATTGCTCGTCTCTGAAGGCCATGTATAGTAATATAGTTCGTGGCCATTAGCTTTCAGCATCTGGGCAACGATATTCTCATATACATATCCGAGGTCTGCACTCAGTTTGTCCGAAAGTAATTTTTCATAAATAATGTTCTCGGTGAATTTCTTGTCCCAGAACGCAAGGGTGACGAATAGACCAGTGTCACAAAGATACATCTTGAAACGGTCGGATGAGCGATGAAGTGCCATACCAACATTTGGGTCATTAGCATGATAAGCGATATTGACGACCATTGAGTCCTGCATGTCGTATATCTGCTCCTTCAATCGGTCAAGGCGCACCCCTTCTGTCGCTGAGTACACTTGGTATCGCGCATAATTGTTGGCCAACTGGGAGGGAATGGCCATAAACATTTTTGAAGTATTACCGGAAGGATCTATTTTGATGAAATCCTGCTCATACAGTTTGATTATGGAACGCTTCATCATATCAACCTTTTCCATATTATTCGTTTCAAGATATGCTTTCACTGCCTGAGGCATTCCTCCTATAAGCATATATAACCGGAATTGTTTCATCTCATTACGATTGCCGGCATCTCCGAGACCTTTACAACTATCGAAGAATTTATGCAACAAAGGAATAGCTACTTTATTGCCAATAGCCCAGTTAAATTCTTCATAATCCATTGGATACAGGGACAAATCGTGTTCTTCGCTTGGAATAAGAATTCCTTTTACGTTCTGGCGTATTGAGATAAGTGAGCCTGTCTCAATGTAGTCATAGCGCCCATCTTCAACCAAATATTTAATGGCCTGACGAGCTTTAGGGCAATTCTGAACTTCATCAAAAATGATTACGGAATTTCTATCATATAACTCCACTCCAAAAATCATCTGTAATCGCATGAATAGATAGTCCAAATTTGATATGTCTTCAAATAAATCCCGAATCTCTTGCTTACAGCTTGTGAAATCAATAGCAATGTATGACTTATATTCTTTCTCTGCAAAAGTTCGAGCAAGCGTAGATTTTCCAACACGCCTTGCTCCCTTTATGAGCAAGGCAGTTTGACCACCGGACTCATGCTTCCACTGAAGCATATCATTATATAGTTTCCTCTTGAAGATCATATACGAATTTATTTTCGAGGGCAAAGATAATAATTCTGACGCTATCCCCCAAATTATATGTCTATAAAATGACACTATCCCCTAAATTTGTCTTACAAATCATGTCACTATCCCCCATTTTTAGCCAAAACAAACTTGCAACTATCAGCAAAAATCGCTACCTTTGCATTAAGTAAAGAATGGGTGCTTTAAGAGAGCCGGGACTGTTAAAATTGAAGGTGTGAACCCCACAAATTACCGGTTTGCATTCTAAAAGCACAACTACCTCACTATCAGATATATGCCATAATTGCATCGGTAAGTAGTTATTTGATTATCAATACTTTATATTGATAGTAATTGACTATTACTGAACGATAAAACTTAACTCTTACAAGAACGCCTAATGCTGATAACTGTCAGTGTTAGGCGTTTTTATGCACTATTTTGTACGGATCTTGTACGACAGCGACTCATTTCACCCCAAGCGTCAGCAAGGTGGTGGAGAAAGTGGTACGTCACGGTACGTCGTGATACGCCATGATACGAGTAATAACGAAATTAACACATATAACATGAGTAGCAACATCAAAGTTGAGAGAATCTGCGAATGGTGCGGAAAGAAATTTATCGCCCAGACCACAGTCACACGCTTCTGCTCGAAGCGGTGTGCGGAGCACTCGTATAAAGAGCGTTTGCGCCAAAAGAAAATGGCAGTCTCAAATCAAGAGACCGTTCAGACTAATTTCAAGTGGCGCGAGAAGGATTATCTTACCCCCACCCAAGCAGCCGAATTATTAGGCATTGGCAGAATGTCTATCTACCGCTATATCCGTAATGGAAAAATCAAGGTTGTTAGGTTTGCTCGAAAGACGCTTATCAACAAAGCCGACATTCTGGCGATGTTTGATTATCTTACACCGAAAGAAACGGAGCAAGTAGAGGCCGCTGAGAAAAAGTCTAAATCAATCTCTGATTTCTATACACGTGCCGACATTCGGGAGAAGTATGGCGTAAAGGATTCGTGGATTTATAAAGTGGTCGCTGAAAATAATGTACCCAAGACCATTCTTCGAGGCAAGGCTTATTTCAGCAAAAGCCATATTGACCTACTGTTCTCGGCGAGAAAAGAGAATCCGGAAATTACGGAATGGTATTCGGTGGAGGATATTGATATTCAAGATAAGTATGGAATGACACTCTCGGCAATTTATTCGTTGGTCTCCAAAATAGGAATACCGAAACGCAAAGAAGGTCCGAAAGTATATTACTCTAAATATCACTTCGATGTGGCGAAAGGAGCCAAGTCAGCCGAGGAAGTAGAGTTTATTTCGGTGGCTGATGCTATGGAGAAATACTCTCTGACCCGCGACCAGCTTTATCACTACGTCAAGACATACAAGATAACCAAGCTCCGTTGCGGCAAGTATGTCAAGCTGAACGCCAAAGAGTTAGAAGCATTGTTCAACCCTGAGATTCAGTTATAATCCGGTGATTTTTCTCACCCGACAACCACCATTTACCTTTGTACCTTATAATTCTAAAACAGCATAATATGGAATCAGCAACCATCACAAAAGTGACACTCCGTCAAGAAAAACTTCGCAGCGGCAAATTGTCGCTCTACCTCGACTACTACCCACCCATATGGAATCCGCACATCAAGAAGATGTCGCGGCGTGAGTTCCTCGGTCTCTATCTCATCGGCAAACCGAAAGACAAGTTCGAGCTTGACTACAATGAGGAAATTATGCTCAAAGCCCGTGGCATCCGCGCCACTCGTGAACTTGCAATCATCAACGAGGAGTTCGGTTTCCTCGATCGCACCAAGAAACAGGCAGACTTCCTTGAATATTTCGAGGGCAAGACCAAAGAGAAATACCAGAAATGGGAAATAGTGTATAAGCACTTCAAAGACTTCTGCAATGGCAGATGTCTGATGAAAGATGTGACCATCGGACTGTGCAACGACTTCCGCACCTACATTCTCAAAATCCGTGTCAAACAGTCCGGTAATATCATATCACGCAACTCTGCCGCCGGATATTGGTCAACTTTCCGCGCTCTGCTGAAACTGGCATATAAGGAAGGTTGGCTCCGCGAGAATGTCAACGACTATCTTGACCGCATCGACTGGGAGGAGCCGAAAATCAACTACCTCGAAATCGAGGAAGTGAAACGTCTCGCCGCCACTCCCTGCAAAGTGGATATACTCAAACGAGCATCCCTCTTCGCCTGTATGACTGGACTACGAATCAGCGATATTCTACTACTCCGTTGGGAGAATATCGAGCTGTCTCCCGATGGTGGGTACTGTATGCGTATCCGTACTCAGAAGCCTAAGACACAGGCAACATTACCGTTGAGCGATGAAGCTCTTTCGTATTGCGGCGAACCTGGCCGCGGCATGGTATTCAAAGGATTGAGTCGAGCACATACGCGTGAACCATTCAAAAAATGGCTCAAAGATGCCGGCATCAAGAAGAAAATCACCTTCCACGGACTCCGCCACACTTACGCTACATTGCTGATAACCAACGGCACTGACATCTATACCGTCAGTAAGATGCTTACGCATAAAAACGTGGCAACCACTCAGATTTATGCCGACGTGGTAAATCAGAAGAAACGCGATGCAGCCAATTCCATCTCTCTGAAATAACTTCCAAGTGAATATCTCAAATATTAAAAGCGAATCACCCCAAAAACACCAAACAAATCGCCCCAAAAACACCAAACCACTTGTACATATCGTTAATTATTAGTAGCTTTGCGCAAAATACAGCTTATGGAATACTTATCTCGAACCGCGGACCCAATATTACATCTTCTATTAGACGCTTTTGGAGCAGTTTTGATAGAAGGGCCTAAGTGGTGTGGAAAGACTACAACCGCGGAACAAATGGCTAAGAGCGTTATAAAATTGCAAGATCCGGATATGCAAGAAGACTATCTTGTCACCGCTCAATCAAAACCATCGCTTTTGCTTAACGGTGAAACGCCTCGTCTTATCGATGAGTGGCAGGACATACCTGTCCTTTGGGATTCAGTACGTACGATGGTTGATAAACGTAGTAAACCGGGACAGTTCATTCTTACATGATCTAACACCGTGCCACAAGACAAAATCAAACATTCAGGAACGGGACGTATTGCTACTCTCAGAATGCTACCCATGAGTTTATGGGAGTCTAAAGAGTCATCTGGACAAGTGTCAATTTCGGAATTGTTTAACAATGCTGATTATGATTTTGACGGCGCAACATCAAAACTGTCAATTGAAGATTTAATTTTTGCGGCTTGCCGAGGGGGATGGCCCGCGTCTCTCAATGGCAATACTCCTGCCGCGCAGCTGTTGGTAGCCCGTAACTACATCAATAGTGTTTGTGCTAAAGATATTTCTCGCATTGATGGAAAGAATCGTGATGAAAAGCTATCAAGACAAATTTTGAAATCATATGCCCGGAATATTTCCACTTTGGCTAAGAAGACATCCATGCTTGAAGACATAACGGCATCTAAGGATATCAATTGCAGTATTCCGACTCTTGATGATTATATCACAGCTCTGGAACGTTTGTTCGTAATTCAAGATATAGAGGCATGGTGTCCAGCAATCAGAAGTAAAACGACTATTCGAAGTGCGCCCAAGCGGGGATTCTGTGATCCCTCTATTGCGGTAGCCGCACTTGGTCTAACTCCGGATGCGCTGAAAATGCAGCTAAAGACCTTCGGTTTCATTTTTGAGCAGATGTGTATTCGTGATCTTCGCGCATATACGATTGACCTTGACAGTCAAATCTCCTATTATCGTGATAGATATGGACTGGAGGCTGACGTAGTCCTTCATCTGCCAGATGGCAGATATGCTCTGATAGAATGCAAACTTGGCAGCATGGAAATTGAAAAAGGTGCAGAACACCTGCTAAAAATCAAAGAACTCATCCGTGAGAAAAACAAGGGAGAAAAGCAGATCCCCATTAGAGAACCGGATCTGCTGATTATCCTCACAGGAGGCACAATGGCCTATACACGCAATGATGGCGTAAAAGTAATACCACTTGCTGCTCTTAAACCATAACGAAATGAGGAATAAAATCATACGGCTATACTATAGTGCCAAAGATATTAGCGTCCGCAGATTTTGGGAAAATATCGGAAGATGGTTTTCCTATTTCAACATATCGCGTCGCATCTATGATTTTGATTATTCAAGTATTCTCGCAGTTGAACGGCACCAAATAAGCAGAGTGCGCGATTCAATAGCGCATTACCATAATCACCTATACGCCGAACGTGATATTGAACGCCTTAATCTTGCATTAAAGTTATTGGACATTATAGAAGAAGACGGATGCTGCGAACGTGTCGGCAAACCTTTTAACTTTGTAAAAAGTAAAAATAAGGAGGATTTGTATGAACTTGAAGACGATCCTGAATCATACTATACCATTCCGGTTTATGTGAATTACAAAAATGCCATGCGCTTTTGTAAGATAGAATTATCCAGATATACAGATAGTAAAGATGGTGCCATGTGGCAATCACATTTGAGAGTGGAAAAGGCATGGCATATTTACCATACTCTCAGGCTTTACTTTATGCGAAGTTGGTGGGATTGATTTTATATTAACACTTGGGTAGCGAACAATTCAGTGGGCTAAATTGTCTATAAAGACGTGAATATTTAACCCACTGTTTTATTTATGAAGGATACGCCCCAGCGCTTGAGGAGCTATGCTCCCCCTACCCGGGACAAAATTTTTATATGGAGTGCCGTGATTGCCGGATGTGGTATCATAGCTTTACTTGGTCGTTATGCTGCCATAACACGTTTCGGCACTGATGAATTTACCGGCAATGTTCTCTTTGCCGTTTTCTTTGTCCTCTCAATAGGTTTTTATTGCGGTTTCCAATCGGTTATCGAAGATGTGTTCAACCGCCTTCAATCTCTTTTTCGTCGCCGTGAAGTCGTGGCTATTGCTGAAACTGCCAACGGTGAGAAAATGCACGTTTCAGTTGAAGAACCATCAGTAACAATGACTCAGTATTCCGAGGCTGCCTCAGATGTGATCGGCATTGAAGAAAGCAATGCAACTTTTGAGAAATCAACGGACAAAGCACCGTTTGAGGTCTTGGAAGTTGTAGACGATATGCGTCATATCCGTTTCCCGGATGGAGAGGAAGCCTATGTGGGTATTGGTCTATCTGATGAAGAGATTCTTCTTGAAAAAGCATACAACGATTCAAGAGATTATGATGCCGAACTTGAAGAGGCATACAAGGAGTATCTTGACTCTATGACTGCGGAAGAACGATATGACCACGACCACGGTATTAAACGCGTTAAAAAGAAGAGAGAATATAATGATGAAATCGGTTTCTTTTCATCAGTATCAGTTCAAGATATTCACAATAATCCTGATGGAACCACTTTGATTGAAGAGACTGAGCAGGATGTGTATGTAACACCCGACGGCTCGGTATATTATCTTGAGGATATGGCTCCAATCTGTGACTTCTATGAGAAACACAAAGACGATATAGAATCTCACAAAGAGATATTGACACGAAAGCAACGTTGTGATGAAGCGTTTGACAAGATGAAACGTCACGAAGAATTATATAATCTTGAACAAGTGTCATTTATTTGTGCCTATATCACACATACCATGGAGCAGTTTATGGAGTCCCACAAACTGGATAAACTTCATAATAATGCGAAAATATGGACGGTCAATCCATTAGCTCAATTCGATTCGGTTCAGCTACGTAGTAATCACCTGTCGAAAGAGGACCTGAAGCATCTGGGCTATAATGTCGGGAAATTTCTGAAACTTAAAGGCGAAAATATTGCCTTGTTCATTAAAAATGTATTCGCAGACAGTTTCGGAACTGTTCAGGTCGGAACAATCATAGCAAAACTTGCAGACAGGAACCCAGGCAAAGACCGAATACCTCTCCTCAGTGCCAAAGAAATGAATTATCTCTTTGATCACTATAAACGCTACAAAACCATCAACCTTGATATTATCCCCAAAAGATTGGCTGAGTAAGAAGCTAAAGCAAAATTAGAGGCAGCAAAAAAGAAGAGCGGGAGATAATAAGAACATCCCAAGTATAGGATTGGCGAATAGTTGCGACTTTGTCATGGCTATTCGCCTTTTTGTTATAAATCAATCCCATAAAGCACATAAATCCACAGCGACGAATCATTTGACAGTTTCGGATGATAAAACTTTCCGGCCTTTACCATACTAGTCTTTTGCATCACACTTTCTGAAAGAGATTTTTTAACATGCACCTGATTGTAATAATCAGCCGCAAGACACCAGCCAATTCCAACTCCGGGAGTGACATCGGCCCTAAATCCCATATCTTGTAGCTCGACAAATCCTATACCGTACATAGCAAACTTCTTTTCCACAGTATATAGTTTCATCGCCTTTGAACTTCTCACTCTAATGAAGGCCAATTACGGTTATTACTCAAAATAACTATAAAATCACCTAACATCTTACTAAATCACCATACAAATATTTCAAAGAAATCCCATCTGATTATCACAGCATTAGCACTTGTCAAACGGTTATTTTAGGAAGTGATTGGGGTTATTTATTTCACCATCAACTCATTTTCAATCAGTGCGGTTATATTTCCGTAAAACAATTCAAAACCGCACCAATATGGAAACTTCCAAAATCACTTTTGACCAGCTGCCACATGTGGTAAGCGGTCTCTCCGAGAAACTCGACCGTGTGCTTGACCTGCTTGAAAAGGCAGGCATAGCCGGCCACTCCAAACAGTCCAAGCCTTCACGCAGACTCGTGTATGCGAAAGAGGCTTGCCAGATAATAGGCAAGTCACTTTCGAGCCTCTACCGTGGCATCAAAGCTCCGAATGACCCCATTCCGAGCTATAAGCGCGGCAAGCTCCTCTATTTCTATGAGGATGAACTATACGCATGGATTGAGAATGGTCGCAAACATTCCGTTGCTCCTTCTCTCGCTGAGACTGCGGCTGCCATCATAGCCGGGATGAAACGACGTCCACGTGGAGGGTATAATTTCTGAGCCTATGGAAAGAGATTATACTCAATCCCGGACCAATCTATTCCCAGTGCATGTATTTCCTGACAGATTACAGCGTATCATTCTGGAGCTGCATGACAGCAACGGTTTCCCAGCCGATTATACTGCGGTATCCATGATGGCTGCAATATCCGTAGCAATCGGCAACTCTCACCGCGTGGAAGTGAAACGCAACTGGCATGAATCGGCAATCCTATATATTGCGATTGTTGGTCGCCCTGGAGCCTGCAAATCACACCCACTGGCATTCGCCATGCAACCACTCGTCAACACCGATTGGAAAAACAATCTGGACTACCAGAAAAAATATTGTGAGTACCAACAGGCAATAGCCATGAGCCGTAAAGAACGTGTTCATGCCGGATTCGAGCAACAATTCCCGAAAGAGCCGAAACGTCTGCGCTACCTTGTGTCGGATGTTACGCAGGAAGGTTTGAGCGCCATTCATTCCCATAATCCAAGAGGTCTCTGCCTGTGGGTTGACGAACTGTCGGCATGGTTCAAAAACTTCACCCGCTACAACAATGGCTCTGAGGAACAATTCTGGCTGTCGGCTTTCAATGGAAGCGCCACTATGTCCGACCGCAAGAACTCGCAGAACTCCATCTTTATCAAGCGACCGTTCATCTCGGTTGTCGGAACAATTCAGAAACGTCTGCTTACTGAACTTGCCAATGGCGAGAGAACACCCAACGGTTTCATCGACCGCATACTCTTTGCGATGACCAAGAGTAACGGTAAACCGCGATGGAACGAGGATGAAGTGCGCGATGACCTCGACCGTGAATGGGAGCGCATACTCAACCGACTTCTTTCAGTGGAATGTGTAGTCAACGAGGATAGGGAGCCAATACCCACCGTCATGCGGTTCACTCCGGATACCAAGCGGAGACTCTATGAGTGGCAGCATGAGAATGCCGCGCTATGCGACAAGGAGATGAGCGACAACGTAGTCAGTTTCTTCTGCAAGCTCGAAATCTATGTACTTCGGTTCTGCCTGATACTCCGACTTGTCCGCTGGGCTGTCGGTGAAGGCCAACCTCGCCCGTCAGACATTGAGAATGACGATGTGGCAGGCGCGATAGAACTGGCGGAATATTTCCGGGGCAACGCACTAAGCGTACTCACCTGCATCAGCGAGGAGAAGTTGAATGAATTGCACCGCACCGTTTATGAGCATCTCACCGAGGAGTTTTCTACCGCCGACGGTATCCGCATAGCCGAGCGGTTCGGGATGAAAGACCATACATTCAAGATGTTCCTTACCCGCAATCTTAATACCCTGTTCCGTCGCATACGACAAGGATGATATCAGAAGCTTTCATGTTACTCCGCTAACAATGTTACTCCTCCCTAAAATGAAAGAAAATCAGAGTAACAAAACAGTGGCCGGCACCGGCACACTCGGCAAACACAGGTTGCCACGCATCCGAGATATGCCAACTACTCTGCACTCCGTGCAATCCAAACAACACCAAAGTCAAACCGTGCGCAAGCTCATAAAAAATCAAAAACGTGAAAACAGAAAAATCTAAAAATCCTCAGTCATCCGAAATGGCTGATATATCTAACAACTCAATCTTTTCTGAATCTATGGAAAATCCTACAACCCTCGAAGTTCAGCCCATCGCTGACATAGCGACAACGCTCAACCCAAATCAAAACGACCCACCGCCAAGCAGCGCAAGAGCGACCTCGAAGATTACCGTAAGGCATACTTCGGTCTGATTAAGCTTGGCAAGGACAACAAGCATCAGGTGGCAATCAGCAACGACACGTTTGACCGTGTCGAGCGCATCGCCCGCTTTTTCGGTGGACCCGGTTACAGCGTCAGCAACTTTGTCGAGCACATTATCAACGAGCACCTCGACAGTAACTCAGCCAACTACGAGAGTTGGTTCATCGTAATCAGTAAATCGTTCTGACCACTACCCCGAGGCAGTAAAATGGCGAAGCCATCGGCAGCGCCGGTATCCGGAAAACCTGATAAGGTTTGGAGGATAGCAAGGTAGTGGCAATGTAAACATTCCCGACCTTGCATCCTCCGTTACCCTGCGGCTGGAGTCCGTTCCCGATGGTCACAATGTCAAATCTCAAAATCCCGAAAATGACATTTGCAAAAAGAAAGAATGCTCCTCCGAGAGCAATAAAGAAGTCCGGCAAGTCATACGTTGTCAGCGTCAGGCTTGACGAGGAACAGTATCAGACCGTTCAGGAGAACTGTCGGAAGTCCGGCAGAAAGTTATCAGACTACTGGCGTCACGCACTGCTCAACGCCAAAGTTACAGCGATCGCCACACCTGAAGATATGGCGATACCTCGTCAGATTGGAAGCATGGCTAACAACCTAAACCAGCTTGCGAAGAAAGCCAACGAAGCGGGCTCTAAGCTTGTCGAGTGGACTCTCAAAGGGCTAAGCAAGGAAATAAAATCACTCTATTCCAATGTCGTATGATTGGAGGCATAACAAAAGGGAGCTGTTTTTCGGGCTGTGTGGAGTATGCGCTTGCGCTGAAAGAGAAGAACAAGGAGGCTCGTTTGCTCTATTCCGAGGGTCTGATGACCGACACGCCGAAAGACATTATTGACGGGTTCGAGTGTCAGCGGCATCTCAATAGTCGCGGCCAGCATTGGTGCGGGCACATTTCTCTATCCTATTCGCTGGACGATTCGGCACGACTTTCAGATGAAGTCATGGTGAAACTCGCGCTGGAATACATGGAGAAAACGGGCATCAAGAACACCCAGTTTATCATAGCGCGCCATCTCGACAAGGCGCATCCTCACTGCCACATCGTCTATAATCGAGTGGACAATGATGGCAAATGTGTTAGCGACAGTTTCGAGTATTACCGCAACAACGAAATCTGCGACGAGATGAAAAAGAAGTACGGTCTGACCTACGGCGAGAACAAAGACCACGTGAAAACGCAGCGTCTACAAGGACGGTCGAAGACACGTCAGGAGATATATCTTGCCGTTCAAGCCGCTAAGAAATCGGCAAAAGACTGGACTACTTTTCAGCGCGAACTCGCACAAAAAGGTGTAACGGTAAGGAAGAAATTCCGACGTGGTTCTACCGAAGTCGAGGGACTCTCTTACATCAAAGACGGTCAGAAATTCAAGGCTTCGCAGGTTGATCGAGATGGCAGATGCTCCTACAATGTCATCTGCAACGCCCTCTACCGAAACAAAAACCGTCAGTCCCAGTCGGCATCATCGTCACCCCAACCGATGCGACAGCAACCTAAACAGGAACCGAGTGCCGCAGCAAAAATCATCGAAGCCGGAGCCGATATGGTCGAAGGACTCGGCAACGCTGTCGGTGGTCTTTTCCAAGTCGGACCTGCCTACGACCCGGAAGAGGAGGCATTCATCCGTGAGATGAATCGCCAAAAAAAGAGAAAAAGAGGCAGAAGTCTTTAATTTCAAAAATTGAAAAGCATGAAAGAAAATTTTGAAAACTCCCCGGAGAATATTCTCCAAAACATCGCTGAAGACCTCAGCACAATCACCGGTACGTGTACCGAAATCAAGGAATCGCAGCTCAACTGCGCCACCGCCAACGACCTGAATAATATAGGCACCAACATAACGTCAGCCGTCACTGAAAAAGTCGATGAGATGCAGACATCTATCGAAAATCAGACAACAACCGTGAAAGAAATCGGCGAAAATCTGACCACATCTGTTGATGAGCTGAAAACCGAAATAACCGAAAAAATTGACAACTTCACCGCTAACCCTCCGGTACAAAGGATTGAAAAGACCATCCGTATCGCCAAAGAATCGTGGCAGGTATATCTCGCCATGTTTATCTCGGTACTCACATTGATGTTCTTCTGCGCCACCTTCATCTGGCAGGAAGCTCGCATCGAACGAGCCCGTATCTCCGACATCAAGTATCACTACATACTGATGCATGGCGGCATCAACTCAGAGGGCCTTGACAGCATCCAGAGCTGGTTCCGCGACCCGGAACGTGTCAAGCAAATCGAATCAGAAGTGAAAGCATACGAAGACCGTGTGCAGGAAACCGCCCGCGCCCTCGACCAGAAGCAACGCCTCGAAGAAAAAATCAACGAACTCAATTCCCAAACCAACAGCAAAAATCAAGAAAATGAAGACATTCAACCAACTCCTCTCTCGTGTGAAATCCATCTTTGGCCGCAAGGCAACACCGGCGACTGTCACAACTCCCAACGCGGAGCCGTCTACCGACCTTTCGGTCGTAAGCGACCCTCGTCTCAGGGCAGCCTTCGCCGACATCGAGAAGTATCTCGCCGACAACCACGGCACTCCAGCGACCAAACTGCGCTGTGAGGATTATACCAACGGCGCAAGCCTCTTCTCGAAAGACACGACATTCGCGCCCTCGCTTGTCATCCTCACGGACTCTGACGGCCTCTACAACCTCCCCGACAACGTGATGATGCTGGTCTCCATCACCTCGACTAATGATGAGAACTGGCTCATTGAAGAATTGTGTAAGTTCCTCGTGTTCCTTAAAGAACTCTGCACAACACACCGCATCCAGCACTTCGCCATCGGCTTCTCCAAAGACAAGCCCGTCCAGACCGCAACCGTCCAGACCGCCGATGTAACCTGCATCCGCCTATACTAATTCCTAACCCTTCCCATCGCCCCGACAAGACTCACCCTCTTGCCGGGGCGTTAATATGTTTCTCAGCATATCTCATTGCCATTTGCGAAACTTTCACTAAATCCGCGAGCGGATAACAAATTTTATCGACATGGAAACTGATACAAACCGATTAAAAGTAGTTTTAGCAGAAAAGAAACAGACAAATAAATGGTTAAGTGAGCAATTAAATGTGAATCCATCAACTGTCTCAAAATGGTGTACGAATAGTTCCCAGCCAGATTTGCCTACCTTAGTTAAAATTGCCAAGTTATTGGAAGTTAATGTTGATGATTTGCTAAATACCAAAATTGTAGAATTATAAAGCATCTGCTATGTTCTATAAGATTATATAGAAAAAAAGAGATGAATGGCTTAGCTCTCCGAGTTGCGTCATTACTGATCTTATATCTTATATCGAACATCAGCATAAGATGCGTGATGCTCAGATTGAGTCTATAAAAACGTATTTGTTCCTTAAAATCGAATGTCAAAATCGTCCGTTATGGGAGTTATTTGCTTTCGGTAAATTTAATTCTACTAATGTTGACGACCTTGAGGTCAATAGAACAACACGGGAAGTTCTTGAATCTAATCCTGCCGCATTGGCATTGTGGGAATATGCTTCTATACCCGATGAAAATGGCAATATAAATTCGCCTAAGATTTTAGCCGCTATAAAAAAGTATTCGGACTCTATTGACTATGTCCGTGTCATTAAAGACTTGTTTTTCAATGTAAGTTATCCGGATTATCTTTTCAGCATACCTATGGGTGCTGGCAAGACATATTTGATGGCAGCATTGATTTATTTAAATCTTTATTTTGCGCTTTCCGAGCCTGACAATCCAATATTTGCTCATAACTTCATTCTATTTGTTCCGTCAGGTCTTAAATCGTCTATCGTACCGAGTCTCAGGGACATTCAGAATTTTACTCCAGTGTGGATTCTGCCTGATCCGGTTGCGTCACAACTGAAGAACCTTATACAGTACGAATGGTTACAGGAATCTTCATCTGCTTCAAAGAGCAATATTGTGAAGAATCCCAATGCACGTAAAATCAGTATGCACACAGCCAACCCTAATCTAATGGGGTTGGTTGCTGTGACTAATGCCGAAAAGGTTATTCTTGATAGAGTTGACAATAATTTCAACATTGAAGAGTCACTTCTAAAATCGTTACCTGAAGAGGATCGTAAAGAATACGAGGCAACACGCCAAGCCAATGAACTGCGCGAACAAATAGGTAAGATACCCGGATTGTGTATTCTTATTGACGAAGTACACCATGCCAGCGATGACCAAAAACTACGCAAGGTTGTAAACAAATGGATGGAGCAAAGTAATTTCAATTCCGTGCTCGGTTTCTCAGGAACCCCGAATATGGATCCGGCATCACGAATTAAGATTACTGATGAGTTGTTGGTCAAATGTACTCAGTACGCGAATGTCGTAACTTACTACCCGCTTATCAGTGGTATTGGCAATTTTTTGAAAATACCGATGGTGCGTCATGCTAATCTTGACTCAACAGAGATTATAAACCGAGGCTTGCGAGAGTTTTTTGATAAATACGCCGATACTACCTATTCTAACGGATCATCGGCAAAGATTGCGATTTATGCGCCTAAGATCAAGGACCTTGAAGAGGATATTTATCCGACTGCATGTGCTATATGTACAGAGCTGGGAATTAATCCTACAGAATCAATTCTAAAATACCATAAGGGCAACTCTGAATATCAGGTAGACGAGGATGCTCAGTTTGAATTTTATACTCTTGATTCTCCTATGTCCAAGAAAAGGATTATCCTGCTGGTTGGCATTGGTCGGGAGGGATGGAACTGTAAAAGCCTTACTGGAGTCATTTTGTCTCAACGCAATTCTTGCACTCAAAACATGGTGCTTCAGATTAGCTGTCGTTGCCTGCGCGAAGTCGACAACGCCCGTAAGGAAACGGCTTTGATTTGGCTCAACAAGTTTAATGCTGATAAGCTCAATCAACAGTTGCAGGAACAGCAGTATACCACCATTACTGAATTTGGCAGCAAGAAACCCGATGATCTTGTAACGCTTAACTGCTACTCACGTATGGAGCGGTTGAAACTGCCCCCTATTGAGTATTATCAGATAAAGATAAACTATAACACCATTGAGACTGCGCAAACCCCGGACATTGGAGACTATTTGCAGACATATCAGCTACCTACTGCCGACTCTACAGTGATTTACACTCAAGGCTTCGACTCTGATGATACAGCGTCTGAAAGCGCAGCAGGCTATGGATATACTGAGTCTGCCAATTTTCGGCTTTGGCTTGACCGCATTATCAAAGAGAGTTTTGGACTGCTTGACATTGAAACGATGACAAGATATGAGTCGGAACTCAAAAGCATCTTTAATAAAATCATCGTTGCAGATGACGATAATGTTGTCTATAATACCGAAGTAGATCAAAACAAGGTTCGCTCTGATATACGAAACTGTTTTGCCACACGCCGCAGATTCAATATTTCAGAGGAACTGGTCCCCGAAGAAGCTTCGTTGCTTAAAGTCAACGCGCTTAAGTCTCCAATTGAAGCAAGCAAATCTGCAATCTATTCACCCTCTCAGGAAAAGGTCGCAGAGATTATCTGTCAGGACAGCAAACCTGTTGAAACTGTATCGGAAGAGGTCCGCAAATATCTTATTGAACATGGCCTACCGTTGCCTGACGTTGAGAAATCAGTCAATGACCGCACATACCATTACCTGCCATATCATCTCGACAGCAATTTGGAGGAATCATATCTCCATAGTATTATCAACCATATCAAGTCAGTCCCCGGTGTTGAATTCTACTTCAATGGCGATGACTCACTCACTGATTTCCATATTCGATGCTACACTAAGCGTGGTCGAAGGTGGAAATTAGATGGCTATTACTATCCAGACTTCCTTATGCTCACTCGCAATTCCGATAATACCATCAACAGAGTAATCATTATCGAAACCAAGGGCGAAGGATTTGCCGGAAAGTTTGTTCCGCACAAACAATTCATGGAGGAATCATTTGTCAGGCTAAACAATGAAATGATTGGATATTCTCGGTTTGAATTCCTTTACATCGAAGACACGCTTACAAAAGAAGAGCGTCTTCAAAAAACAATTAATCGTATTGATGCTTTTCTTTTAAACAGATTATGACATGGCTATAAAATACGTTCTATATTTTCCCACAACAGTATCGGGTCAAGCTGTGCTCGATAATTTTGTTCGTACTCAGCGTATTCTACGTTATCGAGAAAGCGATAACGTAACCGAGCGCATTCTCCGTGGTATGCCTCTTTATGAAGTCACAGAGACAGAGCGCATCGGCGATACTGCTTCAGACAATATGATAATCCATGGCGAATGCGTTTCAGCCTGTGCCTATCTTAAAGAGAATGGCATAAAAGTCGACTTAGTCTACATCGACCCACCCTTCGCAAGCGGAGCCGATTATGCGAAGAAGGTATATATCCGTCGTAACCCTCTCGTAGCAAAAGCCATTCAAAAGGCCGAGCAAGAACTGGAAGATGATGAACTGAAAGCCTTTGAAGAAAAAATGTATGGTGACATCTGGGACAAGGAGAAATACCTAAACTGGATGTATGAAAATCTCATGGCAATCCGCAGTGTAATGAGTGAGAATGCGTCTATTTATATGCATCTTGACTACCACATTAGATATTATGTAAAGATTCTTCTTGATGAAATTTTTGGAGAGGATAATTTCCGAAATGAAATTATCTGGAAACGCTCAACTGCACATAGTGATGCTGTGTTTTATGGTAATAACTTTGATTGTATCTATTTCTATACTAAGTCTCAGTTTGATTATAATTTCAATACGATATTTCAGCCCTATGATGAGTCATATATTGCCAGATTTACTCAAACAGACGAAAATGGGCGAAAATGGGAAAGTGGCAATCTTACAGCAAAAGGGTTAAGTGGAGGTGGTTATGATTATACATATAAAGGTTGCCGTTCATTGTGGCGAATGCCCATTGAAACAATGAAAAAGATGGATGAAGAAGGACGGCTTCACTTTACAAAAAATGGAGGTATTCGATCTAAAGTATATTTAGATGAACTACCAGGCATGCCTTCTCAAGCTATGTGGTTAGACATTAAACCAATAGACTCTCAGGCTAAAGAAAAAGAAGGCTATGCCACTCAAAAACCAGAGGCATTGCTTGAACGCGTCATCAAAGCAAGCAGCAATGAGGGGATGGGGGTAGCTGACTTCTTTGGAGGAAGCGGTGTCACAGCCGCTGTTGCAAACAAATTGAATCGTAAATTCATACATACTGATATAAACACTAACAGCATTCAAACCGCACGAGACCGCTTGAAATCAAACGGGGCAAGTTTTGCTGTCAGGAAAGTGCAGGATGGTGTTACACTCTACCGTAATCCTATTCAAACTAAAGATGCAATTACCCGCATCATACCAGGCCTGAGAGTTGACCCGACAATCGGCTCAATGTGGATTGGAAGTATTATGGACACTACATACGGCTCATCGCCGGTATATCTACCTGATTTGATGGATTCTTCATCAAGGGTTCTCGATATTGTTACGCTCAACCGTATCATCAATGATGCGATGCCGCAGTTACTGCCAACAACAAAACGAGTCATCATCTACTATGTTGATATTATAGACCGTCAAGAACTCAATGACTTCATCAAAGACAACAACGACATCGTAATAGAAATTGAGCTTCGCGACCTTAAAGAATTGCTTGACAACGCAGTGCTTCAGGACAATGTCGAGTACACCATAAGTGAAGACCAGACTAAAATGGTGGATGTATTCACCGTTGATATCACACGATTTTACAGTGACCGCGTAAGCCATAAGATAAACGAGTTCAACCAAAAGGCTATGGCTAACTCAAAGAAAAAGTTTGTACCAATCGAACTTAGTCTTGAGGGCCTTGAAGCCATAGAAATGGTTTCGCTCGACTGCACCATGGCCGAAGAAAAGCTCCATGGCACAGCGATTCGGAGATTAAAATCGAAAAGGACAGCACCCTCACAATCAATGGCCGCAAGACCACCGATTTCTGGGATGGTACAATCCATGCTGACACCAAACCTCTCCGTATGAAAATCCGCAACATCTGCGGTGACGAAACAATAACGAATTTAATTCTGTAAAAAATTATGACGGTAAAAGACGCAATATTGCAAATACAATTACGAGCAGATAAATGGGATGATAATTCTCTAGTGAAATCATTTGTTAAGATTGGTCCGCTAATCCCTCTATTAGATAGTGAAAATAATCAGATTATTTTTGGGCGTCGAGGGACGGGTAAAACACATGTACTGAGATACTTTAAAAGTATCAAAGATGGGCAAAGTGATTGTTGCATATTTTTAGACCTTAGAAAAATTGGGTCTTCCAATAGCATATATGCAGACCAATCACTTCCAATAGAACAGCGAACATTAAGATTTTTTATTGATATAATTAAAGTATTATCAGATGAGATAATATCTTATATCACAATGTCTGATGAACACAAAGAAGCATATCTAAGTGAAATATCCCCTTTATTAGACCAACTTAATCAGACATGGACTAAAGCAGCCATTATGGGTGAAGTCGTTAGCGAGTCAGCCACAGTTGATAAAAGTTCTCGCGAATTTAATTCTGGCATATCCATTAGCCCCTCTGATTGTAGCTTAAATTTTTCAACCAAAGATATAGGTGCTGTAGATCAAAGTACTACATTAAAACTTTCGGGGAGGTACTATGCCTATATAAATCTTCTGGAAGCAACTTCTATCCTCCAGAAAGTAGTTGATATTTTAACCCCGCACAAAATATGGCTAATCTTTGATGAATTCTCTGAACTTCCTCCTGATTTGCAGATTGTTTTAGCTGATATTCTTAGAAGAGTCATCTGCCCGGTCCGTGGTATTACCTTTAAGATTGGGGCTATTGAACACAGATCATATTTTCGACGCGTTATAACTGGCTCTAATTATTTAGGGATGGAACTTGGTGCAGATGTTTCGACTATTAACTTAGATGAGTTAATGGTATTTGGAAACAATCATGCGTCTTCACTTTCATTTTTCAGAGATTTACTCTTTCAAAGAGTAAACACAATCTTACCTCAAGAGAATAGGATTGCAAGTTCTGATGATTTAGTAAAATCGCTATTCACTCAAGAAAGTTGTTTCGAAGAATTGGTTTTAGCCGCAGAAGGAGTTCCTCGTGACTTTTTTAATGTCATACACAAGGCAATTATGCTTGACTATTACAATCGAATCTCTATTCCTATTATAAGAAAAGCAGCTTGAAACTGGTTTGATGAAGATAAGAGAGGGTCAATCAGTGCTATTCCAAATACAAGTGGACTACTTGATTGGATCATCTCTGATGTGATCAATACCCGGCAAGCACGTGCTTTTATGCTCAAAAGCAACGAAAATGACAATCTAATAAACTATCTTTATGATGCCAGGATATTGCATATTATTAAGCAGAACGTTTCTAGTAAAGACACTCCCGGTGTGAGATACAACGTATATTCGATAGATTATGGCTGTTACGTTGACTTGATAAATACCGCCAGAGCACCGAAAGGGTTGTTTGAAGATGAAATAGAGGATGATCCAACAGAATTCATTAATGTACCTCGAGATGATTATCGTTCAATCAGAAGAGCGATATTAGATTTGTCAAAATTCTATTCATCGATCTCGTCATAATACAATTTCTCATGTGCTATGACACTTGATGGCACAAAAGTATAGCCCGTTTTGAATGAACAATATTTCAATAGTTTCAATAGTTTCATAAATTGGCCAAAGAATGGGAGGACAGAATTTAAGAGGACTGAGAATAACTTCGGCTTCGATGGTTTGGGCAAGTATTTTTCGACGTTAAGTAATAAGGCTGATTAGGTTGAAATCGTATATTTGCCATATTGATACAAATTTTGACGCTGTTATGACCACTGAACAAAAATATAATTCCATCAAAGAGTACCTGGATCATCTGATTGCAGGCAGGGAGATTTCGTGCGTGGAGTTCAAATATGGCAAGGGGGGATTCCCTCATAAGGAATTTTGGCCTTCGTATTCCTCGTTTGCCAACACTGATGGCGGAGTTATCATTATTGGGGGCAAGGAAAAGGACGGGAACTTCTATCTGGAAGGGCTGTCGGCGGAAACCGTCAGGCAATACGAAAAAATCTTTGGGACAGCATCAACGATCCCAATCAGGTGAGCCGTAAACTGATGACCAATAAGGATGTCGTTAAGGATGATTATAATGGCAATTATTTCCTTATATTCTTTGTTCCGCGTGCTACAAGAGAGGAACGGCCGATCTATGTGGGGCAGAATCCGATGAGATCGACATATCGTCGCAATGCAAGCGGCGATTACCTCTGCAAGGAATGGGAAGTGGCGATAATGCTTGCCGAGCAGCGTCCCAAGCTGGCTATGGATGCTGAACTCCTGGAAGGATATTCTTTTGACGATATTGACAAGGAATCGCTTCGTGGCTTTCGGCAGCTGTTCATGAATCTGAAGCCGACACACCCATGGACTGAGGATGACGACTTCACTTTACTCAAACACATGAAGGCATACGGCAAAGACCACGTATCGGGGAAGGAAGGTCTTACTCTCGCTGGGCTCCTGATGTTTGGAAAGTATGACGCCATTACCGATGCCATGCCTCAGTTTATGATTGACTACAGGGAGTATACACCCGGCAGCGAGCGCTGGAGCGACAGGATATACAACGATGGCACTTGGGAGTCAAACTTATATCAGGCTTACCGGAAAATTCTGCCAAGGGTGCAGTCGTTCCTGCCTGTTCCATTTAAGCTCGAAGGTAATGAACGAGTGGAGGAAACGAAGGCCCACAAAGCTCTAAGAGAGGCTTTTGTAAATCTTTGCGTTCACGCTTCATACCAGAGCGATTCCAAACTACTCATACTGAAATATCCTGACAGGATTGTATTTTCGAATCCGGGCATCATGCTCGTTTCCAAGGAGCAATACTTTTCAGGGGGTAAGAGTATATGCAGGAATCCGGCTCTGCAGACCATGTTCTCGATGATAGGTGCTGTAGAGAAAGCCGGAAGCGGAGCTGACACCATTGTTAAAGGATGGGACGACGCCAAATTTGGGACAATTGTAATATCCCAGAAATCAGAACCGAATAAGGTTGAATTTACTCTCCCCATCATTTCTGATGGAGACAGCAATGCTGAAAGTAATGGAACAAGTAATGGAGCATGTAATGGAGCAAGCATCGGACTTAAAGAACTTAGAGAACTGATTTCCAACAAGAGGAAGGTTCCCTATCAAGTTTTAAGTAAAGTTATTGTCGAGTTATGTCAAGACTGGACAGAAACCAAAGACCTTGCTGATAAAACTGGATTGAGTGCTTCGCACTTAAGGAATAAAATTATTCCCAGAATGATAGCAGACGGTCTTTTGGAACCTTACGACAAGCAATCTCCCAAAAGCCCTGAGCAGAAATACCGTGCTATCAAACAAAATTAAAAGACATATTTAATCTTTGGCTTGGTCAGATAGAGATGTCGCTAACCGTCAAACTGACGTTTTGGAAATGTCATTATCAATATCAGTGTCAGAATAACCCAACTTAGAAAATTATGAATAAAGATATTGACATACAGATAGAAGAGGCTCTGATGGCTTATTTGACTTCGGGAGTTGAGGATCAGGTGAACTATCAGAAGTTCTACATTTATTCCATCGTGACCAATTCCACCGCAATTGAAGGTTCTGCTGTTACCGAAATTGAAAACCAACTTCTTTTCGATGAGGGCATTGTTGCCAAGTGTCGCTCTTTGACCGAGCAGATGATGAACGTAGACCTGAAAGACGCTTATCTTCATGCTTTCAGAATTGCCGCTGAAAATCCCACATATACGCCAAAGTTATTGCAGCAACTGTCAGCTCTGGTTATGCGCCGCACCGGAAGTGAATACTCCACTATTGCCGGACATTTCGATTCCTCAAAAAGAGAGTTCCGACTGTGTAATGTCAGTGCCGGTATTGGCGGAAAGAGTTATCTTGCCTTTAATAAAGTGTCGCAAGCTGTGGAAAATTTTTGCTCATGGCTCAACGAAGAAATACTTAAAGTTGACAAGGAAGATATTGCAGCTTGCTACCGCATGAGCTTTGAAGCTCATTTTAGACTCGTGACCATTCATCCGTGGGTTGACGGCAACGGTCGAACAACCAGATTGGTAATGAATATGATTCAACGACAATTAGGTCTTGTTCCTTCTATCGTCAGATATATCCAATCGCTCGTTGACAGCCGAGAAAATGACGATTCTACAATCGCACAGGCTGTTATGCTCCGTCATCATATCGCCAATCTCAACCACCGAGTTTCGCAGTATCAGGTAACATTGTAGGTATAGTAACACGAAATCATAATGGACAGGTACGGAGGCACAAGATATAATTCACAATGGAATGGATCGACATGGTTCATCTTGGGACTTGCTGCGGTGTGCTGCGTTGTTCCTTATTTCTTGGATGACGGAATCTGGCCGACAATTATCTGTATTGTTATGTTGGCGTTTGTCCTAGTGACATTCCTCAGTATCTACAACCGTATTGACGAAGATAAACTTGTAGTGTATTCTTTCTTTATCCCCACAGCCTACCCGATTGAAAAGATTAAAGAGATCAAGTCAATTAAGAGTGTATTATCATCTCCCGCAACATCATTGACTCATCGCTTGGCAATCACTTTTACCAACCGGAAGATTCTCAAAAGCTCTATTCCGCTTATCATATCGCCTGCGCGTCAGGAAGTTTTTATCCGACAACTACTTTCCATCAATCCCGAAATCAAGCATTGAGTATAGGTAAATTTGGTCAAAAGCTTTAGTTTTCCGTCACTCAACACATCATATAATAAATATTTTTCGTATCTTTGCAGTATTAAAAGATAGATTGAGCATAGCAAGGTCATCGGTTTAGCCGCTTTGCGCCTTAAAATATAAACAATGGCAAAGAACACTATGGGGACTAAGTTGCCCCGGAAGCTGGAGCAGAAAATGGCTCTTATGGGTGAGCAGATTAAGCTCGCCCGGCTGCGTCGCAACCTTTCGATTGCGCAGGTGGCTGAACGAGCTACCTGTTCCCCTCTTACTGTTAATCGCATCGAGAAAGGTTCTCCTACGGTTTCAATCGGCATATATGCTCGTGTTCTTTATGCTCTGCAACTTGATGACGATCTCCTTTTGATTGCCAAAGAAGATACCCTCGGACTCAACTTGCAGGATTTGAGTCTTAAACATCGCCAACGCGCATCAAAGAAGTCATAGGTCAAAGGCAATATGGGTCTATCGGCTCAAATCAAGTGCAAATATGACAAAAAACGGCTCATATTGAGCCGATAATCCAATAAATTTTAGTAATTTTGAGCCGATAAAACTTCCTGATATGACTCAAGAGATTGAAATACTCCAATTCCTGCACTACAATCCGGAAGCTTCAAGAGCAGAAATCGGCTCAGCATTGACCAATGCTCCAAGTCCGGCAACTCTTAAACGACTGATTGCTGATGGAGTCTCCAAAGGATATATCGAAGTGATTGGTCGCGGACCCGCTACTCGCTATAAGCTCACTCCGCAGGCACATGTAACGATGGAGCTAAACCTGGACACATATTTTGACAAGGACGTGGATGAACGAGAGGTTCAGGAATCGTTCAATTTTGAACTTATCAATGACGTTCTTCCTAAAGTGGAGTTGTTCACCCAAGAAGAGTTACAACAACTTGATGACGCGCAGGAACTGTTTCGTCAGCATCTATCAGAAATGTCTGAGTTGGAATACCGTAAAGAGATGGAACGTCTTGGAATTGATTTGTCTTGGAAATCTTCCCAGATAGAGGGCAACACATACTCATTACTGGAAACAGAAAGATTGCTGAAAGAGAAACAGACAGCAAGCGGAAAGACAAAAGAGGAGGCCGTGATGCTCCTTAATCACAAGGACGCGCTCGACTTTATTCTTGATGTACCGGACTATCTTAAGAATTTAACCGTTGCCCGTATCGAGGAGATTCATGCATTGCTTACAAAAGAATTAGGGGTTGAAAGAAACATAAGACATCGCCGTGTCGGCATAACAGGAACAAACTACACTCCCCTCGACAATGAATTCCAGATCCGCGAGGCACTTGAAGATACTGTTCGACTCATTAATGGCAAGAGTAATATCTTCGAGAAAGCTCTTCTTGCGCTTGTTTTGCTCAGCTACATTCAGGCATTCACCGACGGCAACAAACACACAGCCCGAATAGTGAGCAATGGTATTCTTATCGCAAACGGCTACTGTCCCATTTCATTCCGCACAGTGGATTCAATCGACTATAAAAAGGCTATGCTTATGTTCTATGAGCAGAATAATATCGCGGCTTTCAAACGTATATTCATTGACCAATTCCTTTTCGCAGTCAAAACATATTTCTAATACAATATCCTCTTTCACAAAGAACTTTTACCCTCAATCTTTTTACCTTTTTCCAATTCTCATAGAACATCAATCAAATGGCAGGAATTTCAGATAACCCATCGTATACAGAGCTATTAAATCAGGTAAAAGGCATGAAACTATTACTAGACCTTTTACCTATCAGTAATATGGAATTAAGAAATAAATTATCCGACATTGAAAAACAAATAAATGATATAAGGTTTACTCCTGATAGATTTAATCAATATTACTCAGAATTAGGCTGGATTGCATATGAAAGTATGAATTCTGACTTAATGAGGAACGCAGTAAGGTTAGCCGAAGATAATAAACGCGAGGATGGTGAACAATTATTATTAGAATACTATGCAAATAATGATAGTATAAGGTATCTTCTCACTAGACTAAAGAATCATACAGGCTTTACGAAGAGGTACGAATTGCTTCTAAAAGCGTATGATGATTACAAAGACGAAAGGTTTCACGGTTGTATACCTGTCTTTTTAATGATAATCGATGGTGTCATTGATGAAGTAACAAAATCTAATAAAGGCTTCTTTGCGTCAGATTTCAATCCTAAACTTTGGAATTCTATCGTTGGCCATGAAAGTGGTTTGTCAAGCATAGCTAAAATCTATGCCAAAACACGAAAGAGAGTCAATACAGATCCCATCACACTGCCCTATCGCAACGGCATCCTGCATGGGAAGGATATCAATTACGACAATAGTTTAGTGGCTGCTAAATGTCTAGCCACAATATTTGCTGTTGGTGATTGGGTGGAACAATATGAAAGTGGGAAACACGTCAAGCCGGAACCATCTAAGCCCAAAAGTATTCTTCAGATGTTAAAGGAATTGAATGAAACCTTAGCCACTGCACAGAAGCAACATGAGGAGAATGAAAAAATGCAAGACAAGATTGAAAAATGGCAACCACGTCAGATTTCAGAAGAATACATCAATAATATAAATCTTAAAAAGGCGTCTTGCATCAGTAATTCACCAGAAGAAAAATTAGCTGATTTCATGGAATTCTTCTCAAAGAAGAATTATGGAAAGATGCACGATATTATAGAAAGGCATCACGATAAAGCCAGTAAAGGACAATATATTCAAAAAATTAAAAGTCTTATAGATGACTTATCGCTGCTTGATTACAAAATTGTCTCCATTAAAGATTGTGCCCCTGCTATATCAGAGATTGAAGTCAAGTTAAATATTATCGACAAGACGAAAGAAGAGATTTCATTTGCGACTAAGTGCCGTATGATTTATCAAAAGGATACACTTAGCGCCAATGTCCTTGTTAGCGGCAATCCAGAGGGGCAGTGGTTTATCATGCACTTTTATATAAACGAAATATATAATCAATATTGGACAACACATTGACTTTGTACGCTCATCTGTATGGCGCGAAAAGTTAAAGTTGCTATATTCCTTTGATAATCGGAAGATTATCGCTATCTTTGCATTAAGTCACTGTTGTCGGTTTGGCAAATGCGGCTTGTAAGAAATTAAGTAACAGACGGTTAACTACTTACAAACATAGAAAATTCACGTCACTTGTACGGATTAGATTTATAGAAATCTGCATATCAACAAATTAACCATTTCTGCATCGGGAAATAGGATATGCTAAATAATTGATAATCAATAATTTAATTGATTTATTTAGAAAACTCACAAATAGTCATAACTACTGATTATCAATAAGTTATCATCAAACAACAAAATAAAATTTGACAATTTTGTTGTTCGTTTGTTACTCGGATTTTTCGAGCAACAAAAGTATCAAATTTGAGCTATTTTTAGACTGCGGGGAACTCTTTGGAACGAAGCAAAAAATGTGGTATTTTTCGAGATTTTACCCGATTTTTTCGGTCTTTTCAGTACATTTTTGTTGTTACTTTGTTACTCGACCATACTGAATACGCACATAACCTCTTGGTAATCAGCACAAATTCACTTTCCATCCCAAAAGTTGCATCGGAAAATAACAAAAGAGAGACTTGAAAAGCATTCATGGTTCTTCCGTAATGCTCTCGTCCGTTCTCGATATGAAAATATCCCTAAACGAATCCATCGCACTTCTGAGTCATTGGAGCGATTTATGAATTTAGCTGTTTTCGGTATTCCGGCAGCCCTACGCAACCGCACATTTCATATCCGTTGGGATGAGCCGTTGCGGCAGGATGACATTTCGGATGGCACTAAATGCCAAAATGACGTTTTGGAAACGCCATTGTCGTTTAGCGAACTTCTCTCGTTGAAAGAAATGGCAGTTATACGCCTTATAGCGTCAGATTCCAATTTACCCGAGAAAATCCCAAGAATAATGCAACCTGGGGTAATAAACTATCCAAAGAAATAATATAATTGACATGAAAGCATTCACATATACTGAACCGGGGCGGTTTGAGCTGATTGAGAAACCGAAGCCGGGAGTTCTGGATCCGAAGGATGCCGTGGTGAGGGTTACCCTTTCGAGCATCTGCTCGTCGGACCTACATATTTTGCATGGGGCTGTGCCTCAGGCGGTGATCGGCATTACCGTGGGGCATGAGCTTGTGGGTGTAGTTGAGTCCGTAGGGTCGGGAATCACTAAGGTAAAACCGGGCGATAGAGTCGCCGTTAATGTCGAGACGTTCTGCGGCGAATGCTTCTATTGCAAACGGGGCTACGTAAACAACTGCCTCTCCGGCGGCTGGATGTTAGGATGTCGTATCGACGGCGGCCAGGCGGAATATGTACGTGTACCATTCGCCGATAACGGTCTCACCCCGATTCCGAACAATGTGAGCGATGAGCAGGCCCTGTTTGTCGGCGACATTCTCGCAACCGGTTATTGGGCTGCAAAGATTTCCGAGATTTCTGAGGAGGACACAGTGCTGATTATCGGTGCCGGTCCCACGGGCTTATGCACTCTTGAATGTGTGCAGTTGTATCATCCTAAACTGATTGTCGTTTGCGAGGCTGAGGAAGATCGCCGTAAATTTGTGCAACAGCATTATCCGGATATCGATGTAGTCAAGCCGACAGAATGTCTTGAAGTCCTTGAGACATCGACAGAGGGGCGTGGCGCAGACCGCGTGATTGAGATTGCAGGAGGCGATGATACGTTTGAACTCGCATGGCGTTGTGCCCGACCGAATGCCATCGTCACGATTGTCGCTCTTTATGAGAAGCCACAGATATTGCCTCTGCCGTGGATGTACGGTAAGAACCTCACGCTCAAGACAGGCGGCGTCGATGCCTGCGACTGCGACAGAATCATGCAGCTGATTTCCGAAGGCAAAATCGACACGACACATCTTATAACCCACCGCTACCCTCTCAGCCGCATACAGGAAGCATACAACCTGTTCGCCAAGCGCGCCGACGGTGCTATCAAAACCGCCATATATCCGGGTTGAGACAAGATTATTATGCATTTCTCATCTTTGACAAGAGCAGATTTAATTGATTAATCGACACCATAACAAATGAATCCTGAAAATCATATCATATTAATCAGTGGGGTGGATAAGACGCTTCAAGTTGAATCAATCCGACTTGAAGGTCATCAGTACGCAATTAAATTTCAGAATTCTGCCAAGACCTATTCTTATTCAAGGAACAATGTGCTTTGGTTGACTAATCCGTTGACACTCGATATCGAGAACTGCCACATTTATGTGAATGGTCAGCGGGAAAATAATGTTATGTCAATGCATCTATTCGTTGGAGATGCAGGGAAATTTTACGCTATAAAGTATGCAAATGGTTTCGTGCGGCACTTTTCGGGAAACGCTGTCGAAGTCAAAAGATCTTGCATAGTCGGTAAAGGGGCAGGAGTATTCGATTACATGCATCAATGTGCCGGAATCAGCACTCTTGGTGCCGATGAGGAGAATGTAACTTCGCAAGGGATTTTGGCTGCAATATATTCGCGGATTGACTATGTAGATGAGAAAACGGCCGCCGCAGTTTATCTGGATTCTCAGCGTGGGATAAAGAAAAGTAAGAAAGACACGATACTCTTCCCCTTTGGATGCAATGCGAGTCAGGAAAGAGCCGTCAAAGCAGCCCTCTCGAACCAGATAAGTGTCATCCAAGGGCCTCCAGGGACCGGCAAGACTCAGACAATTCTTAATATCATCGCCAACCTTCTTGTTGAAGGAAAATCGATATTGGTTGTTTCTAACAATAACTCTGCCACGGAGAATGTTTTAGAAAAACTTAGTAAAAATGGACTTGGCTTCCTTGTGGCGCCATTGGGCAATAGAGAGAATAAGGAGGCATTCATTGCCAATCAGCCCTCTCTGAATCCTGAACTGCCATCATGGGACAGGAGTGGGACGGAGCTGAGACGCGCATCCTCAGAAGTGAAAGTCAGTCTTGAAAAGGTTGAGTCCGTTTTTGAGATGCATGAAAGGCTGGCCTCTTGCCGACAAGAACTGGCCCAGGTCGAGGTGGAAAAGGAACATTATAAAATGGAATATGCTGGAGAGCTAAGCGAGAAGAAAGTGAAAATGGCTTCTGCCTACATCCTTAGAATTTTACAGCGGCTGAAAAATTATGCGAATATATATCAGGGCGACACAACATCACTGATGAAGCGTATCAAACGTATGTTTGACAAATTGAGGATTGAACTGCATCTTCGTATATCAATGGGTCTAAAGCAAAACCTGACTTATGAGTCTATTCCCCGGTTAATCACCCTGCTTGACTGGCTATTCTATACCCGCAAAATAGAGGAACTGAAACAGGAGATTGATGATATCGAAAATCATCTGTCGCAACTCAATGCTGCCACACTGATGAAATCATTGACCGATAATTCAATGACAATCCTTAAAGCAAGTGTTGCACAACGATATAAAAACGAGCGCAAAACAATAGCCTCTGTCAAAGATCTGTTCAATAATGCCAAGGAAGTACTGGACAACTATCCTATTGTTCTCAGCACGACATTCTCATCCAAAACATGTTTCAACAGCGACACTATTTTCGACTACGTAATTATGGACGAGGCCTCGCAAGTGTCTGTTGAAACCGGTTTGCTGGCACTCACCTGTGCAAAGAATGCTGTTATTGTCGGCGATACGATGCAGCTCCCCAATGTCATAACCGATGATGATAAGCTTAAACTGGATGAAATCCGTAAATCTTATGATATTCCTGACTCATATGATGTTGCAAGACATAGCTTCTTAAGCTCAGTGTTAGCCACTCTCCCGATGGTTCCTGAAACTCTACTTCGCGAACACTACCGATGTCATCCAGATATAATAAACTTTTGCAATCAAAGGTTTTATGGAGGGAATCTGCTTGTTATGACTAAGCGCGATGACGATGAAAAACATCTGCTTGTACTTACTACGATGCCAGGGCAGCACTGTCGCGGCCATTATAATCAGCGCGAAATAGATGCAGTTAAGATTGAACTATTACCGCTCTTAAGAAATCGAGAACAAACTGGCATCATTGCACCGTATAACAAACAAGTTGACCAATTCCATACTCAAATCCCGGATATCGAAGTCGCCACAGTCCATAAATATCAGGGTCGTGAGAAAGATGTCATCATAATGAGTGTAACGGATGATGTTATCACTGAATTTACGGACAATGCCAACCTCCTTAATGTCGCCGTCTCCCGCGCAAAAGATAAATTTTGCCTTGTTGTAACCGGAAATCCGCAGGAACTCAAAGGTAACATCCATGATCTCCTGGAATACATACGATATCAGCAAGGGACTATCATGCAGAGTAAGTTGCGCTCAATATTTGATTACCTGTTTTCTCACGTCGACCAATTCCGTCGTGAAAATGATTCTGAATATGCTTCAGAGAATCTGACCTTTGATTTACTTGAGAAAATACGGACTAAATATCCGCACTTATCTCATATTAAAGCTCTGCGGAATTATCCTATGAGATACTTGATTTATGACACATCTGCCCTGTCGGAACGAGAGGCAAAGTATGCATTACATTCCGCTACCCATATTGATTTTCTGATAATTAACCGTGTCACAAAAGAGCCTTTACTGGCGATAGAGACAGATGGTTACAGTTATCACAATGAGCAGACCGAACAATACAATCGAGATCGTATGAAAGACTATATTCTTGCAAATTACGGACTCCCCTTGCTGCGCCTCTCAACAGTTGGTCACAGCGAGGAGCAAAGAATTGTTGACGCTCTTGGTACTTACAAATAGGAGTGATAATCCATCCTGCAAATAGATAATATCATCAATAAAAAGCAGGGAAAAGATGATTGCATCTCTCAATCCAGTCCGTTTCCTTTCAATGATCAATCCGATAAAGTACATGGGTGAGCAAAGGGGAATCTTTGGGCAGGTTGGGATGCTCAAACTCGCCGGCTTTGACCATACCGATTTTCTGCATTACGCGTTCGGATGGAATATTGATTTTTGCTGTGAAAGAGTATAACCGTCCTATTCCGAAACCTTTTGCCAATTTCAATACAGCCTTTGCCGCCTCGGTCGCATATCCTTGGTTATGATATATAGCGGCGAGTCGCCAGCCAATCTCGACCCCGGGAGTGAAATCGGCGTCAAAACCGATTTCATGCAGCCCGACATATCCGATAAACCCACCGCCCCTTTTCAATTCAACGGCATACAGCCCCCATCCCCGGCGGCTGAATTCATCCTGTATACGGTTATAGAATGCCTCAGTCTCAGCGTCGCTCAACGTGCCCGGGAAATAACGCATCACCCGTTCATCCTTATTCATGGAAATGAAGGCCGACAAATCCTCCCCCCTCCACGAGCGTAATATCAATCGTTCGGTTTCAATAAAATTCATGGCTTATCTGAACTGTTAAATATCCTCCTGACAGTCTGTATAGCGTGCCGAGGCTCTGCGTATGCTTTCGGCAATCCTGGCACGGAACTCCGGCGGCGCTATCACCTCGGCGTGTCCACCATAGCCAAGAATCAGCCGCTCGAGCTCATTGTTTACCACTACTTTAAGCGATATCTGGATGCTGCCGTCACGGAATCGCTGCTCAACTTTTTGCGATGCGTGAAACGGTTTAGACTCGACATACGGAGCCTGTTGGCGATCAATTTTTATCACTACCCTGCGGGCCTTGTCACCTATCTGCCTCGTCACACCGATTGTGTCGTCAAAGAAATGTGCCGGGTCGAAATCCACGCATTTCCTGAAAGGATGCTCCCGGTCCAAGGCAACGGCATGGATACGGTCGAGAGCAAAGATGTTGACCTGCGGCACGCGGTTTGTCATCTTCTCGCCAATCAGGAACCATCGGTTACGATACTCCTTCAGGAGATACGGATATACCGCGAGCGCCTCAGGCTGCCGCGCCTTGAACGACTGATACTCAATGACGATGGTCTGCCGCTTTTTCACGGCATCGTATATCGCGCCTATGAATTGTGCGCCACGGTAGCCCGACACATGCTCCATATCCATCGCCGGGACGGAACTCCCGGTGTGGCGCGAAATCTGCTCATTGAGTTTGCTGATGGTCTCTATTGACGAGGCAAGCTGCGGGAAACCCTGAAGCTGACGCAGTATGTCGAGGGCCGAGTTGAGAGCATCAAGCCCCTCGTCGTTCAACGGCAGATGGGTGATGCTGTAATCCGGATCCTCATATTCATAATACTTGTTCTCACGCACCACAATCGGAGCATTATAACCGAGCCGGTCACTGCGCATTAGTGCGAGATCGTTCTGGAAGGTACGTCGGCTCACAGGATTTACACGCCCTTCGAATTCTGCCAGCGCATCCGTGCATGCGTCAATCAGGTCGCCGATGGTCCAGCGGCGATAATGGTTCTGAAGACACTTGTCTATCGTGGATATACGTATTAGGGTTGCGCGGTTGAGGGGCATATCGGTATTTTTCCGCAAAAATAGCAATTAATCCTCTCCTGCGCAAATCAGTTGCGCACACGGCTGCAAACTTTGCATCAAAAAAAACGAAAAACATGATTATTCAAGGAAACGCGACCTCAGCAGAAGTATACACCGAAAACATAGAGGCCCCGGCCCTCGAGTGGCTTAGCGCACTGTGCGACCATCCGGCAATGGAGCGTGTGCCGATAGTGCAGATGCCCGACGTCCATGCCGGAAACAACTGCAATGTCGGGACGGCCTACCCTATCGGCACTTATGTCAATCCCGACCATGTCGGTGTCGATATCGGCTGCACAATATCTATGCACCGTCTCTCACTCCCTGTCCCTCCCGACAGTTATGCACTGGTCGACCACCGCATAAGGGAAATCATACCCTCAGGGCTGGAAATCTGTGCCAAGAATTCCATCAACGAGAAGGAGCTTTTCAGGTTTCTCAATTCACAATATCAGAAAGCCCGGTCTGCAGCCCCCGAGCTGGTCAACGATGTGCGCCGTATCGACGCACGCTTCATCTCCGATTTCTGCCGACGCATCAAGCTCCAGGAAGGCATCTTCTATAAGAGCCTCGGCACACTCGGCGGGGGCAACCACTTTATAGAATATGGTGAGGATATAGACTTGGGCGACGGGTGGCTCACGATACACTGTGGCTCCAGGAATCTGGGAGTAAAAGTCGCAAACCACTGGCACGGCATCGCCCAAAACCCCAAACGGGGCGCATACGTGGGATGGCTGTGGGGAGAGGTCCTGAGAGGCTATCTCTCGGACATGGTTCTGGCACAGGCTTATGCGCTATACAACCATCAGGTAATCCGTGACCGCATCTTCGTTATTCTGAAAAAGATATGCAAGGCGCGATGTGTAGAATCTATCCTCACTACCCACAACTATATCTCTGTCACAGACGATATGCCCATGCTGCGAAAGGGAGCCATTGACGCATCCGAAGGACGCAAGGTCGCAATCCCTTTCAACATGCGCGACGGCATCACCATCTGCACAGGCCGCGGCAACAGCCAATGGCTCAACACCGCCCCGCATGGAGCCGGACGCCTGATGAGCCGCACACAAGCCAGACAAAAGATAGCACTCAGCGATTTTGAAGAAACCATGTCGGGAATATTCTCGACATCCGTCTGCCAGTCCACGATCGACGAATCCCCCATGGCCTACAAATCCACAGAAGAAATACTCGGACTGATAAGGCCCACAGTCGAGGTCTTGACAATGGTAAGACCCCGGCTCAACATCAAAGACAAAGAATGATGAAATACATACAGATTACTGCCGGACGAGGCCCCGTCGAGTGTGCAAGAGCCGTGACCCTCGTCGCCCGCGAGATGCTTAAAGCAATCCCCTCACTGCAGCTCACCGACTGCGAGCCTCACAATCAGGCCAAAGATTGCTATATGTCAATGACATTCGCCACAGAAACACCTCTCCTACCCTCAACAATCGACGAGTGGCAGGGCACAATCCTGTGGCGCTCCACGAGCAATCCCTATCGTCCCACACATCGCCGCAGCAACTGGTTTGTCGGAATCAGCTTTTTCGACGAGATAGCCCTGCCAAAGATTGACGACAGGGACATCACCTACACCACCTGCCGCTCGGGAGGCAAAGGAGGACAGAACGTCAACAAGGTAGAGACCACAGTCCGCGCCACCCACATCCCCACCGGCCTCACCGTGCGATGTTCGGCAGAACGTTCCCAGTCCCGCAACAAGGCCATCGCCCGCGAGCTCCTCAAGCTCAGGCTCCGCCAAGCAAACGACCTCGCCCTCGCCGCCTCACACACCCGCCGATGGACCAACCACGACACCCTCCAGAGAGGAAACCCCATAAAGAAATTCACCGGACCGCTATAGCCTTTGTTCCCGATTTAATTGTGCCAGTTGCCGTCTCCTGTCAGCCTGCCTCCTTTTCCAGGCATACTCCGCAATCAGACTGATGGTTTTCCTCTCCAGTTCGCAGATAGCATCAAGCATATCAGAGTCACCATCATAGTTAAGCACAGTCATACATTTCGAACAAATCTCTGCCACCTCACACTGGCGGCATCTGTTATTCCTGAACTCTATGAACGATTTTTCAATCTTTTCGGGAGCATCAGGAATTATTCCGTCATAGACTGAACCGATGGTAAAATGTTTCGCAAACCGTTCACAGATATAGATATCCCCTTCAGAGGATACGAAAGTCCTGTAGAAATCCTCGACACATGTTGTTACGGTCATCGTATCGTCCGTGACTGCGGCCTGACTGTCACGTCTCACTATATCAGTCCACTCCTTGAATTTAGATGTCAGCAGATTGTCAAGGCCGGCCTCATATTGGGAGAGTGCAATATCAAGAACCATCTTTCTTTGCCCTATGGATCCGCTCATAGCCTTAACGTCGTCGACATTGCGTGGCATGACAAAAGAAAGGTGCATGGGAGGGCGATGTCTCAGGACCTCAGACTCATTCCATCGTCGCGAGGCTTCCGGGAGTTCCTGCCAGGATGCAAGGGTAACAAGGAAGAAAACACATTGCATATACCTCTCGTGATGGGTTCGGCTGAACCGCTCAAGATTGGCTATGATACGGTCGAATGTCTTTGAACCGGCTACGGTAATTCGGTTGCTGTCGTGCAACTCCCTGTACGAATCAATGCTCACATATACATTGAATCTCGGATAAGAGCAAATCCAGTCAACGACATCCCGTTCAAGGAGCAATCCATTAGTAGATATGGCAAACTCCACCCTATCCTTCAATGCCTCATAGAGTCTCGCAACCATAGACTTGACCACTCCGAGGGCCAGCAACGCCTCACCGCCATAAAATGTCACACGGACATCCCTGTCGGGACAATTTGTGGTAAGGATAAAACGCACTGTGGCATCGGCTGTCGCATCGTCCATAACGGCCTGATTATGGACACGGCGCTCGTTATACTCACCTGAGAAACAGCAATATCTGCATCTGAAATTACACTGCTGCGTAACCTCGACGACATATAGTGACAATCGTCCCGGCGAATGCGGATTCACCGGGACGAAATTATGCACACGGGATGGTGACATAGATTCACCACCCGTAATTACGATACTCAGACCTATCGCCCGTATTGTACTTGCATGCACCGCGACAGTCGCCGGTGCTTGCCACAAATCCGTTTTCAGCAATAGCCTCTCTGACTGATACCGCAAATCTTTCGAGAATATCGGCAACCGTGGTTTTCAGATTTTCATCTGTCATCTTCTCCTTTGCCTCGGCAATCTCAGCTCCTGCCTCAAAAAAAGCCTCGCGCAACTGTCGGGAAATATGTATTCCACCCGGGAGCATCGGCAGGATCGGGCTAATCTTATGGGCCACAATAGATGCGCCCTGAAGGAAATCGGCAACCAGGATATTCAAAACCTCATTGCGGAACCCCCACGTATGAGCCTTCTCCTCATACGAAAGTCTCAAATCTATACTGTTCATGAATAAATGTTTTTTATTTTCAGTATGCCAGACGAAAGCCAACATCCCCGGCCCGAGAGTCAGACGACATCTTGTCACGGAAGAAAACCCAGCAAGCCTTTTCATCACAACGATAGGATCCTCCCCTGATTGACCTCTTGTTTCCAGAGAGTGCACCTCGAGGATTCTTGACAGGCATACGTTCGGAAGAGAAAAGACCTGTACGCGGCCCTTTCTCATACTGTGAGCCATAGATGTCAGCGCACCACTCCTTCACGTTTCCGCTCATGTCATACAAACCGAGCTCGTTGCTTTGCAGCATACCTACAGGTCTGATGGCACCATGAGAATTGGCACGATACCATCCGACCGAATCAAGGATGGTAGAGCCCGAATACAACGTGTCATGACTCAGGTCTCCGCCTCGGGCGGCATACTCCCATTCACATTCTGTAGGAAGTCTGAAATTCCAGTTTGTCATCTCATTCAGTTTCAGGATAAAAGAGATGACCTCATGCCATGTCACATTGGTTTTTGGCAATCTCGGTTCTCCGCTGCTTTTGTCACCGGTCACAGCATCCCATTGTGCGTTCGTGACAGGGCACGAGGCAATATGGAAATCATCTAAAATCATTGATGCAGTTCCGATACCTGAACCGAGTATGGGACGGTACAGACGATGGGTATCACCCATGACATAAGAGCCACCCTTCACATACATCATGGATGCTTTGAGCCGTTCAATATCGTGGTTCATTTCAACTCAGGCTACATCCGCAGACCGGGCACTTGACCGAACCTTTCTCAACCGACGACTTGCATCGGGGGCAGATCACACCGTCACATCCATCGAGAATAGCTTGATAACCACCATCCTCAACCCATTTGATGAGTTCGGACGCCCGGAGCACCAGCCAGGGATGCGTGTCGTCAAGTATGGATATGTTACGTATTATGGTATTGGCTGTATCGCCATAGCGTGTCAGGAATTCCTGCGCCTGCTGTGCGAATATATGAGGATCGGCTGTATTGAAATACCGTTTTGGAATACCCGCCATCTTCATGATAGCAGATAGAGCAGCATCAAGATCCTGACATGCAAGCAGACCTGCACGGTCAGCGGTGAATTCAGACATACGGTTCCAGTAGCCCAATGCAAGCTGGAGAGGCATGCCCAGCGAACCGACGATACCCATAGACTGTAGGATTTGTCCTATCATCGCGGCCATGACATGATAGAGCACATGTCCGCTCTTGATATGCCCCATCTCATGCCCAACGATATATGTGAGCTCGGGGTCCTTAAGCAGGTCTACAGCGCCTGTGTAGATTACCAGCAATGTGTTGTCCTTAAAGCCGGTCGTATATGCGTTTATGCCATAGCACCACTGCGTGTAAACCAATGGCATACGGTCTACATCAAGTGTGTCAGCCACACTGTGCACGAGGCCATAGAGTTCGGGACACGAGTCTTTGGTGACATGAAAGTTGCTGCCGCACAGCTCAATCACACGGAATTTAATATTGGTCCAGTTCAGGGTGAAATTCATCACCTTCTCGAACAGAGGAAGTTTCCGCAGCGTCTCGAGAGCAGCCTTGTCAAACGGATGCTCATATGAGGTAGACTGCAGGTTAATCAGTCTTTGTGGCATATTGATTGGTTTTGATTATCTTTTTTATTTGACGAACAGCGAGATGATGAATGCAGCCGTCACAGCCACAGCTCCGACGGCAAGCCCCGTCATGATTCGCTTGGTGCGCCGCATGGCTTCTTTCTGTTCGTCTACTTTCTGCTCCAGATCCTTTTTTTCATGCTCTGCCTTATCCTTGGCATCGCGTGCGGTCTCAAGCTCCCGCTCCAAATCTATAATGCGTAGCTTGTCGGCGTTATTGTCGTCGGCATCAGTCGTGGCGGTCTCAGACTCCTCTAAAGTCACCTTCTCTTCAACCGTTTCTTCTTCCGTCTTATCCGCCTCTCCTTCTTTTTCCTCACCCGTTTCCTCTTCCTTCTTTTCATCGGGTGTCTCTGTCTCCTCCGACACACTGATCTCTTCAGACACGGCTACGACCTTCCCTGCCAAATTTGACAGGGAGGAATTCGCAATCGTATTCTTAAGGATATTGTGTGTGTCCTCTCTGGTCGAACCAAGCTGTAGTTCGGAGATGACTTTGGCCGCAAGTTTGCCATCGGTCTGGAACAGTGGACTTGTGGGCACGAACAGATATACCGGCCCGTTGCGCAACGAGAAATCTGCCAGATCCGTCCCGGGAGCCCCCAAGGTGATACCCTCAAAACTCTTGGCGAAATCGGCAAGTATCCTGCCATCATAGTGCAAACCGTTGCGGAACGAGAAGCCTTCGGTAAAATCGGTCTGGAATTTATCGACATCGTTCACTATCGCCAGCACGATATTACGCATCACCGGCAAATCTTCTTCATCTCCCACTATCTGCAACGCGCAATTTATAGGACGTCCGTCGGTATCTTTCTCGACACCCGGAATATCACGCAGAGCTATTACCGACGAGCCGTCAGGGAGTGTGCGGAACAACAGTTTAGCGCCTCCATAGTTAAAATAGAGGTTGCATTGCGGTGGAAAATCCAGAAGGTTATCCTTATCGACTTCCTGATTGGCGAGAGCTTCATTCTCCTCGCCGTAGATACGGAAAGTACGGAACCCTCCGAATGAATATTGACAATAAAATCTTATCATTTGTTGTGAGTTAGAGAGATTATTTCCTTACAGTAAAACGTACTGATTCAACCGGTAGTTCAGTCGGTTTCCTGAACATGCGAGTCAATCTTCGCAAATCCGTCTCCACCAAGTTTTATAGGAATCTTATTTATCAATTCCTTATAGACGGGGAGATATTGCCCGAAGCGTCGGCCCGCACGGTTAAATATGCGTATCCACCAGGGATCATTCTTGTAGGCCTTATATTTCATAGAGGAAAGATCCTCCTCTTTCTTGACGAGGAAGCGAAGGATGTGATATGCAACCTGCTCGCAGAGATAAGGCTTGAATTTCCCTTCGCCGCTGGTCTTATACCAAGACAGCGGAATCTGGGTATAGCTGATGCAATAACTCTTGTCTGGGTCAGGTTCGATTGAATCGACCATACTGTCGAAAAGCGTCTTGCCATCCTTGAGCATAAGAATGCCGGTGAGGGGATCCTGCGAGCATATCTCGCCGACCTTGTCTTTTTCGGTGCGATAGAAACGGTAGGCATCCAGCAGGCGGACATGCTCTATGCCTCCGGCTGTCACGATGGGCATCACCCACATCTCCACGCCATCATTGTCGACCCATGTATTTATCATGGTGCGATATGCCTGCTTTACCCTTTCCGTAACCTGATCGATTTTCCCTTCGTTGACCCATTTCTCACATTTCACTGGCACGAAAAGCACCAGCTTGCGGTTGGCACTGTTCTCAATCTTCATGTGGCTCATCAGGTTTGTAATCTCGTCAATACGATTCCACACAGAGTTCACATTCGGGTTGTCCTCGTGCATCAGGTATGGTGTGTCGATAGCGATGACAAATACATCGCTCTCCTCGACATGTTTCTGGAGGGTCGGATGCTTCTCATGATTCTCCTGCATCCATTCACCCGGAACATCGACAAAATCGAACCCTATTCTCGATGCCCCTTTGACAGAGGCCACGATGTTATAGTCCCCCTCGCCGACATTGGGTGACATGTCGACTATGAACTGGCTGTTGTTGCCGAACTTGGTTCGGTTGCGCATATAGTTCTCAATCTCACGCCTCTTGTCGACAAGAGGAACCTGCATTCCCGAGCTCGCTCCATAGGGAGTGTTGTCGTTGAATGCGCACAGATGGGCGCTCTCATTGTTGAGGGCATGTATCAGTGTAGCCAAAATGGTGGACTTGCCGGAACGGCGACCACCCAGCATGATGATTTTAGTACGTGTAATCTCTTCTGAAGCCATTTTTCTTAATTATTTACTGTAAGAGAATAGATCCGAACCACATACGACCTCGTACCCCGGGAGACCGGTACGGCGATTCTTTTCCATCGCAAGGATTTCGTCGAGCAACTCCTCGTCCGTATCAAATATCGATCCGATGAGACGGCTCAACAGGTCAAGATTAGAGCGGTTGCGCTTATACTGGGCTGCCAGGAACGAGAGGAGATAATAAAGCGGTTGCACACAGAAGGCAGGGTTGTATCTGGCCTTCTCACTGACAAATCGGTAATTCACCTGTTTTGGTGTGCCGAATTCGTTTATCGCGACCTCTCCGGCGCCATCGCGCTCCATTGTGTCAAACTCAACATCACCGAGGGTGAGTATGGGAGTGATGGCACAGGCCACTTTCTGACTCTTGCGCAGCAGGTCTATCAGTTCGCCATAGACCTCCTTCACTCTGGCGGCAACCTCGTCCATACGGTTCTCGTTGAAATATCGCTCGCATTTCAACGGTACAAGAAGTACCAGCCTCTCCCCCTCCAGTTTTGGGAGAACGGTCTTGAAGAAATCGGTGATGGCCGCAGGTTTGTTCTTTATCTCGTTGAACTTGCCATCTTCCTCCATAAGATGAGGGGTGTCAATGGCGATAAATATGCCGGTCGATTCCCGGATGAACCGTATCACCGTATCCGGTTCCTTGATGACATATTCGCCGGGAAAATCCTTTATCTCAAGATTGATGCGCGGATCCTTGCCCTTAAGGCCGAAATGAAAATCGAAAGTCGTCACGGTACTCGATGCCGCAAGACCGGCTTCCGGCCTGTCGGCTATACTCTTGCGGTTTGTGAATATCGCGTCGAGATAGCGCTTGCGGTCGGTGAGCTCGGCCGAGGTTGCGGGTTCGGCCGTGAGATGCATTCTCGTTGTCGAGCCGATGCTTTCCTGCGTGTCGTTGAATATCGCTGTCAGGATAGTAGTCTTGCCGACAGCGCGTGGTCCCATCATGCAGACCTTCATGTCCATGACGGGTGTAGCCTTCTTTTTAAAATAGTCTGTGATTCCCATTCGGTCAGTTTTCTAAGGAGATGACAAAGAGATTTTTGCGGTTGTAGACTCCGAGCGTCTCAAGCTGCTCGTTCCAGCCCTTGAGCGCAACCTGTTTTTTCGAGATGTTACCGAACTCCTCGCTCCAGATTACCGGGGCATATTCGCGATAGAAATTCTTCAGCTCGCGATAACCGTCTTTTTTGAAGATGATGCGCTCGCGCAGCTTACGGATACGGGCGTTGAACGAGTTTACAGGGATACGGAGCAGCTCCTTGATACCGTCCATCAGCTCCTGAGCCACATCCGGGATAGCCGACATCAGGGTCTGCAATACGATTTCAGCTTTCTCCTGAGTCGGGAGTCCGAATACTGCGGCAGGGAGTCGTGTGAATTTTGGAGATTCCTGATCAAGATGCTCCAACGCAAGATTGGCTTTATATTCAAGCAGCCCCTCGATGTTGAGTCGATACTCGAGAATGTCTTTGAAAGCCTCGTGGACCAGCGGAAAATCCTCTGTCTTCTGGTCAATCAGGGCGGCAAGCCATTCGGTCGGAGAATCTGGAATCTCCCCCATAAGCATTATGCGGCCAAGCCTGCCGCCATCGTCTTTGCGTAGGGCATCAACAATCTCTGCCTTGACACCATCCTGCAATCTTGTGATGACCGTGCTGTTCACATTGTCAAGCGCATCCCTCATCTCGGCACGCAAATTATCCGCATAGAAATTGTATGCTGTGTCGACATGCGACTCCGGGCCACCCTCAGAGAGTTTTGTCTTAATCTCATCGACGGTTGGACATTTACGCCCCAATGAGCGTACGATACGCAACACCTCTGTGCGGATTTCCTCGCTGTCGCGGGCTGAATCCTTGTATTTCTGATTCAGGGAATTCAGCTCGCTCTTCAGCTTGAGTCGGTCCTCGAACAGCTCATCAAAGAGGCCGCCGGAATTCAGTGCGGCTTTCAGACCTCCGTTCAATACGGTGGCAACTTTCGAACATAACTCATAGTATTTCATGTAAGCCGACTCGAGCACCTTGTTCGCATCTGCGAGCAAACCTTCGTCAACAATGGCAAGGTTGTCTACAAGGTATTGAAGAATAGGAAGGAGCAGCTTCTCCTGCACGTCGCCCGAATGTGAGCAGTCCACTTTCTTTATATCGGCAAAATTTAGCTGCCTGTCTTTCAGGGCCTTCTCCATAGCCTCGCCGGAGTTGAAATTCTTCAGGCCGTCACCTATGTTTAGCGCAAAGAAGAGCCACTTGCCCAGCATTTCCATCCCCATGGCGTCACAGATGAAGTCATAGAGTTCATCATCCTCCACACGGATACTGTCGCCATTGGCCGACGGAAGACGCACCAGTATGGCGGCGTCGCTGTCGTTGCGAAGCGTGGCAAGCATCTTCTCACGTATGCCCAGCGACGTGTCACCCAGTCCAATGGTATCTACAAGCACAATCTTCCCGGCATCGGCATAATTGAACTCGGTGTAGATTCTCACCTCCTTCACTGCGAGGAACTTATACGTCGGACGCATATTAGAGTCATATTGTGCGACATAATCGCGTATATGCTCCTCGTCGACCTTGATTTCCTTTCCTAACAAGTTGGCATATTCGTCAAAATGCTCTATATATTTGCGCAGATGGCCGAAGAGCGATTGCTCGCGGCCTGTCTTGCTCGACATGTTGTTTTTGAACTCCTCAATATATGTGTTCAGCGAGGGAATCTGAAAGACAGAACCGATATTGGACGGTATATTGAGTTCCGTGAGATAACGGCGCACCTGCTCGATGAGTTCAAATTCCGTATAGAAAATAACATCGGCGCGAGCCTTTGACAGACCGGGCTGATTGCAGATTACAGACTTGGCTCCGGTGCAGTCGCCACCGTTTGAAGCCGGAATAACCTCATCTGCAAGACCGCTGATAGACTGCAACAGACGGCTCTTGCCCTGACGGGCACGTCCGATGACACTTATGTTGATGGTGTCACGCCCGAATCTGTGATCGAGAAGCTCAAGCTCATCCAACGCCTTCTTTATTTCCGTGATACTCTCGTCGGCCGAAGCTGCCCTGATTGCATCAGGAAATTCGGGATTCTCCATACTCATGGCAAAATATTCTCCCTGCTTGTTGTCAATCTGGAAGAGTATGTTTTCCCTGAGCGCACTGTAATTTTTCAGTGTTTCAAGTACAGACTGAAGGTCATTTTTACGGGTGCGCACAATATCAATGTGGCCGCGCCCCTCATAGAGCCCCCGGCCGAGTCGACGGTCAAGAATCTGCTCTATCTGGTGTGTGATTGGTTGTGGCATATAATATTCCTTGTGATTTGCTGAGTTTGAATCTATGTTCAGGATTTGTAAATATACACTATTTCCTTTATCTCTTCTAGAGACGGCAACTTCTTTATCAACGATATTATTTCATTTACAATGTCATCGTCCGAGTATGAGGCCTTGGTATCCATTAGCTCGATAATTATGGATGCGAAATTATAGGTGAAATATATATTGCAGACTGCACTGACACCCATTCCGGCTAAAAATCCAGCACCAGGAATCAGGAAACAGCTGTATGTGGCCAACTTACATCCTATGTAATATTTCACGATTCCCGAAGCAACACCACCGGCTATGCGCTTCGGGTCTTTACCGAACTGCCGGTTGCTTTTAGCACGTATGGCCACGAACATTGTAGTCCATATTCCGGCAACTGCGATCGTATCAGCCAGACCGCTGGTAACACCAAGCGGACCCGCGGCTGCCGCAGCTATAAGCGCAGTCTTAACGATTTCCGTGTATTTTTCAGGTATATGATCTGCCTTCCCTTCCCGGCTCCAATCAGAGATTCTTTTGCTTGCTGTCTGGCTCATCTCTTCGACTCTCTCTCTGACATCATCTGTTAGCTCCTTGGCCTTGTCCGCAACATCCTCTCCGAATCTCGTGACTTCGGGAACAAGCTCCTTCTGCACAAAATCTGTCGTTGAGATAATGGCACTATCTATCTGCCCACCTATATCTGATAGAGTTTTGGTAGCGGATTTCTTAATTTTATTCCAGTCCCAGTCCATATCTTGAAAATTTACCGTTTAAACCTTCGTAGAATCTTCAGCAGGTTCTTCCCGCCGATATTAGACCGGCCTCGTGGTTTATTGTCCCACAGACGCTTAGCGACGTCAATCGCCGTAGGATTGCTCGTCGGGCAGGTCCATGAAGCCTGATACGTCCCATTGACATATAGAGCCACGCTGGAGCCTTTGGAAAACTTGAAGCCGTTATCGGCACCAAGTAATATCATATCCCCATATATCCATACGCCATTTACATCGACCTGTGTCTCTCCGTCTATTACCAATGAGACATTTGGCAGATTAAGTCCATAGTAACCATTATTGGCATTGTTCTGGCAATAGAAATATATCTCTTTGTCAAACCAGGCATCAGGATCTCCACATCCAAATCCGCCATAGAACTGTGCGTTTGACGCCAAAGTCGCGCATAAAAGCATTAGGGCAACAAGGATTCTTCTCATAAAGTCTCTTCTTATCATCTTATTCTAACGTTTAAAGTTCCACATATTTGCATGAAAAACTTAATCATCATGCAACGAGGTGCCGATGAGTCCTTTCACGGTACCTTTGGCTAATTTTTTTGCCGCCCAGAGAGCCGGATTATTTTCCTTGAGAGCCTCATCTTTTTCTCGAAACTCCGTCATTCGGTCTACGATACCTTTTCCGGTCTTATCCTTGACCCATTCGTCGGCGTCGAAAAAGACGTAAGTTGACTTAGCAACTGCTTTAGCAAGTAATTCTGCAAAAAAATTCATTTTGATTATGGTTATTAGATTCAAGTTTCAGTAAAGATGAGAATGACACCTCTTTCATGCTTTTGACAATTCCAAATCAAGCATATCAATGCTCAGTGTCGCACCACCGAGAAAATCCAGCGAGATAACCAGTCGTGTCTTGTCGTCAACCCTTAACACCTCACCTTCCAGTCCGGCAAGTCGTCCCCTTATCACCTTGACTTTATCAAGCTCCTTGAAGGCTATCGGTTCAAAGGACACCGGCACATCAGATTCATTCAGGATGAATTTCAGCTTTGCAATCTGATTATCCGGAATACGGGCCGGAGTCTTGCGTCCCGGCATTGAGATTAACTTAAGGACTAGCGGATGTCTTGTTATCGCCGAGACATCCTCAACAGTACATCTTATGAAGATTACCATCGGAATAACGACTACATCGACCTTCTTCTTACGGTCGCTCCACTGCTTCATCATTGTCTGGACAGGGACATAAGTCTCTAAGCCTGATTTAGCCAACTCAGAGGCCGCTTTCTTCTCGCTTTTCGGGCGGGTATAGGCTGCAAGCCAGAATTTCGGTCGCGCTTCGCGGTCGACAGTCACACTGGCTGTCGAAACGAGGTGTGTGTGGTCTTCATGCGCATCCATTGCGTTCAGTGTGACCATGGTCGGTCGCAGAGGGAAACCCGTAATAGATTTTCCCCACGCGCAAAGATACGAAAAAATCCGATTCGTTGGTATTTTGGAATAAAAAAATTCAATCCATGTTTATAGTTAAGAAAAATAGTGTTTCTATTTTTGTCTTTAGCAGTATTTTCATTAATTTTGCCATTATAACCCCTCATTCTAAATGACAGCAGCACCACATATGAATAACCTACCCACCGACAAGAGTTTTAAAGAGCAGTTGAGCAGGCATGTCGAGGACATTTTCAAAAGCTATGTTTCGGAGGGGCTTCATATCTGCGATATCGCAACGGGTGGCGGCAAATCATATACCATCGGCAAGCTGACATGCGGGTATTATCCCGCGCATTTCGACCGCATAGTCATACTTTGCATACAGAACAAGCTGGTAGATAATATAAACCGGGAAATCGACCGTTTCATCAACACTGACAGCAGCCTCATATCTCAGGCTGACAAGATGGTGATAGAGAACAATCCCGAGGTCATAACCAAAGCCATAAAGAACGGCTGTTTCAAGAAATTTCTTGACGAGATGTACAGCCGGATGGACGAGCAGAAAAAACTCGGCCACAAAGTCAGCGACATACAATATAGCTATAATGCCGTGAAAAGGATATATGGCGGCTTGGAGGGACTGATTAAGAGCCTCGATGATAATGGCCGGAATGAATATATCATCAGTCAGATAAACGAGAGCGAGTCCAATCTGCGCAGGTCTGTGCGTCTCTATTTCGACAACTACAAACGGCATCTCGAGAGAACGACACAGAAGAAGGTATCCCTCGTGACCATACTCAGGCAGTTCCCGTATCTCGTCAAGGTCTATCCTCAGGTGGACTACCGACGTAAAAAAGTCCTCCTGATGACTGTTCACAAAGCCATGTATGGCATAGACCCTATCCTGTCGGAAAAAATTCAGCTACAGGATTTTACGGCACGAAACAGGAAGACACTTATAATATTTGACGAGTCCGACCAGGCGGCTGTCGCAATGCGTTCGGCCATCATCGACCAGTCGATCGAGAACGCCGGAGGAAGCAAGAGATTTGCAAAGGGATACAACGGCTATCTACAGTATAAGAACTTGATAGACACTCCCGAACATATCGCAAACAGATATTACGGGACTCTGCTGGAAGAATGTATCGACCGGGCCAAGAAAATAACACAGGCCAACTGGGAGAAAACGGTGGGAAAGATTCTGCCTTACAAGAATATTTTCCTTGGCAACCGAGAACAAATCGAGACATACAGGCGAGGGGTCTTCTTTTCGGGCCCGGCATTGAAACTGAATATCTCTCCGATAGGTGACAACCTGCGCTCGTATGTCTGCTACAAGAAGGGAGACCGACATTTCTGCCTCGTCCACGCCATAGACGAAAAGACACTGGGCTCCGAATATTCCGCGGTGATACCGTTAGAACGTTTCCTATCGCTGATCATCGGAAATATTACAGCTATAAAGGTACAGTTCAGGGACGTCATCTCTGAATCGCTCAGGCAGAGCCGCGAGAAATTCGATGCCGAAGCCAAGAGTATCTCAACCAATACCTCAACCTACGGTCTCTATCTCGGTTATCCGACACTTGAGCGTGAGATACATACACTATTCTCACGTTTCGAGACAACATCCGAATATCAGTTCGAGCAGCAGTTGAACGAATTCATGACAAACAGGAAAAACCTCCCATCCTCAGCCGCAGACAAAATCAAACTGCCAGATGAAACTGTCTATTCGCAAGGTGTCCAGCTATATCAGGAAGAGATTGACGAGCGCGACAACCAGCACAGGGTGAGGCTGTCGTGCAGAGAGATTGCGACGACTCCTGAAAAGATACTGATCGACCTTCTGCAATCAGATGGGACATCGGTCGTTCTCTGTTCCGCCACAGCCTCGAGCCGATCCGTCGTGAATAATTTTGACATAGCATATCTCAGACAGATACTCGGGAGCAAAGTGGAAGCTTTGCCTGAAGAGATACGCGAGAAATTCGACACTCTTTCCGATATGACTTATCCCACGTCTCACGATATTCAGGTCATCCCAATCATAAAATATGATTATGCCAATACACATGAGGACAAACTGACGCTTCCCGACAGATACAGGCAGATGTTCTCGGCTGCCGCGCTGGAGGAAGGGCTACCTGACGTATGGTTCAGAATCACCTGCAGAGAGCTGAAAAGGACACAGAAAGGGAATGGCCGGGATATGACTTTCCAGCTTTACAGGCTTTTCCAGTTTATCGAGGCGTATCACTGGTTCATCATGCACGACGACATCCACAGCATGATCTTTTTCCAGAACCGCACCGGAGACAAAGACAAATCCCAGATCAACGTACTGAGCAGCCTGATAGACGGGACATACACTGAGATGGAGACCCCACTTGAAGATGAACTGCCGTCAGATTGGGAGAATCGCCATATACGTATCTCGAGAGACTGGGAAGAGGTTGAATCCAATATCCTTGCCGAACTGAGCAACGACAAGGATACGAAGCTGATGCTCGTCTCGGCCTACGGCAGTTTCAAGGCCGGTGCAAACATGCAGTACGAAATTCCTGAGGGGCTTGACTATATCAGTGGCGACAATTGGGAGACAGAGGGTGTAAAACTGAAGAAAGACTGGGACGCCATCTATCTGCAGTCGCCGACGGGCTACCTGATGATGAACGACGACGGGAACGAAATGACATTCGAGAAAGGGCTCTACAACGCCATGCTCACACTGATGATGCTCTATGAACGTGGTTGCCTGTCTAAGGAAGATGTCGCCCAGTGGCTATGCTTCGCCCTGTCGAATAACCTCATGTTCGGAGAAAAGCGCAACCCGGGCATAGCCATAGACAAAGCCGCCTGGGCACAGACCACCATAGAACAGGCCATAGGCCGCCTGTGCAGGACAAGGAACAAACCGCGCACCACTTATATACTGTTTGACGACTCCATGAAACCATTCTTCCTTGCCTCGAACATGGATAAATCCCTGACCAAAGAGTTCCGGGCATTGGCACGGCATATCATGTCGAATCAGGAAGAGGTGACAGATGACACAGATCCGGCAGAGGTGAAGCGCTGCAATGATGCCAACTATGCACATGACAGGCTCAGGCGTATCAAAAACCTTGCCCTCCGCAATACTCCACATCTGCACGATGATGAAAAGAATGACAGTGGGTTTGAGAACGCAGGCGAGCTCACACATCAGGTAAAGGTCAGCCAGATTATCCATCGGACCTACAGACAGACCATCATAAGGAAACCTGTAATAACAGGCATCGAGGAACTGGACGAGAAGGACAGGCTCCTGACATTCCTTCCGAAATGCTACGGTGACTGGGAACGGAACAAAAAATATTATTTTGACGCAAGGGGAAGAGCCTGTCCGCGCGGAAAGGGCACACCCCACCCCGACCCCATAACACCATCATACGTAAGACTTGATGTGCTGATGAGAAATCCTGTCATCAGATCACATTTCGAGAGAAACGGTTTTGCCACCACATGGAAAAACGAAGGGCTCATACTGCATCCCCCCATACTCGCCACGGATTATGCCGGAGAGATCGGCGAGGAGGCTTTCAAGGCAATCATGCTGCACTATACGGATTGTACGGAAGACAATTTCAGGCATCTCGAAGGGTTAGACTATGAGCTGGCCGATTTCATAGTCACCAACGACGACGGCAGCTATCGCATCGCATTCGATGTGAAGAACATGAACCCCAGAGTCAACAATAGCGACAAGGCGGGAAGGATGCTAACTTCAGACAAAAGGGAAGCCAAGCGCAAGCGTCTGGGTTGCGAGCTCATAACCGTCAATATGCTTCATATCTCCTCATCGGGGATGGACGAGATACGCGAGATTGGCGGAGTCATATACGAGGACGGACGCATAGTGCCGAGTGCGATTGAGACACTCAGGAAACTCGTGTCAAGGAACGGGATATGACCCGACGGCCTGGATGGTGACATTCATGTCCGATGGCCGTTATGGAGAAATCTCTTCGACAGCCACGCGCGAATCGGGAGGTCATAGACTTTGGCACTGGCATACGCGACGGATATGGAGGCGATGAAGATGCTTACGGCGACCCAGATATGGGTACCGAGCGGGGCGTCGGCATGCTGGGCAGCCCAGTTCATCTGCACATATATCATGGGATAGTGGGTGATATACAGCGGGTAGGAAATCATGCCGAGAAACTTGCACACGGCTGTAGTCTTCCTTCCGGCCAAGGTACTTCCGGCCCCTGCCGCGACAATGACAGGATAGACAATCAGTATCACCACTGCGCAATAGAGTCCGTTGAGCCATTGGTGTTCCACACCTCCGATATGGGGCACCACCAATGTAGCGGCAACGGCAACCGAGCACCACAACATACCGCCATGACGCAGGTTGATGCGGCATTTGCCAAGCCGGTACAGGAGCAGACCGCCGAAGAATGGATATAACAGACGGCAGACACCGATATACATCTGGTCGGGGGTAAGGCCGAAACCTCCTATGACCGTATATCTGGCATACTCCCGTACTGCAAGCAGCCCTGTCACGTCAAGGTTAAAGGCAAGGTCGACCGTGAAGAATGCCGACAGCAAAACGAATATGCCCAACATTGCCGTGCTGAACCTGCGCACAAACACAGCATAGAGTATGTTGGCGACATACTCCCACAGCAGCGACCACTGTGCCCCGTTCAATGAGTTTATCTCCTTCCATCCGCGTATATCCATCGACGGAGGCGTCGGGAACATTATGCACCCCAGCACCATTATGAGCAGCAATTTCCACCACGGGGTCTGCATCACCAGCTCAAAACCGGGCGCCGCGCTGAAATAGAACCAGAATCCCCCGATAAGTGTCCCGAGGACAACCATAGGCTGCAGACGTATAAGGCGCCGTTTGAAGAAATCCCATGTCGTCATACGTTCCCAGCGGTCATCATAGGCATAGCCTATCACGAAGCCGGACAGCACAAAAAAGAAATCTACGGCAAGATACCCGTGATTGAGTATCTGGTCGGAGGGCCCGGCCGAATATGTCTCGAAGAGATGGAATGCCACCACTATCATGGCGGCCACGCCACGCAGACCGTCAAGAATCTCGAACCTCGGTTTTGATGACAGAGGGATTACATCTGTTGCCATATATGTGATATCGGTTTATTCGGTCACAAAATTAATAAAAATAATCCGGAGTGATTAAGACAGTCTGAAATAAATGGGTTAAATTTGTACTCAGTATCACGGGCTACGCCCGTCGCAATCACGTCAGCAACGATCATATGAATATCGAGGAAATAAGGGAGTACTGCCTGTCGCTGCCTATGGCACAGGAAGACATGAGGTTTGGCGAGGATTATCTGCTGTTCAGCGTCCTCGGCAAGATATTCGCATGCATAGGCCTGAGACGGCCCGATTATTTCGCACTGAAATGCGACCCCGGTTATGCCATCGAGCTTCGTGACCTCCATCCAGAGATTGAACCTGCATGGCACTGGAACAAACGTTATTGGAACCAGCTCAGCCTGCGTGGCAATCTGCGCGACGAACTTATCACCTCACTCATACGCCACAGCTACAGCGAGGTGGTCAGGAAGATGACCAGGAAGGCCAAGACTGAGTATCCGCAGATACTCACAGTCGGTCAATAATAAGGTATATTGTCAGGACAGAATGTAACCGAGCCTGTCGCGACAGGTGCCGCGAGAAAGTAGCCCAGGCAGAAACCGCCCGAGAACATGGAGGGGCCGTTGCTGTCGGCCGACAGGGCTGTGAGATAGTCATACATCTCCCGGCTTATTGGGGTGACCGTGGCCGTGACCACATCGCCGTCGCGGAGCACGGTGTCATCCTCCTCTTCGGAGGTATCCATGCGTGAGGTCATCATCACCTCCTCTATCACCCCTCCTGATGCAAGATTGTCCGTGACCTCTGTCCACATATAGGCTTCGCCGTTACGGTAGACACGCACCCAATAGCAGTCTCCGGCAGTGGTCTGCGGGTCGGCGAACGATACCTTGAGTACCGCTACATGGTCGTATGGCATCTTTATCCATCCGAATTCCACCCCGACCATCTCCACAGGTTCCGACATCAGGCACTGCGAGGTGTATGAGATGTCACCCCGTGTCACGTCAAGACGGTACAGATGTCCCGGCTCACCTGAAACGGTATTTTCATATTCGCCCCTCTCGCCCGGAAGAAGCTCTGCCGAAATCCCGGAGGTGAGGTCGGTGAGGATTACCGTGGCATCCGTAAGCCTCTCACGATTCATCGGCTCGTCCATCGATGTAGTTTCGGTGAGCGACGCACGCGCACCGGACTGTGTGAGCGAGGCCTCTATCACAAGTATCGGGTCAATATCCCTGTATTCGAAATCAAGCTCTTTCTCGCACGACACAAGTGACAACGCAAGGACAACGGCAGAATATCTCAGAATCTTCATACCCATCAGAATTTAACAGTATATGACACCGAAGGCACCAGGCCGAACAGCGATTGCTGCACGGCTCGCGTCCCCGAGGGCTTGGTCGGGTCATCCTCGAAATAGACAACAAAGGGATTATAACGGCAATATGCGTTATATATGCCGAATGCCCATTGGGTGGTGGCCCGTCGGCCATGCCGGCTCCAGACCGCCGAGAGGTCAAGACGATGCACCGGGGGTGTCTGGTATCCGTTGCGGCGCGAATAATAATAGCATGTCGTACCGTCGAGCTCATACTTCACATCGGGAGCTGTTAGGGGTGTGCCAGACGAGAATACCCACGAGCCCGAAAGGTTCCAGCGGTCTGAGAGACGGAAAGCAGCCGTGACAGACAAATCATGACGTCGGTCGTTCGAGGCATCATACCATCGGCCACCGTTTATCCCCGCGATACGTGTCCGTGTACGCGAGAGGGTGTACGATATCCAGCCGGTGAGGCGTCCGACATTCTTGCGCGCCATAAGCTCAAGTCCATAGCTGCGTCCTCGGCCGCCGAGTATTATGCTCTCGAGATTGACACGCGAGAACATCGAGCGCCCGTCCTGGTAATCGTAGACGTTGCGCAGGGTCTTGTAATACAGTTCCGCCGACCAGTCAAAAGCTCCGTCACGGCTCATCCCGGTGTATCCGAGCCCGTATTGCACCGCCCGCTCCGGCCTGACCGTGGCGGATGTCAGGGCATAACGGTCAAACGGAAAGCTGGTAGTGTTCGATCGGATTGCATGCAGATTCTGGGTCGAGATTCCGAATCCGGCCTTGACATTATGCAGCCCGGAGAGATTATATTTGAGGCTGACCCGGGGCTCGGCACTGACATAACTCCTCGCCGAGAAATCGGGCTCCGCTTCGCTCAGAGCCGTGAAACTGTGGAAATGCCGTCCAGACATGACCGAGAATATATTCAGCCTCATTCCCGACGAGACCGAGACCTTATCGCCGAACGAGCCCTCGTATGCGACCCATGCCGAATTCTCCCACCCCGAACGGATATCAAGCTCACGGTTGCCGTTTATCTCCATCTCGGCCGACTTGACACGGAGCAGTTGTGACCTCACGCCAAAATCGACGGAATGCACATCGCCGAGCGCAACACGCACACACTCCGACACGGAGAAATCTCGTATGTATTCCGTCAGCCTCTGGTCTGTTCCCATCATGCTCATGCGCATGTCGGGCGAATAATCTGTCACAGCCCCGGTGGTGGTGAAGGTGAGATTCGGGCCACGGCGTGTCACCCAGTTGACCGAGCCACCGATATTGCCCCAGTACATCCCCATCACATTCTTTATTGCCATATTGTCGCGCCCGGCCATGAACGAGAGGTCAATCCAGTCGCCACGCCGGGGGACATAGTGCAGCTTGGTCGTGACGTCATAGAAATTCATCACTGTACTGCGGTATTCCGGCACCATCTGAAGGAAAGCATCGACATACGACCTGCGCGCCGTGACTGCATACGACAGCCTGTCCTTGACCACCGGGCCCGAGGCCATGACCTTGGCCGCAAGGATGCCTACCGTGGCCGAGAGATGGAACTGCTCCATGTCGCCTGGAGCGAGCGATGTATCAAGCACCGACGACGTGGCACCTCCATACTCGGCCGGCATGGGCCCTTTGTAAAGGGTGGCATAGCCGATGGCTGCATCGTTAAAGGTGGAGAAGATGCCCATGACGTGCGAGGGATTGTAGAGCGAGATGCCGTCGAGGCGCACGAGATTCTGCGCCGACGTGCCGCCACGCACCTCGAATCCTCCGGCTCCGTCACCCTCGCCATGCACACCAGGCAGTAAGGATATGGACTTGATGATGTCGTTCTCGCCAAAAAGCATCGGCACCTGCGCGAGCCGGGAGAGCTCGAGCTGTTCGGCTCCAATCTGCACTGCATCGAGCCGTCGGCGCGCACCGTGACCTGTCACCGTGACCTCTTGCAAGGTCTCGACGGCAGGAACGGTGTCGGCGGCTATCGCGAGTGTTGATGCGAGCGCGACAATATTGAACAGGGCCACAGGTCGTCAGAATTTCTTGAGCTCGCTATACAGGCGGTGCACAGGGAGGCCCATGACGTTATAGAAGCTGCCACGGATGCCGCGTATGGCGGCCGCCCCTATCCACTCCTGTATGCCGTATGCCCCCGCCTTGTCAAGAGGGCTGTAGCTCTCGACATAATAGGCAATCTCTTCGGGCGTGAGCGTGCCGAAATCAACCTCGGATGTAGCGCTGAACGTCAGCGAATCCGTGGCTGTGCGGATGGTCACACCCGTGACCACCTGCTGGGTGCGCCCCTGCAGCATGGCAAGCATGTCGGTAGCCTCGCACAGGGAGGCGGGTTTACCGAGCACAGTGCCGTCGAGAATCACGACCGTATCGGCGGTGATGACAAGCTTGTCACTCCCGTCCTCAAGTGGATAGGCTGCGGCCTTGAGCTGCGAGAGATAGGCGGGAATCTCCTCGGGGGCCATTCCGTCGGGGACGGTTTCGTCGACAGAGTGCGAGGTGTCAACCGTAAACTGTATGTCGAGCATCGCCAGCAGCTCACGGCGTCTCGGCGACCCGCTGGCCAGGACCACATCATAGCGGTCAAGATTTGCAAGAGGATGAAACATAATATGTATGTAAGTATGTATTGATGGAATGAAAAACAGCTGTCCGCCCGTCCCCTCAGCCAAGAATCTCGAAAAACTCGACATATATCTCGGTGACAGTACGCGAGATGGCGTTACGGTCTTGCCAGACGCGGTGACGCAGCTTGCCCTCGACATACAGCCGTGTGCCCTTGCGGATATATCGCTCGGCAACCTCGGCCTGCGAGTCCCACATGACGATGTTGTGCCACTCGGTGCGTGGCTGTGGTGCCGGAGCCCCGTCAGGCCCCGCAGCCGGAGCAGGCTCGTTGGTGGCCAGCGAGAAGGTGGCTATAGGCCGTGTCTGGACATATCTTATCTCGGGATCGCGGCCCACATTACCAAGCAGGATGACTTTATTGACACTCATAGGCTATGGGGATGAAGGTTTACAGAGTGCAAATTTAGCGATTTTTCATATCAGATGAAACCATTGCGCCCTCCTGTACGTTTATTTAGATAAAAAATCTTTACGATATATGAAAATTTCATCCATCCTGACAGGAGCCGTGCTCTGTCTTGGCGCTGTCATCGCAACGACATCCTGCGAGAGCAGCGAGAAACGTCTCGCCGGTCAGCTGGCCGGGACATGGGCCGGGACTCCCGAGACCGTCACGGACGGACAGGCCCTCACAGCCACCGTCACAGACACATATTTCTTCGCACCCGACTCGGCGTTGATTTCTGACGGCAAGTTCCCCGTCGGCCCCCTATACATCACCGCCGCTATCTCGATGAACTCGCAGATTGTAGCCGAAGGGGAATCTGTGGAACCCCTCAGCCTCACCGCATCGGCTGTAGCCAATGTGCGTGGCACATGGAGCGCTATCGACCATGACGAGATTTCTCTCTCGATCGACCCGCAGACCCTTACCGTCATCGTCGACCCCGACCAGCTCATGGTTACCTCCCAGTCTCTCACCTCAATGCCGCAGCCCGAGATAGAGAAGATGAGGCCCCAGGTAGCCAAAGGTCTCGAGCAGGCTCTGCGCACAGCCCTGGCACACCGCTATGGCAGCATGAAACTGATGGACGACGTGAAAATCAAGGGCACACTCCTCAAATACGAATCGGGTCACGAGGATTTTGTGCTCACACGGCAGGGCGAAAAGTTGGGCGAATAAGAAAGATTCACTACCTTTGTGCCGATTTTTTCTCAACCCCGACCAAACACCACCACAGATGTACCGCAAAGGGAAACTCTATTTCAGATACGGCACAATGGGCTCGGCAAAGACTGCCCTGCTGCTCACGACAGCATATAATTTCGAAGAGCGCGGCATGCGCTACGTATGCCTCAAACCTTTCGTAGACACCCGCGAGTCTACCAACGTAATCCGCTCGCGCATAGGCATCGAGCGCGAATGCCGCTGGATATATCACGAGACAGACATCTACGAGATGGCACGCGAGATGTTCGGGCAGACAGATGCCGTGATAGACTGGATTCTGGTCGACGAGGCCCAGTTCCTGACCGCCGACCAGATAGACCAGCTCTCGAGAATCGTCGATGATTTCGGCAGCAACGTGATCTGCTACGGCCTGCGAACCGATTTCAAGAGCCGCCTCTTCGAAGGCTCGCGACGCCTCTTCGAGATAGCCGATACCATCGACGAGATAAAGTCGACCTGCACCTGCGGCCGCAAGACCATCATCAACGCCCGCATCGACCGCAACGGCGATTTTGTCGAAGAGGGCGAGCAGGTCGAGATAGGCGGCGACGAACGCTATATAGCCGTATGTCGCAAATGCTGGCGCAACAAACGCATCGAACAGGCAGCCCGCTCGGCCCTACCCTTCAAAGAACTAATAAACAACTGAGGCCGGGAGCACACCCCTCTCCCCTCGCCCTCCCCTCACATTCAACTCCCTATGAAACGGACTTTCATCCTTATGCTCGCAGCCCTCGTCATGGGCATCACATCGGGCCGCGCACAATCGGGCCTCACCTCGCTTGTCGACGAGACCCTCACCTATGACGTCATCTATAAGTGGGGCTTCATAAACAAGGTGGCCGGATATGCCACAATGACCCTCCGTGGCGACGGCGACTGCTACAGGGCCAGCCTCTTCGCCCGCAACGCCCCATGGGCCAACAGCATCTACTCGCTGCGCGACACCCTATACACCACCATAACGCGCCAGGGACTGTATCCCACTGAGTACACCTACATAGCCCACGAGGCCGGAAAGTATAAGAAAGACGTGCTCACGTTCCAGCACTCGGGCGATACATTCACGGCCAAGGCCGTCAGATACAAGCGGGCATCGCCCAAAGCACCCCTCACCGAGTCGACCATCGAGCTTGAGGCCAACGGAATGACTGTAGACATGCTCAGTTCGTTCTTCTATCTGCGCACACTCGATTTCGACTCGATGCAGAACGGCGAGAGCCACACCGTCAACATATTCTCGGGCTCCAAGAAAGAGCGCCTCAAGATAACCTATCTCGGCCACCAGACACTCCCATCGGGCGGACGCGACATAGACACATACTATATAAATTTCACCTTCACGCGCCGGGGTGTCGAGAGCTCGGCCCCGATTCAGGGATGGATCACAGCAGACTCGCGGCGCATCCCTCTCAAGGTCGAGGGACGCCTCCCTGTCGGCAAAGTGCGCGCCCTCTATACCGGCCCTAACCCCTGATGACAGATACCACCGTGACCATACTCGCCACCACAGACCTCCACGGTCTGTATTACGGCGGACATATCACTCCCCGGCCCGGCGCAGGCAACATAGCGCGGGTCAGGGAGTTCGTCATGCATACGCGCCATGCCCGGCCCGACACGATAGTGCTTGACGCGGGCGACTTCATGGGCGGAGGCATAGCCGCACACTGGTCAAACCATGTCGGACTGTCATCGCCGCACATCCCGGCCCTCATAGCCAACGGCATACCATACGACGCCATGACACCGGGAAATCACGACCTCGACACAGGCGAAGCCATTATGTCGCGCTATGCGGCTGAACTTACCGCCCCCCTCATCGCCTGCAATGTCAGAGGCATACCGTGCCTCAGCCCATACACCATCATCAGGCGCGGAGACCTGCGTATAGCCGTCATAGGTGTCGCCACGACCGAGACTCCGCTGTTTCTCCACTCCGGGGCCCGCTTCATCCCCGCCGCACAGGCCGTCCGCGAAGCCATAAGTGAAATCAACAGCCTCCACCGTCCCGACCTGACTGTTGGCCTCTTCCACATCGGCCCCGAAGAGAGCGCCGCGATAGCACGCCAGTCCCCCGGACTCGACATCATATTCTGCGGACACGTCCACAGCGACATCGGCATCACCCGCACAGGCACGACCCTCATCATCAACCCCGGTCCTTACGGACTCCGCATAGCCCGTGCCGAGGTCACACTTGGTCATCCACACCCCGGCATCCACGCCGACATCATCGACCTGCCTGACCTCCTCCCCGACCCGATGCCCGGAGCCATCGCCGCATTCGGCCGACAGCCTGTCACCTCCGGCCCTGCGTCGCTTGACACTCTCGTCCGCACCGCCCATCTCCACGCCTACCCCGAGGCACAGCCCGAAATAACACCCACAGGCATAATGCTCCCGGCTCCAATCACCATGGCGGAGACCTTCAGACACCTCCCCTACGACGACCACATACTGCTGCTCGCTCCCGACGAGACACATCCTCATCCCACCTCCATGACCACATATCTTCACTCTTCCTCAGGCGATTCACGTATTCCGGCAGCCATAGATCCAAGGCCCCTGAGGTGCCATATCTGTCCCAAATACTATCTGTGAAATTTGCACGATAAGCAAAAAAACCTTAATTTTGCGTTCATAAATTAACAAAAATACGACAGACCTTTTTCAAAGACGGAGTGAGTCTGTTCACTCCCGGCCACAGGCCAAACCATGGAGACAGACACAGGAGAGACGGTACACGACGCCTGGAACCAGGCATCCACACCGAGCCTCGGACACGACATCGAGCCTCCCCGCCATCCCGACCCCGCCCGAGGAGCCGGAATGGAAGATTTTACCCAAAAACCAACAGATGCATCCTATATTATTTGCCATATGAAAATTAACATTTTCAATAAGAAAGGCAAATCCGTTGAAGCATTTTTCCTGACTATCGTGAGATTATTGTCAACGTTGCTAACTCTTGTCTGCATCAAGATAGTTTCCGTCCATTTCTCTCTTGAGGAATATGGCACATATTCTGAAGCACTCCTGATAGTCACCACGTTCACCTCAATAACAATCCTCGGGATGACTGACGCGGTGAATTTCTTCTATAATAATACTCCGTCTGAACATGCTGAAAGGAATCGTAATTTCATCTCAACTATCTTTTTCCTGCAACTTATTATCGGCACTCTCGGAGGGCTCTTTATCCTTCTATCAGAAAACATTCTCACCATATACTTTGAAAATCCGGCATTATCGTCAGCATATGTCTGGATAGCATTCCAGCCATTGATGGCCAATTTATTGCCGATGATACAGGTATTATACATATCCATCGGAAAAGTAAAAGTCATCCTAATACGCAATCTAATAATATGTTTTATAAGATTCGCAATCTTCTTATATGCTACCTATGCTACAGGATCCATAATAACTATTCTTGCGCTGACATTTATATGTGACTTTCTCCAGGTATTATACTTTATTTTTGACTTGCACACTCATGGCATAAAACTGTTCAATCTCGACTTGTTTGACAATAGACTCATCCGGCCTATCCTGAGCTACAGTATTCCCATGGCTGTCTTCATAGTACTTAACGCTTTACTCAGAGATATTGACAAATGGATTATTGGATATTTCGGCACTACAGACGAACTTGGAATATATGCCAACTGCAGCCGAGTACTCCCTTATGATATGTTGATGACATCATTTTCCACGATTTTGATACCCGTTATCACCTCCAACATACAAAAAAATAAACCGTGGGTTACAAGTATATTCTCGGCATACCTTAATTTAGGCATCCTCTCTACAATGATTTTGGTCGGTTCATCAATAATATGCGCTAAAGACCTTCTGCTTACATTATATGATTACAAATTTGTCAGCGGACTCGGGGTCTTCATTATCTATCTACTTGTCGACCTACTACGTTTCGCCAATATATCACTCATTTACAGCTCGACAGGACAAGCAGCAAAGCTTCTTTCAATCGCAATCCAATCTCTCATATTGAATATCATCGCAGGGATTGGACTCTACTGCACCATAGGCATACTTGGTCCGGCGATTGCAACTTTGATGACAATGCTCTATGCTAATATGCTCTATTTACGAGGTGCCGGTAAGATACTTGACACGTCTCTTTTCAGTAAATTCAACTGGCATAAAATCATAGAGATTACCGCATCACTATGCGTAATGGGATTCTTAGCACACTACGTACAATCAGATATATTGCCCGACATGAATCATGTCCCAAGACTCATTATCTGCATGTCCATAATCCTATTCATCTTATCCCTTCTTTTCCGTAGACCCATTATGGGATATGTAAGGGAAATCAATTCTGTCAAATAATCCAATGATTACAAGAAAAGACAAGCTGGGCAGCACCGACATAATCAGTCTAATATCTTTATATCTATGTGCCATATTCTACTTTGAGGTGAACCTATATAAGATTTGTCTGTGGGGATTGATTCCCATATCCTTCCTCCTCTCATTTCTAAGGCATAATACCATAACCCGAAACCCATATCTCCGCATCATTATTGTTTTGTTCACTTGGTGTTGTATAACCTTTGTAACAGCCCTCGACACTGAAATCGCAGCTAAGGAACTTCAATCTTTAGCAGGAGTCTTTCTATTCTGTTATATCAGCGCGACTCTTGCAGCAATACCGAAAGCACGGAACTGGCTTCTGGGGGTATATCTTGTTCTCCTTATAAACTGTATAGTATACGCATATAACAATCTACTTGATATTGTTGTAGCTAACACCGGGGCACGCCTCAGCGACGAGAACCTGAATGCCAATATGTTTGGCTACCTTCTGTTAAGCGCAACATTCATAACATTCTATTGGGGATGCATATCCAAAGGATATGCGAGACGCATTTCCAATCTGTTATTTCTTGCAATCATTCCTATATCTTTCATATTGGCTCTCCTCACCGCATCAAGACAGATATTGATTTTGGAAATTCCTATGATAGGAATATATCTTTTTTTAAGATATTGGAAACCAAAAGCAAAAATTTTCCTTTCCGGGGTTGTGATACTATCTGTTGCCGGTTATGTCGGATTCGAATATGTCACAAAATTTTATGACGAAAGTGAGTTGTCAAAACGTTCGCAAGTCAGAGCTATTGACGACCCTCGAGTTGTTCTTATCAAAGATGCCATACGCATCGGATGCGAAAATCCCATTACTGGGGTAGGTCCCGGTAATTTCAGACTCCTTACCCCCGAGGGTTGTTTTTCACATAACAGCTATCTCGAGCTTTTCGCAAATAACGGACTCCTTGCATCTGTAATCTATATCATGCTAATATGTAGACTCATCCGACGAGCATATCTCGCAAGACGAAAGGGTATTGACAACACTGTTGCAAACTGCTTCCTTGTCTATGGAATATTCTATGCCATAGACAATGTATTCTATGTCTTTTACATAAACCCATGGCTATTGAGTTTTTTTGTCTCCGCAGCAACCATAGCAAACTCCATACTTAGACCTTCAAAACGTCATATCAGCCTATTCATGGCAGTCCGTAACAATCAGAAGACCATCACAGCATGAAGATTCTCCTTGCGACATCAATGGCTATTCCCTCCGGTGGAGGGATAGCGTCCTACAATCAGGAGCTTGTCAGATTGCTCAGTCATAAAAACAGTATTTATCTACTGACTGATGCAAATGAGGTTGAAGTAGAAGGGTACGAAAAAACATACCGCACTTACGGACATTCAAACAATGACTATGATTATTGTGCCAAACTTGTAACAAAAATAAACGAGGATGAATACGACTGCATCATAAATAGCAATTCTCAATTCATCCCGGTTTTAGCCCCATTTCTTAAACCTGCAATAATCAGTGTAAGTCATTTTGTAAATGGCAAACTTGCCCTTAATGCAGGCTACAACGCAGATAATATAGATGCAATAATTGCTCTGTCAGAATATGGCAAGAAATTCCTGATAGACAGATTCCGCATAAAAATAACAGAGAAAATAAAAGTCATCTACAACTTCGTTGAAACGTCTAAAAGTCCAAAATTAGACAAGGCATCACATAAACCTCTACGAATCGTATATCCCGGCGGTACATCTATTGAAAAAAGTGTTGATGTAATCCAAAAGCTGATATACAGGTTAATCGACTCTGATTTAGACTTTGAATTCTACTGGCTTGGAGGCACGAAACTCCCGAGTGCCAACCTATCCATATTCGGTCTCCATGAGACATACGATTTATTCAAATCTGACCCAAGATTGATAATCACAGGTAAATTATCTCGAGAGAAAGCAATTGAGATTATTGAGTCAGCGAACATATTTCTACTTCCTTCCCGAGGTGAAGGATGTCCGATGACATTGCTTGAAGCTATGAGAGGCGGATGTATTCCTGTAATAAGCGATTCGAAGCACGGAAGTAGAGAATTAGTTGAGGCGAGTGGGGTCGGCTTCATAACGAAGCAAGGGTCATCATCAGATATATTTGATAAACTGTCCTACATAATCACTAATCATAACAAATATATTGACCAATATACACAATCTTTCAGATTTCTCACTGATAATTTATCGCATGTGATTTGGGCTGATAAAATGGAGAAAGTCATGAGTGAGGTCATGAGCCATCCATCAATGTATGTTCCAATTACAAAGAATACGTTTTTTAAATCTGCAAATGGATATAGTAGATTAACTAAATTAGAGCGAATCAAGACCATGGTGAAAAGCCTTCTTTATCGGGCCAAAATTGACATATCATTTCTGAGATCCAAAATATGATAAGGTTCCTAAATGAAACATCTTTGCATAATATATAATTTCGCGCAAAAATATAGGGAGGCCATTTACCGTGAGATAGATAAGGCATGGGAATGTGACTGGTATTTCGGCTCTAATGATACAGACATAGAGGGTTTTGACCTGTCAGTCCTTAAAAGGGCCACTCTCGTCAATAACACTGCATTAATCAAACCTTTCTATTTTCAAAACAACATCATAAGGCTGCTTGTAGAAAAGAAATATGACACCTACCTCATGTTAGGGGAGTTCAACTGTATCTCTACATGGATTATGCTGCTCATAAAGCCGCTCATAGCGAGAAACAAGAAGATATTCCTTTGGACCCATGGTTGGTATGGACGCGAAGGAAAGCTGAAAAAAATACTTAAACGTATCTTTTTCAGACAGGCCGACGGCATATTCCTTTATGGCAATTATGCAAAAAAACTTATGATAGAGGAAGGCTTCCCAGAAGACAGGCTTTTTGTAATCCACAACTCACTCGATTATGAAAACCAAAAAGCCTTACGTGAGAGACTTGACAGCTTCTCCATATACAAGGATCATTTCAAGAATGAAAGTCCGAATCTTATATTCGTGGGGCGGCTCACGCCAATCAAACGCATCGACATGCTGCTTGAAGCTATGAAGATACTGATTGACAAGAATTTTTATGTCAATCTCACACTTATCGGTGACGGAAGCAAAGCCGAAGAACTTAAGTCCATGACAAAACGTCTCGGCCTTGAGGAGAGAGTCTGGTTTTATGGCGCCTGTTATGATGATTCTAAAAATGCGTCATTGATATATAATGCAGATTTATGCGTGGCACCGGGAAACGTAGGGCTTACGGCAATGCATACCATGGCATTCGGAACCCCCGTCCTCACGCATGACAACTTCCCGATGCAGATGCCGGAGTTTGAAGCAATAATCGAGAATGGGACTGGAGCATTCTTTAAGTACGGGAATGTCGAGTCATTGGCCGAGGAAATATCCCGGTGGATAGAACGCCATAAGAGCGACAGGGAAAGTGTCCGGGAAGCATGTTACAATGAGATAGAATCGGCATGGAACACAAAATATCAGATGAATGTTTTAAAGGATAATTTGAGATAATGGGATACCTGAAAGGGATATTTAGACATCTGTTCCAACGGGGAGTATCTTTGACTGCACTTGTCGATGACAGGTCAACGATAAGTCCGAAGGCGAGGATTTACAGAAACACCCATATTATCAACTCTTCAATCGGACGATATAGCTATGTCGGTATCGGGAGCTGGATATGCGAGACTGACATGGGGGCATTTTGCTCGGTTGCAAGCAATGTCAATATTGGGCTCGGCAATCACACCATGAACTTTCTGTCTACATCTCCCATTTTCACGGAAAAGCAGAATGCGACAGGATATTCATGGATAAGCGAATCAGTCGCACCCCCATTCAGGCGCGTAAAGATAGGGAATGATGTCTGGATCGGGTATGGTGCCATGATTCTTGGAGGAGTCACAATTGGTGACGGAGCATGCATTGGAGCCGGAGCGGTCGTTACAAAGGATGTCCCCCCCTTTGCCATTGTCGGTGGCTGTCCAGCAAAAATAATCAAATATAGATTCTCGTCCTCAATTATAGAGAGAATTCTGAATGAGAGATGGTGGGATAGGCCGGACGAGGAGCTAAAGAGTTCAATCCCGGATTTCCAGAAGGCAATCGAATGAAAAACGCCCTTATAATCTCATTGAATTTCCGTGTGGCACATGTGTCACACCTTGTGGCAAGCTATCGCCAGTTTGAGGAAATCGGATTCAGGAGCTGCCTATACATAAATCCGCAACTCGCACCATTCCTGCCCGAAGATGTCAGATACATAACAGACCTCAGTCAGGCAGAGAGCGTGGATATAGCAGTATTCTGGTTTCCGGCCACAGGCAACATCAGAGAGATGATGAGGCTAAAATCACGGTTTGGAGCAAAGATAATATTCGTGTTCCACGAACCGCTTGAGGCATTCGGCGTTTACCGCAGCCTCGGGCTGCCCGGCATAGAGATTGCCAAGATATATGCCCGCTATCTCGTCACGCTGACATTCATACAGCTCTCAGATGTGATATTGCTTCCTTCGCGCAAGGCTTACAGCCTGTATGAGGATTCGTTGGCAAGTAAGATAAACAGCAGATACCATCATCTCCCCCTGCTGTTCTGCGACGAGTCTACGGCCGGGCGCCCCGAGAGGAAGTATTTCTCATACATAGGCACAATAGCCCAGGATCACGCCTTCGACGATTTCGTCAGATTCATAATCCGTGCGTCTGAAGATCATGAGCTGACCGACAGGCTCAGATTCATGATAGCCACACGCAACACTGTGCCCGACAGCCGCGAACTGCGTGAGATGAGAGAGAAGGGACTGCTCAAAGTGATAGACGGCCACCCTCTCTCGGACGAAGAGATAAACCGATGTTACGCAGAGTCATATTGTGTCTGGAATGCCTATCACCGTACTACTCAAAGCGGTGTGCTTGCCAAGGCCGGGATGTTCGGCACACCGGCCATTGTGCTGAGACGAAACCTTTCGGAGTTCTCTATCGAGGGCAAAAACGTCGTATGCTGTGAAAACAATCAGGATTACGGACAGATAAAAGAAGCGCTCCTAAAGCTGCTGCATGATTTTCGTGATTACTCCGAAAACGCCCGTGATATATTTGAAAAGACATTTTATTACCGAAACAACAACAGTAGGATGAAGGATATTGTCGATAATATCCTTATATAACGAGTCATATTCTGTATATGAAAATCTCAATAATCACAGCTACTTACGACAGCGGGAGGACTTTGCAGGATACTCTGGAGAGTATCCTGGCGCAGACTTATACCGACTATGAGGTGCTGATAATCGACGGTGGGTCACGCGACAATACTAAGGAGATTGTCGACGGGTTCATGCCAAAATTCGGAGGAAAGCTCAAATGGTATTCCGGCCCGGACGACGGGCTATATGATGCGATGAACAAAGGCATCTCCCTTACCACGGGTGATGTCGTGGGCATACTGAACTCTGACGATTTCTATGCCGACAGCGACGTGCTCAGGCTTATCGCCGAAGGCTGTGCCGATGTCGACGCCGTATATGGAGACCTTGATTTCGTCGACCCGAGCGACACCTCGCGCATAGTACGCCAATGGCGTGGCTCACAGCATTTTAGGGGGGGATTCCTTCAGGGCTGGCATCCTGCGCACCCCACATTCTATGTCCGCAGGGAGTGTTTCGGGCGGTTCGGTGTCTTTGATACATCGTTCGAGGTGTCGGCCGATTTCGAACTCATGCTGCGGTTTATCGAGCGTGAAGGCATTTCCACCAGATACATTCCGCATACATTCGTCAAGATGCGCATGGGAGGCAAGAGCACCGGGGCTCTCTCCAACATCATCAGGGGCAACTGCAACGTCATGAGGGCATTCCGCAAGAACGGGTTCGAGGTCTCGTGGCTCTACCCTGTGAAGAGACTTGCTCCCAAGGCCATAGACATGATACGACATAAGTTAAAACTGTAGACATACCACCAGAAACACAAATACAATTCCACATTATGAAAATTGCTCTTATCGGTGCCAGCGGCTTCGTAGGCACCAGAATAATCAATCTTCTTAAAGACGAGCCGGATAGATACGAATGTAAGAACATTGACCTTCTCCCGAGCCATTTCTTCAACGACCTCACTGTCATAGGCGACGTGCGCGAGCAGGAGCAGATGGACCGCGAGCTTGCAGGTGCCGACCTTGTGATATTGCTGGCGGCACAGCACCGAGACGACGTGACACCAACATCGCTTTATTATGAGACCAATGTCGGCGGCATGGAGGTGACGCTGCGGGCAATGGAGAAGAACGGAATACGGCGCATCATCTTCTTCTCCTCGGTTGCCGTCTATGGACTCAACAAGAAGAACCCTGACGAGAACCATCCCAAAGACCCTTTCAACCACTACGGCAAGTCCAAATGGCAGGCCGAACAGGTGCTTGAGCGCTGGTATGAGTCGCATCCGGGGTGGAACATAGACATCATCCGCCCCACAGTCATCTTCGGCGAGCGCAACCGAGGGAATGTCTATAACCTTCTCAGACAGATTTCGTCCGGGCGGTTCCTCATGGTCGGCTCGGGCGAGAACCGCAAGTCCATGGCATACGTAGGCAATGTCGTTGCATTCATAAAATACATGATAGACAATATAACCGAGGGTTACAACGTTTTCAACTATATAGACAAGCCGGACAACAACATGAACCAGCTCGTCAGCCATGTGTCGAAAGTGCTCGGCAAACAGATTCCGGCCACACACTTTCCGCTGTGGATGGGGATGCTCGGCGGCTACTGTTTCGACCTTCTGGCCATGCTCACGGGCAAGAAGCTGACCATCTCGTCTGTGCGAGTCAAGAAATTCTGCGCCACCACCGAGTTCGATGCCACCAAGGTCCATTCGTGCGGCTTCAAGGCTCCCTATACCCTCGACGAAGGGCTGGCAAGGACCCTCGAGTTTGAGTTTGTCCATCCCAGGCCCGACGAAATCACGTTCAAGTCAGAGTGACCCCGCGCCACTCCATACGCAGAATACACACATTCTCAACACCATATAATTTCCAATTAAGTACACTTACAATGAAGAAAGCTTTAATCACCGGTATCACCGGCCAGGACGGTAGCTTCCTGGCCGAACTCCTGCTTGAGAAGGGTTATGACGTGCACGGCACCATCCGCCGCTCGTCTGTCGATTTCCGCGAGCGCATCGCCCACCTCGAAGGCGAGCCTCATTTCCACCTCCACTACGCCGACCTGGGCGACTCGATGTCGATCATGCAGGTTGTGTCGAAGGTGCGTCCCGACGAAATCTACAACCTCGCGGCACAGAGCCACGTGCAGGTATCTTTCGACTCGCCCGAGTTCACGGCCGATGTCGACGCTACCGGTGTTCTCCGCATCCTCGAGGCTGTGCGCCTCTGCGGTTTGGGCGACACATGCCGCATCTATCAGGCTTCGACCTCCGAGCTCTACGGCAAGGTCGAGGAGGTGCCCCAGAACGAGAAGACACCCTTCCATCCCTACTCCCCCTATGCCGTAGCCAAGCTCTATGGCTTCTGGATCATCAAGGAGTATCGCGAGGCTTACAACATGTACTGCTGCTCGGGCATCCTCTTCAACCACGAGTCCGAGCGCCGTGGCGAGACATTCGTGACCCGCAAGATTACCCTCGCCGCCGCCCGCATCGCACAGGGCAAGCAGGAGAAGCTCTATCTGGGCAACCTCTCCTCGCTCCGCGACTGGGGCTATGCCAAGGACTATGTGGAGTGCATGTGGCTCATCCTGCAGCAGCCCAAGCCCGACGACTATGTGATTGCCACCGGCGAGCAGCACTCCGTACGCGAGTTCTGCCTGCTGGCCTTCCGCCGCGCCGGCATTGAGCTGCGTTTCGAGGGCGAGGGCGAGAACGAGAAGGGCATCGACGTCAAGACCGGCAAGACTGTCATCGAAGTGTCGCCCGACTTCTACCGTCCCACCGATGTCGTCAACCTCTGGGGCGACCCCTCCAAGGCCCGCAAGGAATTGGGCTGGGATCCCACCAAGAAGACATCGTTCGAGCAGCTTGTCAACCTCATGGTCGACGCCGACATGGCCAAGGTAGCCGTGGAGCGCGCAGGCGAACAGGTGAGGACAAACCTTGAGGAGTATCTTGAGAAGGGTATCGTGAAATAACCCTCCCCTCACCTCCATAAGGCCTGACCAATATGGCGGGTGCCGTGACACAGCTCACGTTGCCCGTCACTTTTTTTTGACAAATCCACAATTTTTGTCCCCAAAATTCAATTTTTTCATCAATTTCTTATCCATAAGTTAAAATTTATACATACCTTTGCACAGACTAAAGCACAAAGTGCATATACAAACACCTAATCAAATCATATGAAGAAATCTTTACTCGCAAGCGCAGTGGCCCTGCTCGCCGCAGGTGCAGCCTCGGGCGCGACTCCCGAGACAATCGAAAACTTCTATCTCCAGGGCATATCACCCGACGGACGCTATATCGTCTCGGTGAAGGACGGTGAGCTGACCATCAAGGACCAGCAGACAGGCCAGATATATGACTATCTCGGCGACGGCATGACGACCGACTATTCGGTCGGTCACGGCAACGTCTTCTCGAGCAACGGCATCATGGTCGGCTCGACCACATACGACGGCGATGCCGCATACTGGCGTGACGGCGAATGGCATCAGATTGCCTCGGCAGCCAAGTATCCCATGCGATTCACCAACGCCATCACCACCGACGGCACCATGATTGTCGGCGACGTCTCCAATCTCGACAACACCCTCGGCAATGACGGCACGATGATGATACCCGTCTACTGGCTTGACAACGACGGCGACGGCATCTACGAGAGCGAGAACCTCCTCCCGTGGCCCGAGACAGATGTCTTCGGCGGTCATCCCCAATACGTCAACGCCCTCTCGGTCAGCGCCGACGGCTCCGTGATAGCCGGTCAGGTAGTCGAGGAATCCGGCTTCTACATCTATCCCATCCTCTGGAAGAAGAATTCCGAGGGAAGCTACGAATACTCGTACCCCGGCAGCGAGCTGTTCAACCCGAACCATCTTGATATTCCGACCAATCCCGGCCCCCAGCCCGAAGGCCCCGAGTATCAGGACTATATGACAGCCGAGGAGCTTGCCGCATATCAGGCTGCATACAATGAGTGGATGATGACATGGGAGGGAGAGGCCCCCGAGCCCATATCATACATGTCACCCGAGGAGGCAGCCGCCTATCAGGCCGCTGTGACCGCATACAACGAGGCCTATACCACCTGGTACACAGCATGGGAGGCCTACATGAACACATTCTGCGAAATCATCGACGCGTCGCCCAACTACGTGTTCAACGTATCCCTCATCTCGCCCAACGGCAAATATCTCGCAGGTGTGGCATCCAAGGCCGGCGAGACCTTCTGGGATCCCTCAATGAACTATACCGTGCAGCTCGACTTAGAGACCGGTGCCTCCAAGGTCTTCCCCACCACACAGAATGTGTCCGCATCGGCCATCATGGACGACGGCTCGATGCTCGGCACAAACTATTTCGACATGATGTCGACCACAATGCCCACACAGGGATACATCTATAAGGCCGGTGCTGAAGATTTCGTACTCATCTACGACTATTTCAAGACAGCCGATCCCTCGGTGGCCACATGGATGGAAGAGAACCTCAAGCACGACATCGAGACCATCGACGCCGAATACAACCCCATCACCATCGAGGGTGTCCTCGTGACCGGCACTCCCCTCTGCACTCCCGACATGTCTACCGTCACCCTCGCGGTCTTCCCCTACGTATTCTGGACAGCTGAATATGACTATATCTCATACGTCATCGGCGGACTCGAATCCGGCATCAAGGAGACTGTGGGCGATATCAGCTCCTCACTCACACTCAAGGCATCCAAGGGTGGCGTCTTCACCCTCTCGGGCGATGCACGCAGCCTCACCGTCTACGACCTCAACGGCCGCACCGTCTACACCTCGGCACAGCCTGCCGCAGTCATCGAGACAGGTCTCGGCTCGGGCGTATATGTAGCCAAGGCCATCGACGCACAGGGCAATCCTGTCGTGGCCAAGGTAGTATTCTGACAATACCCTGACCCTCAATAACCCAAGCGTCCCACAGCCTCGCGAGGCTGTGGGACGCTCTTGTGTTTATATGTCAGAGTCTGTAGAGTCAGGTCATTTGGTGGTGTGAGGTTGCGAGAGTTCCCGGTCGCGTTTGCGCTCGGCACGACGTTCATATCCACGCCCCATTATCATAAGCAGGGCGCCTATCAGTATCACCGCACATATCGAGAGCACAGCCGTAGTGGTGGCGAACGCTATCGAGCCCGCAATCATCATGATGAGATAAGCGAATACGACGCCGATCAGTACTATAAATCCCAGCCAGAAGAGGCCCTTTCCGAGAGTATCCATATCTAAAGAGTTTTAACGTTTATATAGATAATGCCTCAAAGGGCCGAAAAGTTCATAGACAGACGGCCCACTGTCCATCAGGAACAGTGGGCCGTCTTAGGGTCAGTGCCTTAGAGGCTTATTTAGGCAGATTGAATGCCTTGGTCATCTCGGCCATCTGCTCGTCAGACATGCCGTCGGGCTCGAAGCCCATGTTCTTGGCGGCGATGTAGATGAGGGCCGACTTGTTGAGCACGTCCACCTGGTCGAAGGCAGCCATGATGTCAGTGTCGATGGCAAACACGCCATGCTTCTCCCACAGGGTCACGTCATAGTCGCCGAGCTCGCGGATGGTCGAGGTGGCGAGCTCGTTCGAGCCGGGGAGCTGATAGGGGATGATGCCCAGACCGCGCGGACAGAATGCTTTGGTCTCGGGGATCATGCTCCAGAGCAGACGGGTGGCGACATCCTTGTCGAGGAATTTCTTGCAATGGCTCATGGCCACGAGCTCGATGGGATGTGTGTGCAGCGATGCCTTATAGGGCGAGCCCTTCTCGATGAGATAGTTGTGGACGGCCAGGTGCGAGGGGAGCTCCGAGGTTGGCTTCACGGGGTTGTCGGCTATTATCTCATAGTGGGCGCAGTCGTCGAGGATGCGGATGAACGAGCCGTTCTCCATAGGCCAGCGGGCCAGGTCGCGCATGCGGCGGTTGGTGCCCTTGCAGAAGAAATAGCAACCCTTGAGATGAGGCAGTGTGGCGCCTATGGCCACTGCCGGGCTGATGGCGGGCATGGCACGGATAGCGTCATCCACATATTCGGTCACATTGACGGTGATGTTGCCGCCATTACGTTCAGCCCACCCTTTCTGCCAGAGGTATCCGGCCACTTCGGCCACCTGTTCTACCTCGCGGGCAAGTGCGGGACGGTTGTCTAAGATTGACATAACTGGTATTGTTTAATTTTGGTCGGTTAGATGAGTTGCGGTAAGAACGAGGAGACGATAAGTATCACAAGGCCGATGACAAGCACGGTGATGGTCGAGCGCGAGCACCCCTTCCATTCCTTGAGGATGATGCCCCACACGTTCGAGAACACGACGTTGAGGGCCATCAGTATGCACCACGAGAAGGTGAGCAGCGGGGGATAGTCGGTGAGGAATCCCTTGCCCAGCGCGAGTCCGAAGAACTGGCTGTACCACAGCAGTCCGGCCAAGGCGCAGAAGAAGAGGTTGTTGGCATAGAGCGCGGTCTTGCCATAGTCGCCGAAAGTGCGGTTCTTAGAGTTCTGATACAGGCAGTAGACGGCGTTGGTGACAAATCCGCCCAGCGTCACAAGGAAAGTGGCAGGGAGGGTCTTGTACATTTCGGCAGACTGCTCGAATGTTATGGCCGAACCGAACTCGAGGCCTACATTGAAACAGCCGCTCATCACGCCTGCCAGCAGGGCGATGGTGATACCCTTGGGGAAATTGAAGTCGGCCACGGCCTTTTTCTTCTCCTCCTCGCTCAGCGACGCCGACTTCATGCCTCCGGCGATACCGATGACGGCGATACCGATGAGGGTCACGACAACACCGATGATGACAGATGCAGTCAGCTTGGACAGATAGTCACCTTCGGGGAAGAAGATATTGAGCATCACCGGGCCGAGGATGGTGCCCAGTCCGGCACATGTGCCCAGGGCTATCGACTGGCCGAGGGCCACGCCGAGATAGCGCATCGAAAGGCCGAACGTGAGGCCGCCGACACCCCAAAGGGCGCCGAAAAGGATGGTCATCCAGATACGGAACGAGTTGTCGGCCGTGAAGAGCTCGCAGAGGGTATGACCTTCGGGCACAGCCAGAAGAGCCCCGAGCAGCGGGAACACAAGCCACGCGAATATACCCTGCACCAGCCAGTAGCTCTCCCAGCTCCACGATTTTATCTTGTTGATGGGCACATAGCAGCTTGCCTGGCAGAAGGCTCCGATGGCTATGATGAGTAGTCCTATGATAAGCATAAGCGTTTAATGAGAGAGTGTGAGACCCTCCCGGATGCCGCGCAGGCGACCCGGTATGGCCTCACACTTCGTTTGTCTTGATTAGCGCTTTGAGGTTACTTCAGCCTCGTATTTCTCGATTTCCTTGATGAAATCGGCACCGGCGGGAACATTGTTTCGCAGGCAGAACATATTCCATACGTCGCCGAAAGGCATTGCCTTGGCCTCTTCCATGAGCGCGAGCTTCTGGAAGTTGCGGTCGGTGGTCTCAAGCTCGCTGAGTGTAGCCACGGGCTCGAGGAGGCCGCGGAGCACAGACTTCTGTGTGGCGCGTGTGCCGATGACGTATGCACCGATGCGGTTCATCGAGCCGTCGAAATAGTCGAGACCGATGTGTACGCGGTCAAGCGCGTTGCAGCGTGTGATCTCCATGCACAGCTCGAGGGTAGCCTCGTCCATGATGGTCACGTGGTCCGAGTCCCAGCGCATGGGGCGCGATACGTGCAGCATGATCTCCGGGCAGAAGAGCAGGATTGACGACACCTTGTCGCCCACAACCTCGGTGGGGTGGAAATGGCCTGTGTCGAGGGTGACGATCTTGTTGTTCTGGGCGCAATATGCGGTGTAGAAGTCGCTCGAGCCTACGGTCATGGCCTCGAGGCCGATGCCGAATACCTTAGACTCAAGGCAGTCCTTCATGTGGTCGTACTTGGTCTCGAAGATTTCGTCAAGCGACTGCTTCAGCAGCGAGCGGTAGAGCATACGGTTCACTGTCATCTCCTTCTGGCCGTCATGTACCCAGAGGTTCATGATGCACTGGTCGTCGAGCTGACGGCCCATCTCGTTGGCGATGGCACGGCAGCGCTTGGTGTGCTCGATCCAGAAATCGCGGATCGACTTGTCGGGATTGGACAGCGAGAGAGAACCGCTCTTGGGATGCGAGAACGATGTCGAGTTGAAATCGAGCTTGAGGTTGTTGGCCTTGGCCCAGTCAATCCAGCCCTGGAAATGCTCGATGGTCACCTCGTCGCGGTCTACCTTCTTTCCGCCAAACTCTCCATAGATCTCATGGAGGTTGAGACGGTGGCTGCCTGCGATGAACGAGAGAGCCTTGAGGATGTCGGCACGGAGCTCGTCGATATTGCGTGCCTTGCCGGGATAGTTGCCTGTGGCCTGGATACCGCCGGTGAGGTCGCCGGTCGACTCGAAGCCGGCCACGTCGTCTGCCTGCCAGCAGTGGAGCGAGATCTGTACGTTCTGGAGTGTCTCGAGGGCCTTCTCGGTGTCGATGCCGAGCTCGGCATAGCGCTCGCGGGCTATCTCATAAGCCTGCTTGATTGTAGCTTCTTTCATGGTTTAATGAAGATTGGTTTTATGTTTTTTGATGATTCTGTCTTGTTTTTTACTTGGGCATATATGTCTTGGTCTCGGTCGAGGCTGCCGACACGCGGCGCATGGCCTTGAGGTCTGACAGCTCGCCGCATGCGCGGAGCTGCACCAGCACATTGCCGAGGGCGGTACACTCTGCCGGACCGGCCACGACGGGTACGCCGAGCGTATCTGCCGTCATCTGCATCAGGTGGCCGTTGAGCGAGCCGCCGCCGATGACATGGAGCCTCTTCACCTCGGGCTCGGGATGCAGTTCCTTGAGCCATCCCAGCACCTCCTTATATCTGTTGGCGAGGCTGCGGAAGATGACACGGACATAATCGGCCGGTTTGGCGGGCACCTCCTGACCTGTCTTCTCGCAATATGCGCGGATGGCGGCGGTCATCGACACGGGATGGTCGAACGAGGGGTCATCGGGATTGATTATGGACGCGCACTCCGAGTCGTTGCACAGACCCGTCAGGGCCACGACATCATTGACAGGGGCTTCGGCCTCTGACCACTCGGCACGACAGCGCTCAAAGAGCCACATGCCACAGATATTCTTCAGGAAGCGTGTGGTACCGTCGATGCCACCCTCGTTGGTGAAATTGTATGCCCTCGAACGGTCGTTGATGATAGGCCTGAGGCTCTCGATGCCGAGCAGCGACCATGTGCCGCAGCTCAGATATGCGTATTCGTCATCGGGAGTAGGCACACCGATCACAGCCGACGCGGTGTCATGTCCGGCCACAGCCACGACGGGCACGGCGCCAAGGCCGGTGAACTCCTGGACCTGCGGTGTCAGGGTACCAATAACATGTCCCGGATTGACGATGGGGCCGAACTTGTCGCGGGTCAGTCCGGCCTCCTTGAGCAGTGTCTCGTCGAGGTCGCCGGTGTTGGGATTGAGTATCTGCGAAGTCGAGGCCACGGTGTACTCGGTCACGGCATTACCTGTGAGCATATATGAGAGGGCGTCGGGCATGAACAGTATCTTGTCGGCCTTGGCTATTGCATCGGCGCCCTGACGCTTCATGGCGTCGAGCTGGAAAAGCGTGTTGAAATCCATGAACTGGATACCTGTGAGGGCGTATGTGTCCTCGCGGCTCATGTTGCGGTGGAAGGCATCGCACGCGCCCTCGTTGCGGACGTCGCGATAGCACTGGGGCATTCCGGCGATGGTGCCGTCGGCGTGGAAGAAGGCCACGTCGCATCCCCAGGTGTCAATGCCTATCGAGGCAAGCTCTGCACCCTTGGCATCGAGTATCTCCTTGGCTTTCTTGAGCCCCACGAGCACCTGATGATACAGTTCGGGAAGATTCCAATATATATGTCCCGCTATCGGGAGCATGGGATGTTTGAAACGAGAGACCTCCTGCATCTCCACCTTCTCGCCATCAAACGAGGCAAGGATGGTGCGGCCGCTTGTAGCGCCAAGGTCGACTGCAAAATGATATGTCATAGTTAATTAGAAATGAGGAATTAGGAATTAGAAATGAAGACTAATGAGGACTAATGAGAAATTAGGAATGAAGAGATTGAGGTTCAGATTGCCGGTCCTTAACCTTTACCCCTTAACCGAATAACCTTTAACCATTAACCTTTAACCATTAACCCAAATCAGTCCATGTGCCAGAGCTCGGTCAGAGGCTCGGTGACGGGAGAATTATCGGGATTGACTGCCATGAGGTCTGCCATATAGTCCCACCAGCGGCGTGTCACCTCGTCGGCAGCCTCGGCGTCCTGCGAGTTGCTGTCACCTGTGCCCTCCTGATAGCCGAAAAGCGTGAGTGTCTCGGGATCAAAGAAGATTGAGTAGTTCTTCACTCCAGATTCCTGAATCTGCTTGCGAAGCTCGGGCCAGAGCTCGGCGTGGCGGCGTTCATACTCTTTCTCGCAGCCCGGTTTGAGATGCATCTTGAATGCAAAGCGTTTCATGGTCAGTATTGCTATGTAATGTTGTTGAAATAGTCTCCGTGTGAGAGTGTATGGCAAAGGTACAAAAAAATATCTATCCGCCAACCTATCGCAGGCAAAAAAGAGAGATGCCTGTGGTCATATTGACCTATTTCCGTGGTTTGGCGAGCGAATTTTCGATTATTTCATGCACACCCTCGGCGGTTTTCTGCAAGTCGCCTCCGAAATCCGCAAAAGTCACAGGCCTGTGTATGGTCAGCGAGATGTGTCCCGGCAGGGGAAGATAGCGCCAGCGGGGCATCACGTCGAAGGCCCCGTTTATGGTCATAGGCACTATGGGGAGGTCAAACTCGGAGGCCAGCTTGAATGCCCCGCGCTTGAAGGGACGCATCTTGCCGTCCCATGTGCGCGCTCCCTCGGGAAATATCACCATCGACATCCCTCCGCTCAGCACCTTCTCGGCCTCCTGCATGGTATGGCGTGTGGCCGAAGGGGTCGAGTTGTCCATGAATATCTGCTTGGACCACCTGCATGCCCACCCCACAAAGGGTATCTTGCGCAGGCTCGCCTTCATCATCCACCTGAAATTATGTCCCAGATAGCCGTAGACAGTGAATATGTCGTATGCCCCCTGGTGGTTGGCCACGAACACATAGCTGGTAGAGGTGTCGATGTGCTCGCGGCCGGTCACGCTGACGCTGACAAAGTTGAGCCAGCAGAACAGACGCGACCACAGCACCTCGGGATAATAGCCGCACCATCGTCCGAACCCCATGGCCGAACCGATGACTGTGAATGTCGCTGTCAGTATAGTCGACACCGCGATGAGCGGACACATTATCAATATCTGATAGACTCTGTAGAGTATGATGAGCATGTCTTAGGGTGTGTTTAGGTTGTGACAGCACAAAATTAGTGATTATTTTTCAAAAATCATTACGGAAATTTTTCTTTAAATTTGCGTGTCAAGCGGATTTGCATTAACTTTGCAGAAGAAAAAGAGGCCCGCCAGGGTCGGAATAGGTACACCAGTCATTGACAAAAATTTTTTCAACAATAATCATTATTTAATTTACCATCAACTACTATGTGGTTAACATGCTCATCTATAGGACGCAAGCTCGTGATGGCAATCACGGGCATCTGCCTTGTCCTATTTGTCACGTTTCACTGTCTGATGAACGGCGTGGCCCTCTTCTGGCCCTCGGGCTACAACGCAGTGTGCGAGTTCCTTGGTGCCAACTGGTATGCCCTCGTGGCCACCGTCGGTCTTGCCGCACTCTTCATCATTCACATCATCTATGCCACCTGGCTCACAGTGCAGAACCGCCGTGCCCGCGGCAACGACCGCTATGAGGTCAAGTCGATTCCTCCCGGCGTAGAATGGTCGTCGCAGAACATGCTGGTCCTCGGCCTCGTGGTACTCGCGTTCCTCGTGGTCCACATGATTCAGTTCTGGGCCAAGATGCAGCTCGCCGAGATTCTCGAATTCGAGCATGTACACAACGGTGTTGAGGTTCCCCCCGCAGCCGGTACACTGTTCATCCAGATTGCGTTCGCACAGATATGGACACCCATCGTCTATATCATCGGTTTCGTGGCCCTCTGGTTCCACCTCAACCACGGTTTCTGGTCGATGATGCAGTCTGTAGGCTGGAACAACGACATCTGGATCAAGCGCCTCAAGTGCATCGGCTTCTGGTGGACCACCATCATCGTAGGTCTCTTCATCGCCGAGGCTGTAGTCTTCACAGTACGCGCACACCGTCAGGATTTCGACACCCAGATGGCCGAGTATGTAGAGTGGAAATCTTCTGAATATGCCCTCGACACCGATGCCGAGAGCCTCGGTGAGCCTTGGAGCTGCCAGGCCGCACAGGGCTGCAATGCCCAGGCCGCAGGCTGCGCCACATCGTGCACCGGTTGCACCGCCTGCCCCGGCTGCGCCGAGGGTTGCGACAACTGCCCCGGGTGTGCCGACGGTTGTGCCAACTGCGCCAAGTGCGGCGAGTGCGCCACTGCCGCAGGTTGCGCCGACTGCCCCAACAACTAAGTCTATCCCCTACACATATTAATTACCCACATCACACATCTTCTAAGATATGGCAGATATTAAAGACCTCCAGGGGATGATTGACTCTACCCCCATCATGAAGGATTATGCCGACATCGAATCCTCGAAGCTTCCCGAATACCAGATAGATTCCAAGATTCCCGAAGGCCCCCTCGCCCAGAAATGGACCAACTACAAGGCCCATCAGAAACTGGTCAACCCCGCCAACAAGCGCAACCTCGACATCATCGTCGTGGGTACCGGCCTCGCCGGCGCATCGGCAGCATCGACCCTGGCCGAGCTCGGATTCAACGTTTGGAACTTCTGCATCCAGGATTCTCCCCGTCGCGCCCACTCCATCGCCGCACAGGGCGGTATCAACGCAGCCAAAGACTATCAGAACGACGGTGACTCGGTTTACCGTCTCTTCTACGACACCATCAAGGGCGGTGACTTCCGCTCGCGCGAGGCCAACGTCTACCGTCTGGCCGAGGTGTCTAACAACATCATAGACCAGTGCGTGGCTCAGGGCGTTCCCTTCGCCCGCGAGTACGGCGGTCTCCTTGCCAACCGCTCGTTTGGCGGCGCACAGGTATCGCGTACATTCTACGCCAAGGGCCAGACCGGCCAGCAGCTCCTGCTTGGCGCATACTCGTCGCTCAACCGTCAGATCCAGAAGGGCCAGGTGCGCTCGTTCAACCGTCGCGAGATGCTCGACATCGTGCTCATCGACGGCCGTGCACGCGGCATCATCGTGCGCAACCTCGTCACCGGCGAACTCGAGCGCTATGCCGCACATGCAGTCGTGCTCGCTACCGGCGGTTATGGCCGCGCCTTCTTCCTGTCGACCAACGCCATGGGCTGCAACGGCTCGGCTGCCGTACAGGCCTTCAAGAAGGGCGCATATCTTGCCAACCTCGCCTTCACACAGATTCACCCCACATGTATCCCCGTACACGGCGAGGACCAGTCGAAGCTCACACTGATGAGCGAGTCGCTGCGTAACGACGGCCGAATCTGGGTTCCCAAGAAGAAGGAGGACGCCGAGGCCATCCGCGCAGGCAAGAAGAAACCTACCGACATCCCCGACGAGGACCGCGATTTCTATCTCGAGCGCCGCTATCCCGCCTTCGGTAACCTCTGTCCCCGCGACATCGCCAGCCGTGCCGCCAAGGAGCGCTGCGATGCCGGTTACGGCGTAGGTACAGGCAATGCCGTCTACCTCGATTTCAAATATGCCATCGACCGTCTGGGCGAGAATGTCGTGCGCGACCGCTACGGCAACCTCTTCGACATGTACCAGATGATCTCGGACGACAATCCCTACGAGACCCCGATGATGATATTCCCCGCCTCGCACTACACCATGGGCGGTATCTGGGTCGACTACGAGCTGCAGACTTCTATCCCCGGCCTCTTCGCCATCGGCGAGTGCAACTTCTCTGACCACGGTGCCAACCGCCTCGGTGCATCCGCGCTCATGCAGGGTCTGGCCGACGGATATTTCGTCATCCCCTACACCATGCAGAACTATCTGAGCGACCAGATCAAGGTGCCTCATTTCAAGACCGACACCAAGGAGTTTGACGAGGCCGAGAAGGGCGTGCGCGACCGCATCGCCAAGCTCATGGCCATCAAGGGCACAAAGAGCCCCGACCAGATTCACAAGCGTCTCGGCCATGTGATGTGGAACCTCGTCGGCATGGGCCGCACACTGCAGGGTCTCGTCAAGGCTCTCGACGAGATCGAGGAGGTACGCAAGGAGTTCTACTCCGACCTGCGCATCGTCGGCAAGGCAGACGACCTCAACCAGGAGCTCGAGAAGGCACTCCGCCTCGAGGATTTCCTCGTCATCGCCAAGATGATGGCCATCGACGCCCTCAACCGCAACGAGAGCTGCGGCGCACATTTCCGCGAGGAGTACCAGCTTGCCGACGGCGAGGCCGCCCGTAACGACAAGGACTACATGTACGTGTCGTGCTGGAAGTATACCGGCGACAACGAGAAGCCCGTGCTGCTCAAGGAGCCCCTCAACTACACCGAGATCAAGGTGCAGACCCGCAACTACAAGTCATAACACCCCCACTCAACCCGTCACAACGACTTAAACAGACAATCACACAATGGAACATAATATAAATGTAAACCTCAAGATTTGGCGTCAACGTGGTCCCAAAGAGCCGGGGGCGTTCATGAACTATCGCGTGGAGAATGTCTCCACCGGCAGCTCGTTCCTCGAGATGCTCGACATGCTCAACCAGCAGCTCGTCGAGAAGGGTGAGGAGCCCGTCGCATTTGACAGCGACTGCCGCGAGGGCATCTGCGGCATGTGCTCGCTCTACATCAACGGACATCCCCACGGTCCCGTGCAGGGCATCACCACCTGCCAGCTCCACATGCGCAAATTCAAGAACGAGGACACCATCACCATCGAGCCCTGGCGCTCGGCAGCCTTCCCCGTCATCCGTGACCTCATGGTAGACCGCAACGCCTTCGACAAGATCCAGCAGGCCGGTGGCTATGTGTCTATTAACTGCGGTGGCGCACCCGATGCCAACAACATTCCCATCTCCAAGGAGGTGGCAGACATAGCCATGGACTCTGCCACCTGCATCGGCTGCGGCGCCTGTGTCGCTGCCTGCAAGAACGGCTCGGCCATGCTCTTCGTCTCGGCCAAGGTGAGCCAGTTCGCACTGCTGCCCCAGGGCCAGGTGGAGCGCGCACGCCGTGCCCGCGCCATGGTGCGCAAGATGGACGAGCTCGGATTTGGCAACTGCACCAACACAGGCGCATGCCAGGCCGAGTGCCCCAAGAACATCTCGATCAGCAATATCGCACGTCTCAACCGCGAGTTCATCAAGGCCAAGCTCGCCGACTGATGACAGCCCGTCACTGAAGACATATCACCCCACCGCAGACTCCCGGCCAACACGTGCCGGGAGTCTTTTTCGATAGACAAGACAATGACAATATACTCAGCTCCCCTCCAGGGATACACGGGTCCCGAATGGCGCCGCCTGCATGCCTCTATGTTCGGAGGTGTCGACAGGTATTGCTCACCCTTCCTGCGGGTCGAGAAGGGGGCCGCACGCCCCAAAGATGTCCGCGCCATATCTGTCACGGACGTCACACCCGACGTGCTGCCGCAGATACTATTCCGCGACATAGACGAGTTCCGCATACTCACAGACGCCGTCATCGGGGCCGGACATACGGCGGTCGACCTCAATCTCGGGTGTCCTTTTCCGCCTCAGGTCAAGCATGGCCGTGGTGCCGCGCTGCTGCGCAAGCCCGAACTGCTCGGCGCAGTAGCCGAGGAGATGCGCACACGCTACCCGCAGATGACATTCTCGGTCAAGGTGCGTCTCGGTGTCTCGGAGCCCGACGAGTGGCGCGCCGTCATGCCACAGCTCACCGGGATGCCACTCTCCCATATCGCGGTCCATCCGCGCGTGGCAACACAGCAATATGGCGGAGAACTCCGGCTTGATGAATTCGGTGAATTCCTGACATCATCTCCGCATCCCGTCATCTATAACGGCGACATACTCTCACCGGCAGATTACGGCACAGTCACAGACCGCTTCCCTACCCTCACGGGCATAATGATAGGACGCGGACTCCTCACGCGCCCCTCACTTGCCACCGAGATACGCTCCGGTCAGGAATGGGACGAGGCGCGCCGTCTCGCGTCGCTGCTCGACATCAACGACGCCCTGCTCGACATCTACCGCGACACACTCTGCGGCGATGCCCAGATACTCTCCAAAATCAAGCCTTACTGGGACTATGCCGAACCCATTATAGGACACAAGGCCGCCAAGGCCATCCGTAAAGCCACAACCATGACCGCATACAGCTCGGCAATAGCCAAAATCTGACCTCTTGGGAGGCAGTTTATTTGACGCTGACGACAAAGTTTCGTAACTTTGCATTTGATATGATTTTCCCGGACAAGACAGAGATAAAGATAGGTTTTGACGGCGTGCGCGAGAAGATTGCGCGCCGCTGCCATTGCGAAGGGTCGAGGCAGAGATGCTCCGACATGCAGTTCCTGACAGAATTCAAGGCCGTGAAGAGCGCCCTCGAGGCCGTTGCCGAGATGGCCGCGGCCAACCGCAGCGAGGAGACGCTCCCCCTATCGGGCATCAACGACATCGACGGCCCGCTTTCGCTCATCAGGATACCCGGCACTTTCATCGAGATAAAGGATCTCGTCAAGGTGCGCCGTATGCTGCGCTGCTTTGCCGAGCTGTCTGCCTTCTTCGCCCGTCACCGCACCGAGTCGGGCGCGACGCCTTATCCCCGCCTCACGGCCCTTGCCGAACCTCTCGAAGGGGTCTCCCCTGCCCTCGCCGCAGGGATAGACCGCGCGATAGACGAAGGGACAGGGATGGTCAAGGACAATGCATCCCCCGCCCTCGCCGACATACGCCAGCGGCTCCGCGGCATGGCGGGACGTGTCAACTCGATATTGCGACGTGTTCTCTCGTCTGCCGTCTCGCAGGGCTATCTCGATCCTGACACCGTTCCCTCGATGCGCGACGGACGTCTCGTGATTCCCGTGCCCCCGATGCACAAGCGCAAGATTCAGGGCATCGTCCACGACGAGTCGGCATCGGGCAAGACAGTCTTCATAGAACCTGCCGAGGTGGTCGAGGCCAACAACCTGACACGCGAGCTGCAGATGGAGGAGCAGCGCGAGATAGTGCGCATCCTCACCGTCATAGCCGACAACCTGCGCCCGGCCATCCCCGAGCTGATGGATGCCGCCGAGATTGTCTATCACCTCGATTTCATCAATGCCAAGGCCCTCTATGCCACTGCCGTGGGAGGTGTCATGCCTCATCTGCACGACGGAGAGGAGCTTGAATGGTATCACGCATGTCATCCGGGGCTCAAGATGGCCCTCGAGAAACAGGGGCGCGAAATTATCCCAATAGACATCACCCTGACACCCGAGAAGAGGATTCTTGTCATCTCGGGCCCCAACGCCGGAGGCAAGTCGGTATGCCTCAAGACAGTCGGCACGCTCCAATATATGGCGCAGTGCGGAGTGCTCCCCCCGGTCTACGAAAACTCGCATTTCGGCATCTTCAAGGATATGTTTGTCGACATCGGCGACGACCAGTCCATCGAGGATGACCTGTCGACATACAGCTCTCACCTGCGCAGCATGAAATTCATGCTCGCACGCGGCCGCAAGGGTTCGCTGTTCCTCATCGACGAGATGGGCTCGGGCACGGAACCACAGATTGGCGGAGCACTCGCCCAGGCCATCCTCGCCGAGATGAACCGTCAGCAGATGTGGGGCATAGTCACCACCCACTATCAGAACCTGAAACATTTTGCCGAGGACACCCCCGGTCTTGTCAACGGCTCGATGCTGTACGACCGTCACCTCATGCAACCCATGTTCCGCCTCTCTATAGGCAATCCCGGCAGTTCGTTTGCCGTGGAGATTGCCCGCAAGATAGGACTCCCCAAGGGCATCATCGACAATGCCGAGGAGATTGTGGGGAGCGACTATATAAATCTTGACAAATACCTGCTCGACATCACGCGCGACAAGCGTTATTGGGAGAACAAGCGTACCGAGATACGGCGCAAGGAGAAGCAGATGGACGAGAAACTCGCCCAATATACCGAAGACGCCGAGACCCTGCGTCAGAAACGCCGCGAGATAATCGAGGAGGCCAAGGCAGAGGCCCGCAAGATACTCGACGGCTCAAACGCCGCCATCGAGCGCACCATTGCCGACATCAAGAATGCCAACGCCGAGCGCGAGCGCACCCTCGAGGCACGGCGCAAGCTGCGCGAGGAGCGCAAGGCGCTCGAGCACGAAGGCAGACATGACGACAACGCCCTGCTCGGCAAGGCTCCCCGCCGCAAAGGGAACCGTCCCAAGACGGCACAGCCTGGTACCGTCCCGGCCAAGATTGAGCCGGGTGTGCGTGTACGGCTTGACGGAGCCGGGACAGTGGGCACCGTGCTTGAGCTGTCGGGCAAGAATGCCATCGTCGCTTTCGGCAACCTCAAGACCAACGTGAAGATTGACCGTCTCGTCCCCACAAACGCCCTGCCACCCGAGAGCAAGAAATCGTCGGTGAGCATGTCGACAATCGACTCGGGCTACGACCGGCGCCTCAATTTCAAACAGGAGATTGACGTGCGCGGCATGAGGGCCGACGAGGCCATACAGGCCGTTACATATTTCATCGACGACGCCATACGGTTCAGCGCCGAGAGGGTACGCATACTCCACGGCACAGGCACAGGCGCCCTCCGTCAGGCCATACGCGAGTACCTGCAGACCGTCCCGGGCGTAGCCTCGGCCCACGATGAAGATGTGCGGTTCGGAGGGGCCGGAATCACCGTGGTCAACCTGCGGTGACCCCTGTGTGAGACTGCCGCCCCATACGCCTTGCCTTTCCGACAAGATAGAATGTCACGATGACCGCCAGGGTCAGCATCTCGGACACCGGTATCGCAAGCCACAGGCCTGTCTCACCCCAGAAATGCGGCAGGACAACGAACCCCGGAATCATGAATATGACACCGCGAAGCAGCATGTAGACTATCGATCGGCCTGCCTGCTCACAGCTCTGGTAATAGCCGATAAAGGTGATGTTAAGCGCAAAGAACAGCGCACACAACCCGAGCACAGGGAGACCTGCCGAAGCTATGGAATAGGCCGTCTCGGACGGGTCGAGGAAAATCCTTGCGAGCAGGGGCGCTCCCGTCCACATTCCGAGCGTGATTATCGCGCCACAGATGCATGCCGTCACAAGGGCGATTCTCAACGCCTGCCCGACACGGTCGGGACGTCGCGCGCCATAATTATAGCTGATTATCGGCTGGGATGCCTGGGCGACAGCATTATTTATCGAGAAAATCAGCGGGAACAGATAGCATCCGATACTGAAAGCCGCCACTCCGGCCTCGCCGAGATAGGACATGAACATATAGTTGCCCGTCACCATCATTATGCCCATGGCCAGTTCGGCGATGAACGTCGCAAGTCCGATCCGGGCCATATATCCCGTGTTGCGCAGCGACAGCCTGAGGGATTTGGCCGTAAGCCTGAGACGGTAGAATTTCAGCTTGTCGGAAAAGAAGATGAAATAGGCCAGCACCATCAGGCCACCTATGGCGCACGATATTGATGTCGCCACCGAGGCACCCATAATCCCCATCCCGAGCGGGAACACCATCAGCCAGTCAAGAAATATGTTGACGACAGCGGCCACTATCTGTACGCTCATGGCATACCTGGGCGAACCGTCGAGCCTTATCAGCATCATCCCGGCACATTGCAGATAGAAGAATACAAGTCCCGGCAGAAGCCACAGAAGATAGTCTGTCGCAAGCTCCTCAAGGACAGGACTGCACCCGAGCAGATAAAGCAGAGGACGTGTGAAGAGCAACGACACCAGAACGACAAGACCGAATATCAAGGCTCCGGCTATACATGCCTGCGTCATTATTATCCGTGCGGCCTTGACATTCCCTTCGGCCAGCCTGATGCCTCCGATAACCGAGGCGCCTATGCCGAACATCAGTCCGATACCGGTGCAGAGGAGAAACACCGGCGCGACAATATTTATAGCCGCGAGGGCATTGCTGCCTACCCCGTGGCCAACGAACATTCCGTCACAAATATTGAGCACGGAATTGAACAGCATTCCTATCAGGGTCGGGAAGAACATCGCCCTGAACAGCGGGCCGATCTTGCCATTCCCGAAATCAAGTTTATCTCTATCCATCTCTATTTTATTTTTCCGGCTGCAAAATTACTCAAAAACGGAGTATAAACAGAGGTGCAAACCATCACAAAAAAGGTACTTTTTATAACAAACGGCCTTATCGAGACGTTATCATACAGTAAATATCCATACAGAGATGAACAGGACAACAGACACCGGGCAGAATCGGGGCATACCGATCTCTGTCGGCACCATAAGACATGGAGACTGGGACACAGGACGCCCATTGCCACTTGACGGTTGCTCGGTCATGCTTTGCAATCGTGGGAGTGCGCGTCTCTCGGTCAACTCACATGAATACACCATGTCTGCAGGCATGATGTCATTCATCATATTCGATATGGTCGTGATTCCGATCGAGACGTCGCCCGATTTCGAGGCCCGGTGCCTGGATATGGATTTCGACACGACACAGGACATATCATTTCTCGTCACATCCCAGAGATTCTGGGATTTCATCTACACCACACCCGTTTTCCCTCTCTCTGACGGATTGCCCGAGGCAGTACGTCACTGGTTCTCGCTGCTGCAATGGATGGAAAGGGCTTGTACCCCTGAGACAAGTGCCGCCGTGATGCACAACGAAGCCGAGAATTTCATCCTCATCATGGCCGAGCAGGTAGAGTTGCGTCTTGGACTGCTTGGCGTGAGCTCACAGAAGAACAGGGCGTGGAGTATCGTCAACGACTTCACCGCGTTGCTCAACCGTCATTATGCCCGGCATCACGATGTGGCATACTATGCCGACCGCCTCAACGTGACACCCAACTACCTCAATATCATTATCAAACGTAATACGGGCATCTCGGCAAAAGAACAGATAAAGCTGCAGCTCTGTCTGGTCATAAAGACTCTGCTCGACACTACAGACCTCTCTGTCAAAGAGATTGCCGAAAGACTGCACTATGACGACCCGTCATATCTCTGCCGCATATTCCGCAAGCAGACAGGGATGACTCCGATCCAATACCGCAACAAACTGCGCACCACCTGACAGGAGTCCGGGTTAAGATTTTTTATGATTATAAGGAGGACGGGATTTCGTAAAAAAATGTAATTTTGTAGACCAATAGACAATAACCAACAATTTCATCGCCATGGCGACAAAACCTTTTAAATATCAGGAGATGTTCCCTCTGGGGCCTGACACCACCGAGTATTATCATCTGACCTCAGACTATGTGAAGGTCGAGAACTGGGGAGGACACGAGTTCCTCGTGGTCGACCCTGAGGCCCTTACCGTGCTTGCCCGCGCCTGCACACACGACAACGCATTCATGCTCCGCCGCGAGCACAACGCCATGGTGGCCAAAATCCTCTCTGACCCCGAGGCTTCGGAGAACGACAAGTTCGTTGCGCTGACCATGCTGCGCAACGCCGAGGTCGCCGCCAAGGGTCAGCTCCCCTTCTGCCAGGATACAGGCACAGCCATCTGCCACGGAGAGAAGGGCCAGAACGTATATACAGGATGCAACGACGAGGAGAAAATCTCGAAGGGCGTCTACATCACATATACCACCGACAACCTGCGCTACTCGCAGAACGCGCCCCTGACCATGTACGACGAGGTCAACACAGGCTGCAACCTGCCGGCCCAGATTGATATCCACGCCACCGAGGGTGACGAATACAAGTTCCTGTTCGTGGCAAAGGGAGGAGGCTCGGCCAACAAGACATATCTCTTCCAGGAGACCAAGGCCATCCTAAACCCGGCGACACTTGTCCCCTTCCTTGTGAGCAAGATGAAGAGCCTCGGCACAGCCGCGTGTCCCCCATACCACATCGCCATCGTCGTGGGAGGCACATCGGCTGAGAAGAACCTCGAGGTCGTGAAGAAGGCCTCGGTCAAGTATCTCGACTCGCTTCCCGACCACGGCAACGAGCTTGGTCACGCATTCCGCGACCGCGAGCTTGAGGCACAGCTCAAGACAGAGGCCGAGCGTCTGGGCCTCGGCGCACAGTTCGGCGGCAAATATTTTGCCCACGACATCCGCGTCATCCGCATGCCCCGTCACGGTGCATCGTGCCCCGTCGGCATCGGCGTATCTTGCTCGGCCGACCGCAACATCAAGGCAAAAATCAACCGCGACGGCATCTGGATCGAGAAACTCGACTCCAACCCCGGCGAGCTCATCCCCGAGAAATATCGCCGTCAGGGCGAAGGTGAGGTTGTCAGGATTGACCTCAACCGCCCGATGCCCGAGATTCTCGCCGAGCTCACCAAATATCCCGTCTCGACACGCCTGTCGCTCAACGGCACCATCATCGTTGGCCGCGACATAGCGCACGCCAAGATCAAGGAGCGTCTTGACAAGGGCGAGCCCATGCCCCAGTACCTCAAGGACCATCCCATCTACTATGCCGGCCCTGCCAAGACACCTGCCGGAATGCCTTCGGGCTCATTCGGCCCCACCACGGCAGGGCGTATGGACTCGTATGTAGACCAGTTCCAGGCAGCCGGAGGCTCGATGGTGATGATTGCCAAAGGTAACCGCAGCAAGCAGGTGACCGATGCCTGCCACAAGCACGGCGGCTTCTATCTCGGCTCTATCGGCGGTCCTGCCGCCATCCTAGCACAGAACAGCATCAAGAAGGTCGAGCTGCTTGAATATCCCGAACTCGGCATGGAGGCCATCTGGAAGATTGAGGTCGAGGATTTCCCCGCCTTCATACTTGTCGATGACAAGGGCAACGATTTCTTCACCCAGATTGCCGAGAAATGCCAGGGATACGCCCTTGCTTCTGACGACAAGCACTGAAACCTCATACTGACCAACCACATTTAGTGGCCCGTAGCATATACGACATACGGCAATACGGCATCATCGGTTTTCTGGTGGTGTCTGTTGCCGTTGTCGGTATATTCCTGTTGTTCTCCGACTCCCTGGTCAAAGACCTCTCGGTCCAGGAGCGCGCCCGTATGCAGATATGGGCCGACGCCACACGCGAGATTGTCAATGTCGGGGCCGACGACGGCTCGGACAGCCAGACCGGGGTGATGGACTTCCTTCTCTCAATCATCGAGGGGAACAGCAACATCCCTGTCCTTCTCACAGACAGTGCGGGCAACATCCTGATGCACCGCAATTTCACGCTGCCCGAGCCTATTGACTCATTGTCGCCGTTCTTCATATCCGAGACAAACCAGCGATTCCTCGAGGAGAAATATCTCGACCTTCGCGATGGCCCCAACGTCATAGAGATCGAGATGGGAGGGGCGGGGCGACAATATCTCTACTACGAGGATTCCAAGCTGCTCAGAGCCATCAGCTATTATCCCTATGTCCAGGTGCTGGTGCTCCTGGCGTTCGTGCTGATAGTCTATTATGCCGTCTCGTCGACCAAACGAGCCGAGCAGAACAAGGTATGGGTCGGCCTCTCGAAGGAGACTGCACACCAGTTGGGTACCCCCATATCGTCGCTCATGGCATGGATGGAGCTGCTCGAAGACCTCGGCGTCGACCACGATACCGTGGCCGAGATGAACAAGGATGTCAAGCGCCTCTCTACCATTGCGTCTCGTTTCTCCAAGATAGGCTCGCGCCCCTCGATGGAGGACGGAGACCTCGGACTTGTGGCTGCCGGAGCCGCCGAGTATATGGCCACGCGCATATCGCGTCAGATAAAGCTCGAGGTCATCCCCTCGCCTGTACCATTGCCCGTCAAGCTCTCGGCGCCTCTTACCGAATGGGTCATGGAGAACCTCATCAAGAACGCCGTAGACGCCATGGAAGGGAGCGGCTCAATAACCGTCCGGGCCTATGCAGAGAAGGATAAGGCCGTAATCGACGTCACCGACACCGGCAAGGGAATCCCGCGCAAGAAACAGAAACATATCTTCAGCCCCGGATATACCACCAAGAGCCGCGGATGGGGTCTCGGGCTCACGCTGGCCAAGCGGATTATCGAGGAGTATCACGGTGGCCAGATATATGTTAAACGCTCTGAACCGGGGGTAGGCACAACATTCTCAATCGAATTACCTCTCTCTAAAGATGACACTAAGACAACTGCTTGACAACGGCCGCGCACGTCTCGCCCCGCTCTACGGACAGGGCGAGGCCGACTGGATGATGCGCATAATCATGGAATACCTCAAGGGATGGAAGCAGGCCGACCTACTGCTGCGTGCCGACGAGGAGGTGAGCGATTTCATAGCCGGAAAGGCCGATGCAATCATAGCCAGGCTGCTCGATAACGAGCCCCTGCAATATATCCTCGGCGAGACCTACTGGCACGGCATGACACTCAAGGTCACACCTGATGTGCTGATACCCCGCCCGGAGACATCCGAACTTGTCGACTTGATTACATCAGAGAATATAGCACCCGACCTCAACGTACTCGATGTATGCACAGGCTCGGGCTGCATCGCCGTGGCACTCGCCAACACACTTCCATTCTCTAAGGTTACGGGGACAGACATCTCGGACGCGGCCCTTGCCGTAGCCCGCGAGAATGCCTCCCTGCGCAAGCTGAAAGTCGGGTTCATGCATTCGGATGCCCTCGGCCAATTCCCCTTTGACGACGGGAGCATGGATATTGTGGTGAGCAACCCGCCCTACATCACCGAGAGCGAGAAAAAGGAGATGGAGCCCAACGTGCTCGACCATGAGCCCGGGCTGGCCCTGTTCGTTCCCGATTCCGACCCTCTCAGGTTCTACACGGCAATATCCCGCGAGGGGTTTCGCGTCACACGACCCGGCGGTAAAATCTATTTCGAGATTAACCCTCTCTTTGCCCGTCAGGTGTCACGGATGATGACGGAAACAGGATGGGATGACGTGCAGATTCTCCCCGATATGCACGGCAAGCAACGTTTCGCCAAAGGTATCCATCCGGCATGAGACCGCGCAAGATACTCACCCCTGCCGAGGCGCTGGCACGCGCTGCCGCCCTCTGCGACAAGTGCGAGCAGTGCTCTCCCGACATCATCAGGAAGCTCGCGGCATGGGGAATCCCGGCCTCAGACACAGCAAAAATCATCGAACGGCTCCGCCAGACGCGCTATCTCGATGACATGCGCTTTGCCCGCGCGTATGCCCACGACAAGATGGCATACAGCGGATGGGGACGCAACAAGATTCTGCAGGGACTGTGGGCCAAACGCCTCGGACGAGAGTACATCGAGGCATCGTGCGACGAACTTGACGAGGAGGAATATAACGACATCGCAAGACGCGTCATCCGCTCAAAGGTACGCAGCCTTCCCGAAGGACTCTCGACCTACGAGAACCGCATGAAGGTGATGCGCTTCGGCGTGCAACGCGGATTCGAGGCACGTCTGGTATCGCAGATCATCAACCGGCTTGTCCGCGAGGCCGATGAATAGGCTTGCCGAGCTCGGCTCTCTCGTCGCCGACATACTTTTCCCGCGCGTATGCGCCGTATGCGGCCGGCCGCTCGTGAGCGGCGAGGATGTGATGTGCCTCGGCTGTCTCATCGACCTCCCGCGCACCAACCAGCACCTGCGTCAGCCCAACGACATCCACACACGCCTCATATCGCTCCACGCGCCGCTCGAGCGATGCGCGTCGCTGTTCCACTATCATAGGGAAAATCCCTACTCGCGGCTTATAAAGGGAGCAAAATATCGTGGCAGACCCTCGATAGGGCGCAAGCTCGCCCGGATGTTTGCCACCGAGCTTAAGCCGACAGGTTTCTTTGACGGGATAGACTTGATTATTCCCGTCCCGATTCATCTTTTCAGATTCCTCTCGCGAGGCTATAACCAGACACACTACATAGCCCGCGGCATCAGTGATGTGACGGGGATTGAGGTCTGGGACAATCTGCGCGCATCCCGTCCTCACTCCGCACAAGCGCGCAAGGGAGCGGAAGCACGCCGCGTCAACGCAGCCGGAACATTCTCGGTCTTACGTCCGCGCGAGCTTGCCGGACGCCACATACTCGTCGTCGATGACGTCATCACCACAGGCTCGACAATGGTCTCGGCCCTCGACACAATAAAAAACGCCGAGCCCTCAGCCAGACTCAGCGTATTGTCTCTTGCATTGACATATTGATCTCAGAAATCCTCTGTTTCTTCATAGGTTACGATGTGGCCCGGGGTGGAGTGGCGTACGGAAATCAGGCGCTGGTTTGCGGAACCACGGAATAGGAGGCTGACATCGCGCTGCGACTGTATGAACGGCCCGTCAACAAGCACATCTATATGCCGGAGGATGGACGACAGACGCGGGTCTGAGGCAATATGCCCGTAGGTATATCCCGTGTAGCACCACAGCCCGTAGCCGAGCGAGCGGAGACGTGCGGCCAGACTGCACAGAGCTTCAACCTGGAAAAGCGGGTCGCCACCTGTGAATGTGACATCAAAACCGTTTCGCTCGACCTCGGCGACAATCTCGTCCTCAGACATCTCGCGCCCTGCCGCGGGGTCGTGGGTCTGCGGGTTATGGCATCCCGGACAACCGTGCGTGCATCCGGCAAAATATATGGACGTGCGAAGTCCCGGGCCGTCGACTGTCGTGCCCGGGACTATATCTATCACTCTCATCTGTGTACGACACGATCCTTGAGCTCGGCCAGCTTGGCACTGTTCCAGCGGTCTGTGGTGCCGACAAGATAGCCGGTGATGCGCTGGATGCTGTCGATATGGTGGCTGTGGCAGTTGGGACATTCTGTCAGCCCCTCCTGCGCGTCCTCATATCCGCAGTCCATGCAGCGGTTGCGGTTATGGTTGACCGAGCCATAGCCGATGTTATACCGGTCCATCAGGTCTACAATGTCACTAATGGCCTTGGGGTTGTGTGTGGCATCGCCGTCAATCTCGACATAGAAGATATGGCCACCACCCGTCAGTGCGTGATAGGGAGCCTCGACCTCGGCCTTGTGGCGCGGCGAGCACTTGTAATAGACGGGGACATGGTTTGAGTTGGTGTAGTAGTCCTTGTCCGTCACGCCCGGGATGACGCCGAAGGTGTGGCGGTCGCGGCGTGTGAACTTGCCCGAAAGCCCCTCGGCCGGAGTGGCGAGCACAGAGAAATTGTGCTGATATTTCTCGCTGTATCCGTTGACCTTCTCGCGCATGTGCGACACGATGCGGAGGCCAAGCTCCTGAGCCCTCTCCGACTCACCGTGATGCTTGCCGACAAGTGCGATAAGACACTCTGCCAGACCTATGAAACCGATTCCGAGCGTACCCTGGTTGATTACGCTCTCGATGGTGTCGTTGGGGCCCAGTTTCTCCGCACCGTTCCACAGACGCGACATGAGCAGCGGAAACTGCTTGGCCATGGCTGTCTTCTGGAAATCGAAACGCTCGCACAGCTGACGTGCCGTGATGTCGAGCACCTTGTCGAGCTTGGCGAAGAATGCGTCGATGCGCTCGGGTTCATCGGCAATCTCCATGCACTCGATGGCGAGACGCACGATGTTGATTGTCGAGAAGCTGATGTTGCCACGGCCGATGGATGTCTTCTCGCCATAACGGTTTTCGAAGACACGTGTGCGGCATCCCATTGTAGCGACCTCATACTTATAGCGTTCGGGGTCGTTGGCGTTCCACTTCTCATGTTGGTTGAATGTGGCGTCGAGGTTGACGAAATTGGGGAAGAAACGGCGTGCTGTCACCTTGCATGCCAGCTTGTAGAGGTCATAGTTGGGGTCTTCGGGGAGATAGCTCACCCCACGCTTCTTCTTCCATATCTGTATCGGGAAGATGGCGGTGGCGCCGTTGCCTACGCCCTCGTATGTCGAGTTCAGCAGCTCGCGTATGATGCATCGTCCCTCGGCCGAGGTGTCGGTACCATAGTTTATCGAGCTGAATACAACCTGATTGCCTCCGCGCGAGTGGATGGTGTTCATGTTGTGTATGAACGCCTCCATCGACTGATGCACACGGCTGACAGTCTGGTTGACGGCATGCTGCAGATAGCGGGCCTCCCCCTCAAGCCCGTCGACGGGAGCCTTGATATAGTCCTTCAGCTCCACGTCATACAGATGTTTCAGGTCGAGCCCGGTGAGTTCCTCGAGCTTCTTTATCTCCTCGACGAACGACGAGCGTACAAACGGCGCCAGATAGAAATCGAACGCGGGGATAGCCTGGCCGCCGTGCATCTCGTTCTGTGCGGTCTCGAGCGAGATACATCCTATGATGCTGGCTGTCTCGATACGCTTGGCAGGGCGCGACTCGCCATGTCCGGCCACGAAACCGTATTTGAGGATGCGGTCGAGCGGATGCTGCACGCAGGTGAGGCTCTTGGTGGGATAATAGTCTTTGTCGTGTATGTGGAGATACCCCCCGTTGACTGCCTCGCGTACCTCGGGCGAGAGCAGGTAGTCGTCGACAAACGGCTTTGTAGTCTCGCTGGCAAACTTCATCATCATGCCCGCGGGCGAGTCGGTGTTCATGTTCGCGTTCTCGCGGGTGATGTCGTTGCTCTTGGCCTCGATAATCTCCAGGAACATGTCGCGGGTCTTGGCGCGGCGCGCGATTGAGCGCTGGTCGCGATAGGCGATATATTTCTTGGCTACCTCCTTGCGGGGCGAGTTCATCAGCTCAAGCTCTACGCGGTCCTGGATCTCCTCGACAGTCATCTGGCCGGGACCGGTCATGGTGATGATGTCGGCGATGCGCGATATGAGTGCCTCATCCTCGCCGGCCTCTGTGGTGAGCATGGCCTTGCGGATGGCTGCCTTGATTTTCTCTTCGTTATAACCTACGACGCGACCGTCGCGTTTAACCACTGTATGTATCATTGCGTTGGGGGAGGAATTGAGGGATTTTCGGGGTTGATTTGTGAGATTTTGACACTGCAAAGTTACATCGCAGATGCGTCAAATGCAAGAAAAAATTTGTTAAAATGGAAAATAAGTTTTCCGTTTTGGACAACTTTGTGTAAAAATAAAAATACCAACTATCTGTATGACAGATAGTTGGTATTTAGTTTTGGATAACTTCGCGCATTTACACATACATCCGGCTCACCAAATCAGGTATCTCTGTCAACGAGCGCACCGTAAAATCGGACAACTCGTCGGGATTCCTCTCTGCCAGCCGCTGAGGGTGAATGTTTTGCCCCGCATCGTGCAGGCAGACGGTGCGCCACCCGAGCTCACGGGGCACCTTGAAATCCTTGTCGGGATTGTCGCCGACATAGACATACGCCTCTCCCGGATAACGGCGCATCAGCGCGCGGAACGCCTCGCCGTCGGTCTTGAGATGGCCGAAAGACTCTGATATGAACACATCTTCAGGCGCTACAAACCGGCCGAGCCCGAGAGCATCAATCTTATTCTGCTGCGTGACGGCGCGTCCGTCGGTCACTATCGCCGTATGATGGCCGGAATTATGCAGCAGCGCGAGCGTATGGAGCGACTGCCATGGAAGACGGATATCGGGCCTGTGCGAGCGGTACAGTCCAAGGACGACATCGGCGGGAAGCCCTGTCGAGTCGAACGCCTCGCGCGGTGTCGGAGCCGCAAGCATCGCGGGGAGCAGATGCAGACCATAGCGTGACGCTATAGCCCGATAGGCCGAGCGTACAAACTCAATCTCGGGGAACAGGGTATCGTCAAGGTCGAAGGCGACGAGAGCCATCAGTCGCAATAATAGTCGACACAGGCGCGGGCCTCCTTGTGTCCGGCCAGCAGCGCGGCAGCAGCCACGTGGGCCGGATGCTTGGCATAGACCTCGACCGAGGCCATGTCGGGCAGAAGTGCTGTGAGCACCACATCCCAATCTTCGGCAGGGTTCTCGTTGATGCCTACCTCTATCGACTCGAGAGGCTCGATGACGGCCGGAAGCTCGAGCAGAGCCTCGCGAAACCGCATCGCAACCCTGCGGCGCTCCTCGGGAGTGCCGCAGAGTCTGAATGATACGATATGCTTTACCATTGCGTGACGGAATCAGATAGATTTACGCAGTATCTCGAGAGCAGCCGAGAGGCCATCCTTGTCCTTGCCACCGGCCTGGGCAAAACCGGGCTGGCCACCACCGCCACCCTTGATGGCCTTGGCGGCCTCGCGGGCCATGACAGAAGCATTGAGGCCCGACTTGACGACGTCCTCAGTGAGGGCCACAGTGATGAGGGGCTTGCCCGAGACATCGAGTGTGGCGGCTACGAAGACGGTGTTCTCAGGCGAGAGCTGACGTACCAGGAAGGCGACATTCTTGACAACCTCGGGCACATAGAGGCCGGTCATAGCGACAGTCTTATAGCCATCGACAATCTCAGCCTTATCAATCAGCGACGCCGCAAGGGCGCGGACTTTCTCTTTCATATACTCCTCGGCCTGCTTGCGCAGCTCTGTGTTCTCGTCGATGGAGCGACGTAGCGCAGCCACGATGTCGGGAGCATTGTGCAGCAGCTCTCCGATGGCACGGAGTGAGTCTGTAATCTGGTCCACAGCATTCTCAGCTGTCTCTGCGGTGATGGCCTCGATGCGGCGTATACCGGCAGCGATGCTCGACTCTGAAACGATGCGGATTGTGCCTATGCAGCCTGTGTTGGGCACATGCGTGCCACCGCAAAGCTCGACCGAATCACCATACTTGATCACGCGCACCTCCTCGCCATATTTCTCGCCGAAGAGTGCCATCGCGCCCATCTCGCGGGCCTTTTCAATGGGCACGCAGCGGTGCTCGTCGAGGGGGATGGCTTTGCGCACCATAGCATTGGCGATGTGCTCTACCTGACGCAGCTCCTCGGGCGTCACCTTCTGGAAATGGCTGAAGTCGAAACGGAGCATCTTGGGCGACACATACGAGCCACGCTGCTCGACATGTGTTCCGAGTACCTGACGCAGGGCGGCGTGGAGCAGGTGGGTAGCCGTGTGGTTGCACTCGGCTGCGCGACGAGCCTCGACGTCGATGATGGCCTCGAAGGTGGCGGTGACATCGGCGGGAAGCTGACGCGAGAGATGCACGGCCTGGCCGTTCTCACGCTTTGTGTCATATATCTCAATCTTCGAGTCACCGTCGATGAGCCAGCCTGTATCGCCGACCTGACCACCCATCTCGGCATAGAACGGAGTGACAGAGAGTACTATCTGATAGAATTCCTTCCCCTTCTGCTTCACCTTGCGGTAGCGGAGTATCTGTGTGGGCACCGATGTCTCGTCATATCCGACAAACTCGGTCTCACCCTCGCGCACCTCTACCCAGTCGGTGGCCTCGACGGCGGCAGCATTGCGGGCACGGGCCTTCTGGGCCTCCATCTCGGTGTCGAACTCCTTCTTGTCGAGGGTCATGCCGTTCTCCTTAAGGATGAGCTCGGTGAGATCGAGGGGGAATCCGTATGTATCATAGAGCACAAAGGCATCCTTGCCCGAAATCTCGGTCTTTCCGGCAGCACGGGCGGCACGGATGGAGTCGTCGAGAATCGAGATACCTTTGTCGAGGGTACGGAGGAAAGAGTCCTCCTCCTCCTTGATGACCTTCATTATCAGCTCGCGCTGTGCGGCAATCTCGGGATAAGCCTCGCCCATCGAGTCGATGAGGGTGTTGACCAGCTTATACATGAATGCCTCCTTCTGGTCGAGGAAGGTATATGCATAGCGCACGGCGCGGCGAAGGATGCGGCGGATGACATATCCGGCCTTGGCATTGCCGGGGAGCTGCGAGTCGGCTATTGAGAACGAGATTGTGCGCACATGGTCGGCGATGACACGCATGGCCACATCGACCATCTTGTCCTCGCCATATTTCTTGCCCGACAGGCGTGAGATTGTCTCGATGAGGGGGGTGAAAACGTCGGTGTCGTAGTTCGACTTCTTGCCCTGCAGGGCCATGCACAGACGCTCGAAACCCATGCCGGTGTCGATGACCTTTGCGGGCAACGGTTCGAGCGAGCCGTCGGCCTTGCGGTTATACTGCATGAACACGAGATTCCATATCTCTATCACCAGGGGATTGTCGTGGTTGACCAGCGATGCGCCGTCGACCTGAGCGCGCTCCTCGTCAGAACGGAGGTCGATATGTATCTCCGAGCAGGGGCCGCAGGGACCGGTATCGCCCATCTCCCAGAAATTGTCGTGCTTGTTGCCGTTGATGATGTGCGACTCGGGCAGGTGCTTGCCCCAGATAGCGGCAGCCTCGTCGTCGCGCGCCAGGCCCTCGGCGGGCGAGCCCTCGAAGACGGTGGCATACAGACGGGCCGGATCGAGCTTGAGCACACCTACCAGATATTCCCATGCCCAGTCTATGGCCTCCTGTTTGAAATAATCGCCGAAGCTCCAGTTGCCGAGCATCTCGAACATGGTGTGGTGGTAGGTGTCCATGCCCACCTCCTCGAGGTCGTTGTGCTTGCCGGAGACGCGCAGACATTTCTGCGAGTCAGCCACGCGCTGGTACTTCGCCGCCTTGTTACCGAGAATAATGTCTTTGAACTGGTTCATACCGGCGTTGGTAAACATCAGCGTGGGGTCATCCTTGATGACCATTGGTGCTGAGGGTACGATATGGTGTCCCTTGGAGCGGAAAAACTCCTTGAACGACTCGCGTATTTCCTTTGCAGTGAGCATGATTTGGATATTTATATCTTTGTATTTTAGTTTCTGAATCTGATTTTGAGAGTGCAAAATTACGAAATTTTCGTCAATCCCGTATGTTTCAGAGGGCATAAAGTGGCGTGCGCTCGTATCTGGGCAACGGAATCAGCGCAAGGCGCGGACGAGCCCCCTCGGCCACACTGTCGCGAGACAGGGCCGAGCCCTCGAACTCGGTGACGCCAAGCGGCCCGAACTCCTCGGCAAACGCCTTCATGGCCAGCAGAGGTGTGTTGTTGTCATGAGACAGATGGCAGAGGAAGACATTGCGCAGGGCCGAGCTATAGACCGACGCAACGAAATGAGCCGAGACACGGTTGTCAAGATGTCCGTTGTCGGCAACAATACGCGCCTTGAGATGTTCGGGATATGTGCCCCCGCGCAGCTTGTCATAGTCATAATTGGCCTCTATGACCATATTGTGGGCCTGGCGCATATAGAAATCCACACGTTCGGAGATACATCCCAGGTCAGTGGCGACACCGAGGGTATCCGCGCCGTGCTCGATAAAGAATCCCACGTTGTCGGCTCCGTCATGCTTGACCTCGAACGGGGTGATGGTGAAAGCCCCTATCGTGAAGGGGAACTCCTTGTAGATTGGAGTATGATAGTCCTTGATGCGCCTCGACACATTGCGGCGCCGCAGCATGCCGTTGAGGGTGCGCGGGGTGCAGTAGAGCTTCATGTGGCGATAGTTGCGCAACAACGGATATGCCTGGCTGATATGGTCGTGGTGGTCGTGGGTCAATATGATGCCCTTGACCTGCTCCGGCATTATGCCGTTGTCACGGAGGTCAGTGATGACCCTCTTGGCGTCTATCCCGGCGTCGATGAGGAAACCGCAGCGGCGGTCGCCCACATAAGAGCAGTTGCCGCTGCTGCCGCTGCCGAAGCTCATGAAGAACATACGGTCGGTGGGCTCGAGCGCCGGCATCTCGTCGATGGCCGGAGCCGGAGCGGGCGCATGGAGCCGCGCTATCTCCTTGAGACGTTCGGGCGGTATGAAATCGAATCCTGAAGCCTGAGGCTCGATAAATTCGTCGAGCGAGTCAAAGAGGCCGGGCTGAAGGCGTGATACATTATTATTGAAGTTTTTCTTTCGCATTAGTTCAGGTTAATTGTACAGCAGGAAGATTGTGGGCACTTTGTCGTAGTTGCAGGTTGTGGTAGCCCACTCGGATAAAGGCTTGGTGATTATCGACTGACGCGGGCCGGTGAGGTCCGAGGCCACACAGAGCCGCAAGCCGCCGGGAAGCGTCGAGACGAGCTCGGCTATGAGGCGGTTGTTACGGTATGGCGTCTCGATGAATATCTGTGTCTGGTGGCGCTGACGTATCAGACGTTCCATCTCGCGCAGGGTCGCCGCACGCTCGCGCGTGTCATGTGGCAGATACCCGGCAAAGGCGAAGGTCTGCCCGTTGAACCCCGACCCCATCAGCGCGAGCATGATGCTCGAAGGGCCCACAAGGGGGATAATCGTGAGGCGCTTGCGCTGTGCCACAGCCACAAGGTCGGCACCGGGATCGGCAACCGCCGGACATCCGGCCTCCGAGATGACCCCTATGGGCTCGCCGTTGACAAGCGGGTCGAGCATCGGTGGAACCTCCTCGGCGGGAGTATGCTCGTCAAGCGTGACGAATGTCAGGTCGTCGATGACGATGGACGGGTCGCACCGTTTGAGGAAACGGCGCGCGGTGCGCACGTTCTCGACCACGAAATGACGTATGCCGCGTATGATGTCGATGTTGGCCTGTGGTATGGCCACACTGACAGGCGCGTCGCTCATGGTCGAAGGGATCAGATAGAGCGCCGGGGCAATTGGCTGCGTTTCTGTCATGGTCGGATTCATGTCAATCTATTCTTTTAGTAATGGCGTCAGCCCACAGACCCCTCGAGGGTAATCTGGAGCAGTTTCTGCGCCTCGACGGCAAACTCCATCGGGAGCTTGTTCATCACCTCGCGGGCATAGCCGTTGACAATGAGGGCGATGGCCTCCTCGGTGGGGATGCCGCGCTGGTTGCAGTAGAAAAGCTGGTCCTCGGAAATCTTGGACGTGGTGGCCTCGTGCTCGACAATGGCCGAGTCATCGAGGATGTCGATATACGGGAAGGTGTGCGCGCCGCAATGGCTCCCCATCAGCAGCGAGTCGCACTGGGTATAGTTGCGGCACCCTGTCGCACCGGGAGCGACCTTGACCAGACCGCGGTACGAGTTCTCCGAGTGTCCGGCCGAAATTCCCTTAGACACGATGGTCGAGGTGGAGTTCTTGCCGATATGTATCATCTTGGTGCCTGTGTCGGCCTGCTGGCGGTTGCGTGTCACGGCGACCGAGTAGAACTCGCCGCGCGAATTGTCGCCCTGCAGCACACACGAGGGATATTTCCATGTGATGGCCGAGCCGGTCTCGACCTGCGTCCACGAAAGCTTGGAGTGGTCACCGCGGCACAGACCGCGCTTGGTGACGAAATTGAATACACCTCCCCTGCCCTCGGCATCGCCGGCATACCAGTTCTGGACGGTAGAGTACTTGACCTCGGCCCTGTCCTCGACGATAATCTCGACGATAGCGGCATGGAGCTGGTTCTCGTCGCGCATCGGTGCGGTACATCCCTCGAGATAGCTGACGTATGCGTCGTCATCGGCCACGATGAGGGTGCGCTCGAACTGGCCGGTGCCCGCCGCGTTGATGCGGAAATATGTCGAGAGCTCCATGGGACAGCGCACCCCCTTGGGTATATAGACGAACGAGCCGTCGGAGAACACCGCCGAGTTGAGCGCGGCATAGAAATTGTCGCGATAGCTCACCACCGACCCGAGATATTTCTTCACCAGGTCGGGATAATCCTTGACGGCCTCCGAGATGGAACAGAATATGATACCCTTCTCGGCCAGCTTCTCGCGGTGTGTTGTCTTGACACTCACCGAGTCCATCACGGCGTCGACAGCCATGCCCGAGAGCAATTTCTGCTCCTCGAGGGGTATCCCGAGGCGGTTGAATGTGTCGAGCACCTGCGGGTCAATCTCATCGAGACTGCTCGGGCCCTCCTTCTTGGCAGGCTCGGCATAATAGCTGATGGCCTGGAAATCTATCTCGGGCACATCGAGATGCGCCCAGGTGGGAACCTTGAGCGTCTGCCAGTAGCGGAAAGCCTTTAGGCGGAATTCAAGAAGCCATTCGGGCTCCCCTTTCTTGGCCGAGATGAGACGCACCACATCCTCGTTGAGTCCGCGAGGGATGATGTTGGTGTCTATGTCCGAGGTGAACCCGTACTTGTACTCGCCTGAGGTGGCATCGCGCAGGGTATCGCCGGTCTCGTTGTTTAACTGTTCCATAACTATTCTTGATTAGGCAGGACAGCACCGACTATGCGCGGCGCAAGTCCTATTACCATGGCCACGGCTTTGCCCTCGGCAATCTTCGAGGTCTTCTGCAGGTCGCTGTCAGGGAAGATGACCATATAGACATTGAGGAGAAAACTCAGCATTATGAGGCACTTGCCTATGTTGAGCAGGGCACCCGCGATACGGTCGAGAGGCCCGAGGAAAACCGTGTGGACGGCCAGCTTGAGCATCTTGGCCACAAGCAACACGGCATAGTAGGCAACGATATACAGCACTGCGTATGCCATGACCACCGCGCCGATATGCTTTGACGAGAAGGCATCAGCCTCTCCGGGAGGGCATATCAGCTCGACAGCCTGCGGCCCGAGCATACGGCATGCGATAATGCCGACAATCACGGCGGCAATCGCACCTATCTGGTGGATGAACCCCTTGGAGAATCCCCAGATACCCGCGCCCACAACCACTATGAGCAGTATGATATCTATTGTTGCCATAACTTTTCAGTTTAAAGATGAAAGATTAGAGTTTAAAGAGCAATGATGCAAGCCTATGGGCCGCAAAATCTTTTATCTCTAATCTTATCATCTTCAAACTTTATCTATCTCTTTAATCTTTAAACATTAAACTCTATCCCAGTGCCGCCAGGTTGGCGCGGAGGGCGTCGAGCTTGGCGTTTGCATCGGCGAGTTTCTTGCGCTCGGCCTCTACGACGGGAGCCGGAGCGTTCGACACGAAGCGTTCGTTAGAGAGCTTCTTCTCGACCGAGGTCTTGAAGCCCTCGTAGTAAGCGATATCCTTGGCGAGCTTGGCCTTCTCGGCCTCGACATCAATGCTGTCGAGCAGAGGAATGTTGAATTCATCTGTACCGACCATGAATGTGGCTGCGGCAGGGTCTTTCTCGCTCACTGTCTCGACCGATGCGAGCAGGGCCAGACGGCTCACCACATCAGCGAGGGCAACCGAGGTATTGATGGCGCGGAGAGTGAGCTTGTCGCGCAGAGGAATGTTGCGCTGGGCACGGACACTGCGCACACCGTTGACAATCTCCTTGGCCTTCTCGACTGCGGCAAGCAGCTCGCGGTCAATCCCGGTAGCCTCGGGCTGCGCGGCATACATTATTGACTCGCCGGGGCGACGGTCGCCGATATGCTGCCAAAGCTCCTCGGTGATGAAGGGCATGAACGGATGCAGCAGACGCAGCAGCGAGTCGAAGAATCCGATGGTAGCATCGTATGTCGCGCCGTCGATGGGCTGCTGATAGTCGGGCTTTACCATCTCGAGATACCACGACGAGAACTCATCGCGGAAGAGGCGGTAGGCGCCCATCAGGGCCTCGGAGATGCGGAACTTGTCAAACGAATCGTTTATCTCCTCGACAGACTCGGCCAGTTTTGAGCCGAACCACTTTATGGCAGTGGCGGCATGGGTGGGCTGCGCGAGAGTGCGGTCTACCTGCCATCCCTTGACGAGACGGAAGGCATTCCATATCTTGTTGCAGAAATTGCGTCCGTTCTCACAGAGCGACTCGTCAAACATGATGTCGTTTCCGGCTGGGGCCGAGAGCATCATGCCCATACGCACGCCGTCAGCGCCATATTTGGCAATCAGGTCGAGCGGGTCGGGCGAGTTGCCGAGGCTCTTCGACATCTTGCGTCCGATCTTGTCGCGCACGATGCCGGTGAAATATACATTCTTGAAAGGCTCCTTGCCCACATACTCGTATCCGGCCATGATCATGCGTGCGACCCAGAAGAAGATGATGTCCGGGCCTGTGACCAGAGTGGCGGTGGGATAGTAATAGTTTATCTCCTCGTTGCCGAGGTTGTTGATGCCGTCAAAGAGGGTGATGGGCCAGAGCCACGACGAGAACCAGGTGTCGAGGGCACCCTCGTCCTGACGCAGGTCGGCGGCAGCGAGAGCCTCGCATCCGGGGAGGGCGTTGACTTTGGCAAGCGCCTTCTCGGCATCCTCGGCCACGACAAACTTCTCCTCGCCGTCGGCGGGGTCGATATAGTAGTAGGCAGGTATGCGGTGGCCCCACCAGAGCTGACGCGAGATACACCAGTCCTGGATATTCTCGAGCCAGTTGCGGTATGTTGTCTTGTATTTCTCGGGCACGAAACGGATTATGTTGTCCATGACGGGCGCGAGCGACATGTCGGCAAAATGCTTCATGCTCACGAACCACTGCAGCGACAGCCTCGGCTCGATGGGCACCTTGGTGCGCTCCGACAGGCCGATGTTGTTGGTATAGTCCTCGATCTTCTCGAGCAGACCGGCCTTGGCCAGATCCTCGGCAATCACCTTGCGGCACTCGAAGCGGTCCATGCCGACATACATTCCGGCACATTCGGCTATGGTGGCGTCATCGTTGAAGATGTCTATCACCTCAAGATTATGCTTCTTGCCGAGCATCTCGTCGTTCTTGTCGTGGGCCGGGGTAACCTTGAGGCAACCTGTTCCGAACTCGATGTCGACATAGCGGTCCTCGATGACGGGGATGACACGGCCCACCAGAGGCACGATGACCTTGTGGCCCTTAAGCCAGGTATTCTTGGGGTCTTTGGGATTGATGCACATGGCCGTATCGCCCATGATTGTCTCTGGACGGGTGGTGGCGACCACAGCATAACGGCGTCCCTCGGCATCGGTATGTATCACCTCACCCTCTGCAGCGGCAGCCTTGACGGCATCGTCGTCTGCCAGATAGTAGCGCAGGTAATAGAGCTTGGCCTGCTCGGTCTCATAGAACACCTCGTCATCCGAGATGGCGGTGAGGTTCTGGGGATCCCAGTTGACCATACGGAGGCCGCGATAGATAAGCCCCTTGTCGTAGAGGTCGCAGAACACCTTGGTCACTGCCTTCGAACGCTCCTCGTCCATGGTGAACGCAGTGCGCTCCCAGTCGCATGAGGCCCCCAGCTTGCGCAGCTGGCTCAGGATGATGCCGCCGTGCTTGTGGGTCCAGTCCCATGCATGCTCCAGGAACTGCTCGCGGGTCAGGTCGGTCTTCTTGATACCCTCGGCAGCCAGCTTGGCAATCACCTTGGTCTCCGTTGAGATGGAAGCATGGTCTGTGCCCGGCACCCAGAGAGCATTCTTGCCCATCATGCGCGCACGGCGCACCAATATGTCCTGGATGGTGTTGTTCAACATGTGGCCCATGTGAAGCACGCCCGTCACATTGGGGGGCGGAATCACTATGGTGTATGGCTCACGGGCATCCGGCTCGGAGTGGAACAGACGGTGTTCCATCCAGTAGGCATACCACTTGTCTTCGACTGCACTCGGGTCATATTTCGATGCTAATTCTTCCATTGAGACGGTAGATTTTGGGAAATTTTGCACAAAATTACAAAAAAACACCGACATTTCAGTTGTAACCCCATATTAATTTAGCTCAAAATTCCCAAAGAGGTCTTGCCCGTCACATGTGGATGTCTTTGTTGGTGCCTGTGTAGATGACGGGGTCGGAGTCGAGAGAGGTGAATGTGCATCCCTCGAATGTGGCGTCAGTGACGTTGTTGATGGTCATGGCGGGGCCGGAAACGGGGGTGACGGAGACATTCTTGAAGCGTATCTCCTTTGATTCGGAGAGCAGTCCACCCTCGCGGGCCGTGAAGAGGGAGTTGGACACATGGATGTTCTCGATGGGCATTTCGGGAATGCCGTTGAACTTGAGCGCCTTGCCTGAGTTGCGCGAGGTCACGCCGTTGATATATATGTCGCGGAACTGAGGCGTGGTCTCGTCGACAGGGGGTATCTCGGTGACAGGGGTGAATACCCAGTAGTAGAGGTCGAACGTGATGGCGTCGCCCGAAATGTCGAGCATGTTCACGTTGTCGATATGTATATTCTTCACCACACCTCCGCGGCCTCGGGTGCTCTTGAAGCGAAGGCCCACATCGGTGCCGATGAACTGGCAGTCGCGCACCGAGACATTGGAGACTCCGCCCGACATCTCGCTGCCAACTACAAATCCGCCATGGCCGTGGAACACACGGCAGTCGCGCACGATGACATTCTCGGTGGGTATGCCGCGGCGGCGTCCGGCCTCGTCCTTGCCGGACTTGAGGCAGATGGCATCGTCGCCACAGTCGAGGGTCGAGCGGTAGATGATGACATTCTTGCACGACTCGATGTCAAGGCCGTCGCCGTTGACGGCATAGACGGGATTCTTAACGAGGATATTGTCTATGATAAGGTTCTCGCACATCAGGGGATGGATATTCCACGATGGTGAGTTCTGGAAAGTGACACCCTCGAGGAGTACATTGCGGCATCCGACGAGCTGAATCATCACCGGGCGCTGATAGCGCTTGACCTTCTCGGCCTCCTCGCGCGTCAGCTCGGCGCGTTTCTCGTGCAGGGGAATGCCGTCGATATAGCTCTGCGACGGATACCATGTATCCTCCTTGACAATGCCGCCCTTGGCGAGATAGTTCTTCCACTCGGCACCGGTGAGCTGGCTCTTCCTCACGGGACGCCACACACTGCCGTTGCCGTCTATGACACCCTCGCCGGTTATGGCCACGTTCTCGAGGTCCTTGCCCGAGATGGGCGACTGGGCGCGCCATGCCTCGAACCCCTCATAGACGACATAGACCATCTTGTAGAGTGTATCGTCGCCCGAGAAAGTGAGTATCGCCCCACGGTCGAGGTGCAGGTTGATGTTTGATTTTAGCTCGATAGGGCCTGTGAACCACACTCCGGCCGGAAGGTTGAGGGTGCCCCCACCCTGCGATGCCAGCGACTCTATGGCCTTGGCAAAAGCATCGGTGTTGAGCGTCACGCCATCCCCCACTCCGCCGAAATCGGTGATTGAGACAGTACGCTCCGCAAAGGCAGGACGGTCTATGACAGGCATATCGAACTGCAGCCCCTCATAGAGATGGGCATATGCCGAACCTGCGTTGGCCGGGAGAGAGATAGCGAGCACGATGGCCGCAAAGAGTGACTTTAATTTCATGGTACAGGTGTTATACGTAAGAAAATTTATGCAAATGTAGCGTTTTTTCCTCAGAATAATGCCGGATGTTGGCGGATAATGCGTAATTTTGCATGACAAGAACCAAAATCATCAATCATAAAAACCTTCTCGAATATCATGTCCGAATCCAAACAGTTCACTCCCGCCGAGGCAAAGGCCTGGGTCGAGAGCCGCGCATGGGCCAACGGCTGGGACGTCAACGCCGACGCCTCGATAGACGCTGTGGAATTTGCCAACCAGTATGCCGCAAACAAGGAGCTCTGGGATGCCCTCTTCACATTCCTCAAGAACGCAGACCTCGACACAATCGAGGCAGGCAAGCACGAGATTATCCCCGGCCGCGTGTGGGTAAATGTGCTCGAATACACCCCCAAGGATGCCAAGAACACCAAGATTGAGTCGCACAAGAATTTCATCGACCTGCAGTACACTTTCGTCGGCGAGGAGCTTATGGGCCTGGCAGGCAACGTCACCCCCACAGGGCCGTATGACCCCGTCAAGGACAAGACCAACTATACCACCGACGAGGAGATTGTCTACTCGCCCGCCCCGAAAGACAGGTTCTTCCTCTATTTCCCCAAGGATATGCACCAGCCCTCGGTGACAGCCGTAGAGCCCCCTGTGCCCTCGCGCAAGATTGTGGGCAAGATAGAGTATAAGCACTGATACCCACAGACATATCCCTGAACATAAATCACGGCTATCGGACAATTTCCGATGGCCGTGATTTGCTATTCACTCGGGGTCATCGAGGACAAACCCGGAATACGGTATCTCGATGTCAATGTCGTCATCTTCTTCATCGAAATCCTCATCCTCATCCATCTCTTCCTCTTCCTCCTCCTCTTCTTCCTCATCGTCATCTTCGTCGAAATCATCATCCGGCTCCTCATCTTCGTCAAAGTCATCCGAATCAAGATTCCAGTCATCAATGTCCAAATCATCGTCAAAGAGGTCAGTGAGCTCGCCGGTATGGACGTGATAGGAATAATCCACCTCCATATCATGGACAGGGTCGCCGTTATAGCCGCCAAGGTCGGCATAACCGCCAAAATCATCATAATCACACATAGCAGAGTCAATTTATTGTCATTTAAAAAAACCGCACTCCCGGTGACGTCCGGGAGTGCGGCGGTCTATGATATTAACGTGCAGGCAGGGGGATTATTTGTTGGCGCGCTTGCGCTCGAGCTCGTCGAGGATAATCTTGCGCAGACGCAGGTGATGGGGTGTCACCTCGACATACTCGTCCTCCTTGATATATTCGAGAGCCTCCTCGAGCGAGAAGACAACCGGGGGCACGATGCGGGCCTTGTCGTCGGCGCCGCTGGCACGCATGTTGGTGAGTTTCTTGCTCTTGGTGACATTGACCACGATGTCATTGTCCTTGGCGTTCTCGCCCACGACCTGTCCGGCATATACCTCCTCCTGCGGGAAGATAAAGAAGCGGCCGCGGTCCTGCAGCTTGTCTATGGCATATGCATATGCCGTACCGGCCTCCATGGCGATGAGGGAGCCATTGGTGCGACGCTCGATGTCACCCTTCCAGGGCTGGTATTCGTGGAAACGGTGTGCCATGATAGCCTCGCCGGCCGATGCGGTGAGCACGTTGTTGCGGAGGCCGATGATGCCGCGCGAAGGAATCAGGAACTCCATGTGTATGCGGTCGTTCTGGGTGGTCATCGTAATCATCTCACCCTTGCGGCGGGTCACCATGTCGATGATTTTCGACGAATACTCCTCGGGTACGTTGACGGTGAGCATCTCGACAGGCTCGCATTTCACGCCGTCAATCTCCTTGACGATTACCTGGGGCTGTCCCACCTGAAGCTCGAAGCCCTCGCGGCGCATGGTCTCGATAAGCACCGAGAGATGCAGCACGCCGCGGCCGAATACAGTCCAGGTGTCCTCATGGTCGGCCTTGGTGACACGGAGCGCAAGATTGCGGTCGAGCTCCTTGGTGAGACGGTCGGCTATGTGGCGCGAGGTCACATACTTGCCATCGCGTCCGAAGAAGGGTGAATCGTTGATGGTGAATGTCATCGACATCGTAGGCTCGTCGATGGCGATGCGGGGCAGCGGCTCGGGGTTGTTGGCATCAGCAACGGTGTCGCCTATCTCGAAACCCTCGATGCCAACAAGCGCGCAGATGTCGCCACTCTTGACGCTCTCTACCTTCTTGCGGCCCATTCCCTCGAAGGTATGGAGTTCCTTGATGCGCTGCTTGACGACACTGCCGTCCTTCTTGCAGAGGGCAATCTCCATGCCCTCGCGCAGCTCGCCGCGATGCACACGTCCTATGGCGATACGACCCACGTATGTGCTGAAATCGAGCGATGTTATGAGCATCTGGGCGTCACCCTCGATTGTCTCGGGCTCGGGGATATACTCGATGATGGCATCGAGCACGGGAGTGATGTTGTCTGTCGGTGTGTTATAGTCTGTGCTCATCCAGCCCTGCTTGGCCGAACCGTAGATGGTGGGGAAATCGAGCTGGTCCTCGGTGGCGTCGAGATTGCACATCAGGTCGAACACCATCTCCTGCACCTCGTCGGGACGGCAGTTGGGCTTGTCGACCTTGTTGATGACCACCACAGGCTTCAGGCCCATCTGTATGGCCTTCTGCAGCACGAAACGTGTCTGGGGCATCGGACCCTCGAAGGCATCGACCAGCAGCAGACATCCGTCGGCCATATTGAGCACACGCTCCACCTCGCCGCCGAAATCGGCGTGTCCCGGGGTGTCGATGATGTTGATCTTATAGCCGTTATAGTTTATTGATACGTTTTTGGAGAGGATAGTTATGCCGCGCTCGCGCTCGAGGTCGTTGTTGTCAAGGATAAGTTCACCTGTAGTCTGGTTGTCGCGGAACAGTTTACCGGCCAGGAGCATTTTGTCGACCAGTGTGGTCTTGCCATGGTCGACATGGGCGATGATGGCGATGTTGCGTATCTTCTGCATCTTGTTGTCTTCAGAAATTTTTCAAGGTGCAAAGTTACGAATTTTCCTCCACCCGACAAAAACATCTCGACAAAAACGGGAAAACATACTCAATCCATTGCTTCATTATATGCGTCAATTGTAATTTTCAAAAAATTTACTGATTTCTCCAATAACTGAAACGCATCATTTATAAGATTATAATTAGCCATCAAAGTACCAAGTTCTGATTCAGAAAATGAATGAGTAATTAGCATTAAAGCAAAAAAATCTTTTTTAGCCTCAATGAGATCGCAATAGGATTGTTTTCTTTCCAAGCAGGACTCATAATACTGACGGTTTCCTGTTCTTAATTGATAAGCAAAATTTCGAGTTGCAAGATCCAATCTTATTCCCAATGAAAAAATTCTAACTTCATTTGAAAAAATTGTCAAATCTGTGCTTAACCTACCCAGTTCATACGAAAGATTTAAATATGAAAGAGCATGTTCAAGGGAATCAACCCTTTGAGTATCTGCATTCATTTCAGACTGCACAATACTTGAATTTGATTGCGCAGACATAGGGATGGCACAAAACACCAGGAAAACTATAAATATAACTTTATTCATTAATTTAAAAAAGTCTTTCATGTTAGTAAATACTATTATAAAGATGCAGCCTCAAAAGAATACTACACATCTGAATTTAATTGCAAAGTTACACTTTTTTTCAGAAACTTCATAAGTCTCGTAAGTAAGTTTAGTTCTATCATATATTCCCACAACTTCAAATAATAAATCATTTGTATTTTATAGCATTATTAGATGTAATCTCTATTATATACATCTAAATTTTATATTTCAACAATCTTTGATAAATTTAAATCAGGAATTTGTATTTGATTGACATTTGCAATCTCCCCTATATTCTACTTCCAAAAAACGAATCACCCTCCGGCTGCGGGGCGGCCGGAGGGTGATGTTATGTCAGTGCGGGGATGCTATCAAGCCTTGCCTGCGGAGCCGAGTACGGCTACGATTTTGTGCTTGTAGAGCTTCTCCATGTTGTCGCGGGCCGGGCCGAGATACTTGCGGGGGTCGAATTCCTCGGGGTGCTCGGCGAGGGTCTTGCGCACGGCGGCGGTCATGGCCAGACGCGAGTCAGAGTCGATGTTGATCTTGCAGACATCCATCTTGGCAGCCTTGCGGAGCTCCTCTTCGGGGATACCGATTGCGTCGGGGAGCTTGCCACCGAACTTGTTGATGGTGTCGACCTCGTCCTGGGGTACTGACGACGAGCCGTGGAGCACGATGGGAAGGTTGGGCAGCTTCTCCTGAACGGCCTCGAGAACGTCGAATGCCAGGGGGGGAGGAACGAGGCGGCCTGTCTTCGGGTCGCGGGTGCACTGCTCGGGCTTGAATTTGTATGCGCCGTGGCTTGTGCCGATAGAGATGGCGAGCGAGTCAACGCCGGTGCGGGTGGCGAAATCAATGACCTCGTTGGGGTCGGTATAGGTGTGGTGGTCGGACGAAACCTCATCCTCGACACCTGCGAGTACGCCGAGCTCACCCTCGACAGTCACGTCATACTGGTGTGCATAGTCGCAGACCTTCTTGGTGAGGGCGACGTTCTCCTCGTAGGGGAGGTGCGAGCCGTCGATCATGACAGACGAGAAGCCGTGCTCGATGCAGTCCTTGCAGAGCTCGAAGCTGTCGCCGTGGTCGAGGTGAAGCACAATCTGGGGATGCTCCCAGCCGAGGCTCTTGGCATACTCAACAGCGCCTTGGGCCATGTAACGGAGCAGGATGGGGTTGGCGTAGTTACGTGCGCCCTTCGAAACCTGGAGGATTACGGGTGATTTCTCCTCGGCAGCGGCCTTGATGATAGCCTGAAGCTGCTCCATGTTGTTGAAATTGAAGGCAGGCACGGCATAACCGCCCTTGAGGGCCTTGGCAAACATCTCGCGGGTGTTCACCAGACCTAAGTCCTTATAATTTACCATTGTGTCAATTATATATTGGTGGTTTGAGATTGATGATTCGTGTAAAAGACACATTATGATGTGTGCTTTATGTACCGCAAAGTTAATAAAATTTTTGCAAAACCGACTCCCGAGGCGCAAAAATATTGTTAATTATTCCAATCAATCCTTTTTGACGCGTGAAATGAATTTTTTAGACTTATTTTTTGTAATTTTGCAAAACATATATCCATCCACCAACCACATGAAACTATTATCAGCATTCCTCGCCTTATTGAGTCTCCCCCTCGGGGCGGCCGCCCAATATGCGGTCAACTATGAGGGTTCGATAACTGCCGGAGGAGGCTCGGGTGAATTCTCACCTTATTATATCAACGCCCTGCGCCACGGCCGCTTCTCGCAACAGTACACGTTGCAGGCCGAGGCAAAGGCCTGGCGTCCAGTCGAACGGTCGGAGCGTTTCAGCTACGGATTCGGCATCGACCTCATAGGCAACGCCACATCGGCCACAGACTATGAGCGTTATGATGCCGTCAGCGACAGATGGTATTATCATTCCGTCCGTCCGTCGGCGGTATGGCTGCAGCAGTTCTACGGCGAGGTGAAATACCGCAGTGTGTTTCTGCTCGCGGGAATGAAGGAACACGAGTCGGCCCTGCTCAACCAGCGTCTGACGAGCGGTGACCTTATCGAAAGCGGCAACACCCGTCCGATACCCGAGCTGAGGGCCGGCTTCATAGATTTCCAGGACATCCCCTTCACCAACGGATGGGTGCAGATACAGGGTGAGATAGGCTACGGACGACTGATTGACGACGGATGGCGCCGCGACCAGTACAACTATTACAACTATCACATAAGCCGCAACGAGTGGTACAACTACAAGCGCTGCTATTTCCGCACAAAGCCCTCCATGCCGTTCTCAGTGACCGTGGGCATGCAGGCCGCGGCATTCTTCGGCGGTGTCGAGGACTGGTATTCCAAAGGGGTCATGACCTCGCAGACACACTACTCGCACGACCTCAAGACATTCTTCAAGATGCTGCTACCTACCGAAGACGGGGGCGAGGCATTCTATACCGGCAACCATCTCGGGTCGTGGGACCTCAGGGCCCGATACAGGCTCGATAACGGCACCGAGCTCTCGGCCTATTTCTCGTGGCCCTGGGAGGATGGCTCCGGCATCGGCAAACAGAATGGCTGGGACGGCCTGTGGGGACTCGAGTACCGCGCTCCGCAGCCCGGAATAGTGAGCGGCGCCGTGGCCGAGTATATGGACTATACCAACCAGAGCGGGCCCATACATTTCGCTCCGGCAGATTTCGAGGGAACAACCATCCCCGGCCACGCCTCGGGAGCCGATGACTATTACAACAACCGCGCCCACAGCTCGTATGCATATTTCGGACATTCGATAGGCACCCCGGCCATCATGGCTCCGATATACAACACCGGGGGCTATCCGGGATATGTGGCCAACGTGATGCGCGGATTCCACATAGGCATCGAGGGACAGATTACTCCTACGGTCGACTATGTGGTCAAGGGAGGATACCGCAAGGCGTGGGGCAACGGATACTATCTGCTGCCCGAGCCCATCGACCTCACCGCCGTGATGTTCGAAGCCACATGGCACCCCGCGCAGGTAAAGGGGCTCTCGGTCAACGGGCGTCTTGAGCTCGACCGCGGCTCTATGCCCTGCAACGCCTTCGGCGCCATGGTAACGGTAAAATATGACGGACTCCTCAAATTCTGACCATATGAAGACAAAGATAAGGATATACGTTCCACTCATACTGTCAGCGATTATGCTCGGCGGATGCACGCACAACAACGGCGACATAGGAGACCTGTTCGGCGAGTGGAGGCTCGAGGAGCTTAAGGCCGACGGAGTGCCACAGCCTCTCTATGACAACGAGACACTGCTTTATACCTGGGAGTTCCAGAGCGACATAATATTTATCCAGACCATATTGCCGCACGAGAGCTATGCCCGGGCCAAAGGCACATGGAGCCGCACCGACGGCATGCTGATGCTCGATTTCGACCACCACGACATAGACGGATACATCTATTATACGCCCCCGGCCCCGCTGCATCTGGTCGAGAGGGGGGTGACACCGCTTCACCTCGTCACGCTCGACGGCAAGAACCTGAGGGCCGAATATACCGCCTCGGATGGTATCAAATATGAATATGTACTCAGAAAAGCCTACTGACACATGAACAAAGAGAAAGTACTTGTTACGGGCGCCGACGGATTCATCGGTTCGCACCTCGTCGAGACCCTGCTGGCCGAAGGATATGCCGTGAGAGCCCTGAGCCAATATAACTCATTCAACTATTGGGGATGGCTCGAAGGCATCGACCACCCTGACCTTGAGGTCGTGACCGGCGACGTGCGCGATCCGCTCCTGTGCGACGAGATTGCCGAGGGGTGTACAACCATATATCACCTTGCCGCACTCATCGCCATACCATACAGCTACTCGGCCCCCGACAGCTATGTCGACACAAACCTGAAGGGGACCCTCAACATGTGCAAGGCAGCCCTGCGCCACAAGGCAAGACGTATCGTGGTGACATCCACCAGCGAGGTCTACGGCACGGCTCAGTATGTGCCCATCGACGAGAACCATCCCCGTCAGCCACAGTCACCGTACAGCGCCACAAAGATTGCCGCCGATGCCATGGCCCTGAGCTTCTATCACGCTTTCGGGCTCCCGGTCGTCGTGGCACGCCCATTCAACACCTATGGCCCGCGACAGAGCGCGCGTGCCATCATCCCCTCGATAATAACCCAGATTGCCACCGGCAAGCGCGAGATAATGGTCGGTGACCTCACCCCTACCCGCGATTTCAATTTCGTACTCGACACCACCGCCGGCTTCGTGGCGCTTGGACGTGCCGAGGGCATCGAGGGACGCGAGATCAACATCGCCACAGGCACTGAGGTGACGATGCGCGAGACCCTGGAGATGATTGCCGGCATCATGGGCGAGGATATACGGTATACCGTCGATCCGGCCCGTCTGCGTCCCTCGGGCAGCGAGGTCTTCAGGCTCTGCGGTGACAACAGGCTCATCACGTCGCTGACCGACTGGCGTCCTGAGTTCGATCTTGAGGCAGGCCTGCGCAAGACCATCGAATGGATTACCCGTCCCGAAAACCTCGCCGGATACAAGGCCGGAATCTATAACGTCTGACAAACACCTATGGAGCTGAAAGCCAAAAAGGACAAGAAGGAAATAAACATCCTGTTTCTTGGAGGAGCAAAGCGCGTGTCACTGGCCCGCAAGGTGATAGCTGCCGGAGAGCGACTTGGAGTAAAGGTCGGCATCTACAGCTACGAACTCTCGCCCGAGGCTCCTATCGCGCTTGTAGGCAAGGTGGTGACGGGTCTGAGGTGGAACGACGGCCGGATTATGGAACACCTCTATGACACCGTCGTGACCAATCATATCGACATAATGCTCCCCTTCGTAGACCCTGCCATAGAGATAGCGGCAAGGTTTACACAGCTGTATCCTGATGTGTGGGCACCTGTTGTAGAGCCCGGCCTCGCAGATGCGCTGTTCGACAAGGCAGCCTCGGCATCGCTCTTCGCATCAAAGAAACTCCCTATCCCCGCCACCTATACGGGGGGACGCCCGACATTCCCTCTCATAGCCAAGCCCCGCCACGGGTCGGCATCCAAAGGGATAATGGTGATAAAGGATGTGGCGGATTTCCGCCGTGTGCTCAGGATGGGCGACTATATGATGGAACGCTACATCGAGTCGCACAAGGAATATACAGTCGACGCCTATGTCTCGCAGAGGGGTGAGATACTGTGTGTGAGTCCGCGACTCAGGATTGAGGTCCTTGGCGGCGAGGTGACACGAAGCATCACAGTAGACTATCCCGAACTGTACGCTCTCGCGCGAAGATGTATCGCGGCGCTGGAGCTCAAGGGCCCTGTCACGCTACAGTTCATCCGCGACGAGGAGACCGGCGAGCTGATGCTGATGGAGGTCAATCCCCGTCTGGGTGGCGGCGTGGTCTGCTCGATACATGCCGGAGCCGATATGCCCCGCCTTCTGCTCGAGGAGTATCTGGGCCTCGGGCTAAAACCGGTCAGTCACGTAAAACCCGGAGTACTTATCTGTAGATTTTTTGATGAGACAGTCTTCAATGCCTGAATCAAAACATATCATAATAATAGCCGAGGCCGGTGTCAACCACAACGCCTCGATGGAGATGGCACGCCGCATGGTGCGCGAGGCGGCCCGCGCCGGAGCCGACTATGTGAAGTTCCAGACCGCTGTGCCGGAGCTCGTCATATCGTCAATCGCTCCGAAGGCCGAATATCAGAAAGAGACTACCGGCGAGGGTGAGTCGCAGCTCGACATGTGCCGCGCCATCCACCTGCCGCTCTCGGCCTATGCCGAACTTGCCGAGCTATGCCGCGAGGAGGGAATCGGATTCATGAGCACCCCCTTCGACCTTGTGAGCATCGACACACTTGCACCCCTCGGGATGGACTACTGGAAGATTCCCTCGGGCGAGATAACGAACCTCCCCTATCTGCGCAAGATAGCATCGAAAGGGGGCAAGGTAATACTCTCGACGGGGATGTCGACCCTCGATGAGGTCGAGACCGCAGTCTCCGTCCTCGAAAAGGGAGGCATACCGCGCCGTGACGTCATACTGCTGCACTGCACGACACAATATCCCACCCCGATGAAGGATGTAAACCTGCGTGCCATGGATACTTTGGCTACCCTCGGATGCGGAGGCACCGGATACAGCGACCATACCCTCGGAATCGAGGTGCCGATAGCTGCCGCCGCCCGTGGAGCCGCCGTAATCGAGAAGCATTTCACACTCGACAAGAACCTGCCCGGGCCCGACCACCGCGCGTCGCTCGAACCGGCCGAGCTCAAGGCCATGGTCGACGCCGTGCGCAACATAGAGGTGGCACTCGGCACAGGTGTCAAGACAGCCGCACCCTCCGAGGTGGCAAACATCAACGTGGCCCGCAAGAGCATCGTGGCCGCGAGAGACATAAAATGCGGCGAGACATTCACCGAAGAGAACATAACCGTAAAACGCCCCGGCGGGGGTATCAACCCTATGCTTTGGGACGATGTTATAGGTAAGAGAGCGTCGCGCGACTTTGCCTACGACACCCTGATAGAAATCTGATGAAAGAAGCACTCAGCCAGACCCTCACCCAACGACTGCAGCAACGGCTCTCGCCGCTGCAGATGCGTCTTGTGAGAATGCTTGAGATGTCAGAACCCGAGATGGAAGATGAGGTGCGGCGCGAGCTTGACGACAATCCTGCCCTCGTCACCGCCGACAGCGACAACGCGACAGAACAGTTTGCCGAGACTGCCGAAGAGATGCAGATGGCAGACTATCAGTCGGAAGACGACATACCATTCTACCGTCTCGACACACGCAACCATAGTGCCGACGATACATATTATGAGCCCGTGGCCGTGGCCGGTGACGGCTCGATGATGGATATGCTCATGGCACAGATAGCCGAGACCGACATCCCCGAGGAGGATATGCCGATAGCTGCCTATATAATAGGCAATCTCGACGATAACGGCTATATGACACGCACACTTCCACAGATAGAGGATGACCTGGCCATCAACGCAGGCATCGACGTGACATCCGACAGGTTGCGCTCGATATTCGACCGCGTGAGGGCACTCGACCCTGCGGGAGTCGGAGCGATGGACCTGCGCGACTGTCTGCTGCTACAGCTTAGACGTCGCCATCAGGACGCTGACACCGAGCTGGCCACCGAGATTGTGAGTCATTATTTCGACCTCTTCTCACTGCGCCATTTCGACCGTCTCGAGTCCATGCTCGGTGTGAGCCGTGACAGCCTGCGCCGTGCCGAAGAGGTGATAAAGTCGCTTGACCCCAAACCGGCCGGCAAGATGGGCGAGAATGTCGACGACGACCGCACGCGCCACATAGTGCCCGATTTCATAGTCGAGACCGCGCCTGGTGACGTCATAACGGTGACTATGCCCAACAACATCCCCGACCTCGTGATCGAGAGCAGCTTCCGTGCCGACGCGGACATGAGCCATGACACCTCTACCGCCTCATCGAGACGCCGGGACGCGCTGACATTCATAAACCGCAAACGCGAGGAAGCATCCGATTTCATCGACCTCCTGAAACTGCGTCGCAGGACCCTGATGAGGGTGATGGAGGCTATTGTGAACATCCAGCGGAAATTCTTCCTCACCGAAGACGAGTCTGCCCTGCGCCCGATGGTGCTCAAGGATATAGCCGCCCTCACGGGATTCGACATATCGGTAATATCACGCGCCACCGCAGGCAAATATGTCGCCACGGCGGGAGGCATCTATCCGCTGAAATTCTTCTTCAACGAGGGTATCCGCGCCGAAGGGGACGAAGAGGCCTCGACGCGCGCCATACTCGCTGCCATACGCACACTCGTCGAGGCAGAGGACCCTTCCACACCATTGAGCGACGAAGCCATACTGGCCCGGCTCAAGGAGCAGGGCTACGAGCTGGCCCGGCGCACAGTGGCCAAATACCGCGACAGACTCGGCATCCCGGTGGCCCGTCTGCGCAAGAAAATATGAAACATAAATCTCCTCCATACAATGTTCAAGTTCTGTAAAATCATCTCGGCCATATTCTCACCGCTTCTGGTGCCGACATACGCCATGATTCTGGCCACGCACCTATCCATACTCAGTATACTCCCTGCGGGAGCACTGTGGGGAACGGTAGGTGTAGTGTTCCTCATCACAGCATTCATCCCTGCTGTCGGCATCATGACGCTCTATCGCACAGGAGTTGTCAGCGATACCGGCCTCAACAACCGCACCGAGCGCACCATCCCCTATATCATTGTGGTGCTCTGCTATGCGGCATGTGCATTCTTCCTGTTCAGGGCAGGTGCCCCGGAGTGGCTTCCGATGTTCTTCGCCGGTGCCGCATGCGCCACGGTGATAAACATAATCGTGAACCGCTGGTGGAAGATTTCGGCCCACGCGGCCGCAATGGGCGGACTCGTGGCCATGTTGTTCAGGATAACGGATTTCCATCAGGCCATCGTCACGATGGACGTCTGGCTCTCGGCAGCCATACTCCTGACAGGACTTGTGATGTCGGCCCGCGTGTATATGCAGCGGCATACGTTGCTGCAGTTCCTCGCAGGCGCCGCCAACGGATTCCTATGTGTCTGGTTCATAGTTTAAAGATTAAAGAGGAAAGAGTAAAGTTTAAAGTTTAAAGAACTTAGACTATTAACTAAAACTCAAACTCCCGACTTTAATCTTTAAACTCTACTCTCTAAACTTTAATCTTTAATCTTTCATCTTTAAACTCTATTCATGACCCCTATCGTCAGTATCATCATGGGGAGCACAAGTGACCTCCCCGTACTCAAGAAAGCCGCCGATTTCCTCAACGATATGCAGGTGCCTTTCGAGATGAACGCCCTCTCGGCCCACCGTACGCCGCGCGAGGTCGAGGAGTTTGCCCGCGGAGCACGCGACCGAGGCATAAAAGTGATTATCGCCGCAGCCGGAATGGCAGCAGCGCTTCCCGGCGTCATCGCCGCCATGACTCCCCTACCCGTCATAGGTATTCCCATCAACTCGTCGCTTGACGGACAGGACGCCCTCTATTCTATCGTGCAGATGCCCCCGGGCATATCCGTCGCCACCATGGGCATCAACGCCGGAGTCAATGCGGCCGTGACAGCCGTACAGATTCTCGCCCTCTCTGACCCCGCGCTGGCCGAGCGTTTCGACAGATACCGCTCGACACTCTCACAGAAGATTGTCAAGGCCAACGAGGAACTGAAGGAGGTGAAATATGAATTTAAGGTAGACTGATGGCATCATACAGCTATAAGCGCCGCCACTCGTGGCCTGTCCGCATCGGTGGTGTAACCATCGGCGACGGGAATCCCGTGGCGGTGCAATCAATGACCTCTACGTCGACCATGGACACACCCGGGTCGGTGACTCAGATAGAGCGTATCGCCGATGCGGGGGGCGACATAGTGCGCCTCACGGCACAGGGTGTGCGCGAGGCCGAGAACCTCGCCCCTATCCGGGCACAGGTACGGGCCGACGGGTATGACGTCCCACTCGTGGCCGACATACATTTCAACCCTAAAGCCGCTTTCGCATCGGCATCGCGTGTCGAGAAGGTGCGCATCAATCCGGGTAATTTCGTCGACCCGGGACGTGTGTTCAAGAAAATCGAGTTCACCGACGAGGAGTACGAGGCCGAGATAAAAAAGATTGACGAGGCCCTTGTGCCTCTGCTCGACATCTGCAAGGCCAACGGCACCGCACTCCGCATAGGCGTGAACCACGGTTCGCTCTCAGACCGCATAATGAGCCGCTATGGCGACACCCCCGAGGGAATGGTCGAGAGCGCGCTCGAATTCCTCCGCGTCTGCATCAGGCATGATTTCCGTGACGTGGTCATCTCCATCAAAGCATCGAACGTTGTCGTGATGACCCGCACCGTACGCATGATGGCCGAGGCGATGGATGCCGAGGGGATGCACTTTCCGCTCCATCTCGGCGTCACCGAGGCCGGCGACGGAGAGGACGGACGCATCAAGAGTGCCACCGGCATAGGCTCGCTGCTGCTCGACGGCCTTGGCGACACAATACGTGTGTCGCTGAGCGAGAATCCCGAGAACGAGATCGCACCCGCGCGGGCCATCCTCGCCCACATAGCCGAGATTGCAGCCTGTCCCGTAACCGTACCTGATGCACCGGCCAATGACCGCTCTCCCCGCAAGAGCCTCTGGAGCGAAGGCGTGAGCCGTGTCGAAGGTCTCGATTTCGAGGCCTCGGAACTGTCCGGCCTAATCAGTGCCGACCTGGCCAAAGACACCGCCGACGCACTGCTCGAAGAGATGGCGGCACATCCCGGAAATGTTGTGAGGCTGTCGGCCTCGAGCGTCAATGCTCCCCTGCTGATGAAATCGTTCATGGCACGTGTGCGCGAGGCCGGGCTGATGAATCCCGTGATACTCCACACAGACTATACGGGAAAGGATGCCGAGGCCACGGCAATCGCCGCCTCGATAGACCTCGGATCACTGCTGCTCGACGGATATGCCGACGCCATATCAATCACCAATCCGACTATGTCGCGCGACGAGCTGAACGCCCTGAGCCTCAACATACTCCAAGGCACGCGCCACCGCATCAGCAAGACGGAATACATTGCCTGCCCCGGATGCGGACGGACACTGTATGACCTCCAGAACACCCTCAAGGCCATCAAGGAGGCGACATCGCATCTCACCGGACTGAAAATCGGCGTCATGGGCTGCATCGTCAACGGCCCGGGCGAGATGGCCGATGCCGACTATGGCTATGTAGGTGCCGGAGTGGGCCGCGTGAGCCTGTATAAAGGCAAGCAGTGCGTGGTCAAGAATATTCCTGCCGACGAGGCCATCCCTGCCCTCATAGCCCTTATAAAGGAAAACGGAGACTGGAAAGAACCCGAAATAAAATGAACAGCGACCCGAGATATATGCGCCGCGCGCTCGAGCTTGCCCGGCACGGTGAGCTCGACGCATCGCCCAACCCTATGGTCGGGGCCGTCATCGTCGCGCCCGACGGACGTATCATAGGCGAGGGGTGGCACCGCCGCTGCGGCCAGGGGCACGCCGAGGTCAATGCCGTGGCTTCTGTCAGAGACAAGGCATTGCTGAAAGATGCCACCATGTACGTGACACTCGAACCCTGCGCCCACTACGGCAAGACCCCGCCCTGTGCCCGGCTCATCATAGAGACAGGCATCCCGAGGGTAGTCATAGGATGCGCCGACCCCTTTGCCAAGGTTGCCGGACGCGGCATAACCATGTTGCGCGAGGCGGGCGTCGAGGTCGAGGTCGGAATGCTCGAGAAGGAGTGCATGGCCCTCAACGAGAAGTTCATGACGGCCCATACACACCGGCGTCCTTTCGTGACTCTGAAATGGGCCGAGAGTGCCGACGGATTCATCGACGGACATATATCCACTCTGCTCAACTCGTGTGCGGTGCATCGCCTCAGGGCCACGCACGACGCCATACTCGTCGGGAGCGGCACATGGCTTGCCGACCATCCGCGCCTCGACACGCGCCTCTTTGCCGGACACTCGCCGCGCCGCGTCGTGCTCGACCGCCGGGGACGGATTACCGACACCCCCGACGACGTGCTGGTGATGAGGGATTATGGCTCGCTCGCCGAGGTTCTTGAAATGCTCTATACCGACCACGGCATCACCTCACTGCTTGTCGAGGGGGGTGCCGAGGCGCTTCGTTCGTTCATGGACGAAGGGCTCTGGGACCGCATACGCATCGAACGTTCCCCTCTGGCCATACATGGCAAAGTGCCCGCGCCATCGCTTCCCGCAGACATCCACATAAAGGGAACAGCAAAAACAGACAACCACGACATAATCGAGATAACACGACAATGAACATCAGACCCGCAACACCTGCAGACGCGCGGCTCATAGCCCAGTCTGTCACCGAGGCTATCGGTGCCGAGATTACCGACAGTCTTGCCGGAGAGGCACATACCCGCGAGGATGTGATAGACCTCTTCGAGTCGCTGGCACGCCGCGACGACACCCAGTACAGCTATCTCAACACCCTTGTGGCCGAGGATGACATGGGAGAGCCGTCGGGCGTGTGCGTGGCATACGACGGCGCGGGGCTACGGGAGATGCGCGAGCATTTCTTCGCAGCCGCCAAGCAGTTTCTCGACCGCGACATGACAGCGATGGGCGATGAATGTACGCCGGACGAGTTCTATCTTGACACCCTCGCAGTCATTCCCTCACGGCGTGGACGCGGATATGCCCAGGCACTGATAATGGCCACTGCTGAACGTGCCCGCAAATGCGGCAAACCCCTCGGACTCCTTGTCGAGAAAGAGAATCATCCGGCCCGCGCGCTCTATGAGAAATGCGGGTTCCGCTTCTTCGACGAACGCCCCTTCGCCTTCGTCATGATGGATCATCTGCGGATGAAATAAGAGATAATGCATCCACATCACTTATCAAGCCGGAGAAAGGTGGCAGAGACGACAAATTTCTCCGGCTTTTTTTGTACGACGATAAAATATTTCCGGGCATGACGTGTCTTAACTGACAGAGCAGCTCTGACAACCATATCAAAAGATTTATCAAAATGAAAAAAGCAGTCAAGACAACAGTCATACTCGTCACATTTTTTGCCGCTATCCCGGCTCTTGCCTCACTGGCCATAACAGCCTTATGGAATGCCGTGCTGGTTTCGGCCTGCGGATTCGCCGCAATCGGTTTTTGGGAGGGGGCAGGCCTCTTCCTGCTTGGACAATTCCTTACAGGAGGTTTCATCATCGGGCTCTTCATACTTTTAGGGAGTCTGCACAGGGTTTTCCATCACCACGGCGACTGGGCCGCACATTGGCACGGGATGACCGATAGTGAACGCCGGGAGTTTATCGAGCGCCGTCGCCGTGAGCATCACATGTTCCACCACAGTGCCACAGACAGGGAAGATGCGGCCCAATGACAGACTCGGAGATATTGTGTCCGAGTACTCTCCGCGGCTCATGGGCTATATCCGCTCGATGGTCAAGACCCGCGAGGATGCCGAGGATATACTGCAGGATGTCTTCTATCAGCTTGCCAGGACATCGGCCGACGATGAGACCGAGATCGGCCACATTTCGGCTTGGCTATACCGTGTCGCGCGCAACTCCGTACTGAATTTCTGGCGCAAGAAGCGCGAAGTCTCCATCGAGACCGAAGACACAGTGTGCGAGGAGATAGCGCAAACCCTCTTCTGCTCCCCTCAGGATGCACCCGACACAATCTATCTGCGGCAGCTTGTATGGCAGGAGCTTGATATGGCCCTCGCAGAGCTCCCCCCTGAACAGAGCGAGGTTTTCTGCCTCACGGTATTCGACGGTATGCCCGTCAAGGAGATCTCTGCGGCCACAGGCATCCCGGCCGCGACCCTGATATCACGCAAACACTACGCTGTCAAATATCTGCGCAAACGCTTTCACGAGCTCTATGACGCGCTGACAATTAAAGACTGACCATCCCCCCGACAACATGCTAAGACAATATATCATGTGGGCATTGATATGCACCGCAGCCCCCTTCGTGTGCGCCGACGAATCGGCTATTGACCTGAATGAGATAACCGTCACCGCCTCTCCCGTCATCGACAGGAACGACCGCAAGGTGATACGTCCCGACAGAGAGGCGACCGCAAGCTCGACGGACGGGATTGACCTGCTGCGCAGGCTACAGATACCCTGGATTACCGTCAGTCCGTTCTCCGGCGAGATAACAATCCCCTCGGGAGGCAGCGTAATACTGTGTGTCAACGGAGTAGAATCGACCCCGGCACAGATTGCGGCCATCCGCCCGAAGGATGTGGTCAGGATAGAATACCATGACAGCCCGGGCATGAGATATGCCGGAGCCTCAGCAGTCATCGACTACATAACCGTACGCCATGACACCGGGGGAAACATATCTATGGATGCCTTCGGAGCCGTGGCGCGGGGACGCTATGCGTCTATCGACCATTTCGCCGGACAATATGACGACAGGAACTCGTCATGGAGAGCGAATATCGGTTTCATGGGCCAGCGCAAGGACAGATGGATAAGGGACTATGACGAGACATGGCACTATCCCGACGCCATACTCACCCGCCATGAGACAGGACTCCCCGTCACAGTCGGTGGCATCGGTCTTGAGAGCGCGCTCAGCTACGACTACCTGCATCCCGGGGGCGACCGGCTGCAGATACGCCTGGGACTCGACCTTGACAATACGCCCGACAAGGAGGAGGGAGACCGCAAGGGATTGCTGCACACATCAGATACGGACACCCCCGTCATGGTCACGGAACATACTGCCGAGCACTCGGTGCGTCCGGGCATCGGGCTATACGGGGTACACAGATTCACCGACAACAGCAACCTGACCCTCGACCTGCAGGGCTCCTATATACATTCACGCATGCTGCATGAATACTCGGAGGACGGCATCGGAGAATCAAGCCGCGTGAAGGGTGACAAATATGCCCTGAGATTTCTCGGAGTATATGAGAACCGTATCGGGAGCCGCGCATGGAGCGTAGGCATCACGGCCAACGTATCCTCGATACACAACGTCTACCTACTCCCCGAGACAGCCTGCGTCAATGTCAGGCAATCGGAGGGAGGCGTCGCCGGAGAATACTCCGACCGTCTGGGCAACTGGGGCATAGTCTGCAATCTACGTGGCTCCTATCGTCATCTGGGACAGAGGAATAGCGATATTGACGGATTTTTCCTCCATCCCTCGGTCAACATCTCCTATCGTCCCGCCCAAGGATGGTTCATGCGCTATACGGCTTCGGTCGACCATGTGATGCCATCGGCCTCAGAGATAAGCGACGTCTCGCAGCCTGTCCAGACCGGCATGATACGCCGCGGCAATCCCTCGCTGAGACCGTTCCGTGTCACACGGCAGTCATTCACGGCATCGGTCAGACAATCCCTTTTCAGCATCGAGGGGAAGATTGAATATCTCGACGAACACCGTCCCGTGATGGAATCCGTGTTATACGAACAGGGTATATTCGTGCGCACATACCTCAACCAACGCTCGTTCCGCACACTCTCCGCGGGAGCATCACTGTCCCTGCGTCCGTGGAACAACCATATCTCAATCACGGCACAACCCTTGCTGACGCGCTATTTCAGCCACGGCACAGACTATCGCCACACCCACAGCATCTTCCGTATGGGATTGAACGTAGATTTCACCTATGGGCACTGGCTCGCCTATGGCAACATAATGTCGGGCCCGGCAAACAGAATGTATGGCGAGGAAATAATCGAGGAGAAGGACATGAACCAGATTATGGCGGGATACCGTGGTAATGGCTGGAGCGCGCATATCGGGGTTTTCAACGCCTTCGTGCGTGACTACAGCATGGAGACGCGCAACCTCTCGGACCTCACGCCATATACATCCCTCGCGCACAGTGGACGTAGCAGCTCATACCTCGCACTCAGATTCAGCCTTGACCTCGAGTTCGGCCGCAAGCAGCGCGACATCAGCACCCACGGTCTTGAACCCGACAGCGACACAGGAATACTTTCAGGAAACAAATAAACAGAACGGAAAAATGGAAAAAACAGTAAGACATCCCTCATTCTCTCCCCGCAGATGTACCGCATGCTGGAAATGCGTCGAACGTTGTCCGCACAATGCAATACGCAAGGTCAGCTTCCTGTGGCACAGGCACGCATTGCCAATCCGCAAAAACTGCATCGGCTGCAACCTTTGCGTCCGCACCTGCCCCAACGGCTGCTTCAAAGCAACCGGGGAATAAGAAAGGTGCCGGAAACACCCTGTCTATGCAGGTATGTCTCCGGCACTTTTCAGTTTGAGGTCATTTCTGACCTATTCAGCGGTTGAGACGCTTAGAGCCTTTCTGTATCACCAGTCCGGGATAGTCTTTTCTGACTTTCTGTCCCAGGATATTGTAGCAATCACTTTCCTCGGCGTCCTCACCGGCCCATACCTCTTCGACCGAAGAATCGCTCCTGACAAGGGTTACCTCCTGTCCGGCCTCTGTAGGGATATCATACAGATAGGTCTGCGGGAGTATGGTATCGGGAATCTTCTTCATATCGGCAACTACGGGCGCAGGCATTCCATAGGGCTGCGTCAACATGTTGGTGTTATCTCCCGATGCTGCCTGAAGATCCTGACCGTCAGACATACGGAGTACTGTATTGGAACGGAGGCGCAAGTTTCCGCCCAGAGTGGACTTTATGGTCACACTCTCGATGTGCCCTTCCTTCCAGGCCATCTTGACAATTTCGAATCCGCCTCGCGCACGGAGACCTTCGACCTCACCGTCGGCCCACGCCGAGGGAAGTGCCGGAAGCAAATGCACGAAACCTGCGTGCGACTGCAACAGCATCTCCGCAATTCCGGCACAGCAACCGAAATTGCCGTCTATCTGGAACGGGGCGTGAGCATCAAACATATTTGCGTATGTGCCACCGTTGGGGTCAGACATGGTGATATTGGGGGAGACAAGGCGTAACTGATTCCTGATTATGGAGAGTGCATGGTCTCCGTCGAGCATACGGGCCCACTCGCACACCTTCCAGCCCATAGACCATCCGCGAGCAGCATCTCCACGACCCACAAGCGACTTATAAACGCCCTGGAACAGTGTGGGATTTTCATAAGGCGAGACCTGATTGCCCGGATAGGCACCCCACAGGTGGGAAAGATGACGGTGGGAGGTCGACTCGCGGTCCCAATCTTCCTGCCACTCCTGTACCTGACCGTACTGACCTATCTTATATGGAGTGATTTTCGCTTTCAGCTCGTCAAGTTCGGCTGCAAAGGGAGCATCCTTTCCAAGCACGCGGGCAGCCTCGGCTGTATTCTTCAGCACATCATAAACCATCTGATTATCCATGGCCACACCACCGAAGAGCGATACATTCATCTCCTTTCCGTCGCTTGTCGTATATTTCCATTTGCCCGGATGGTTTTCGGGAGAGTTTGACGGAGCGACAACCATATAACCTGTCTCGGGATCTCTTGTCAGGAAATCCTGAAAGAATTCGGCACAACCCTTCATCACGGGATATACCTCGGCAAGATAGTCCTTGTCGCCCGAGAAGAGATATTTTTCCCAAAGATGCGAACAGAACCAGGCGTTACAGGTTGGCCATATACCGACAGGACCATTGTCGACAGCACCGGTGACACGCCAGATGTCTGTGTTATGGTGAAGCACCCATCCGCGGGCACCATACATCTCACGTGCGGTCTGACTGCCTGTCACTGAGACATCCTTGACCATTTCGATGAATGGCTCGTGACACTCCGTGAGGTTGGCGACCTCGGCAGCCCAATAGTTCATCTCGACGTTGATATTCGAGGTGTATTTTGAATCCCATGCGGGATACTGACGCGCATTCGGATTCCAGATGCCCTGCAGGTTCGCAGGCTGTGTCCCGGGCTGCGAGGAACTGATGAGCAGGTAGCGGCCAAACTGGAAATAATTGGCCACAAGGCCGGGGTCATTTCCCTCCTTGTTGTATTCCTTGATACGTGTCTCGGTATCCTTCTGCTCTTTGGCTGCATTCTCGCCGAGATTGAGGCTGACGCGGTCAAACTGCTCGCTGTATCTTTCCACATGGTCGGCGAGAGTCGAGGCATAGTCCCTGTCTTTGGAGAGATAACTCTCCATATATGCCAGCGCCTTGGCCTCGGCGTCACCGCTGATATCGTCATAATTCTCGAAATTGGTAGCCGATGATATTATTATCGTAGCACATGTCGCATCGCTGACCTCAATCGTGGGGGCGGAAGGGTTACCTGCCACAAGTCCATACTGGACGACATTCTGATGGCCGGTGTTCGTCTGCGTTCCACCATCGTTTATGACTTTGATGAAGGTGTAGCAGTTGAGCTTGTTGTCGACATTCTCAGATTTCTCCCTTGCAGGTATGAGCGAAGCCTTTATCATGCCGTCGGGCGTGATCTGGTTTACGCCAAGCTTCTCCATATTTGTCTTGATAGGGGCCGCAAAGCACACGTTGAAATCAAGTCTGCCTGGTTCTGAAGACTCCAGACGAATCACGGTGACATTGTCGGCGAAAGAGGTGAACACCTCGCGCTTATAAGTCACACCGTCGGCTACATAGGATGTCGTAGCGACAGCCCTGCCGAGGTCGAGATCGCGTACATAAGCCTGAACATCACGGGAACCATCTGTCGCGCCCGGCTCCTCGTCATTATAACGATGTCCCGGGAAGCCCAGAAGGACACATCCGGCAGCCTGATACTGTGCACCATGCGATGCAGTTGACTGGAAATTGGGTATCGCCAGCTTCTGAGCCTCAGTATAGTCTTTGTTGAAAATCAGGTTTCTGACAGTTGCCAACACATTCTTGGCTTTGGGATTGTGATTCGTGTTGGGAGACTGTCCCCAGAATGTATCCTCGTTGAGCTGGATGGTATCTTTGGCGACACTGCCGCTCACCATCGCGCCAAGCCTACCATTGCCGAGAGGGAGTGCCTCTTCCCAATAGGATGCCGGGCGGTTGTACCACAGACGGTTCTTGCTGTCAAGCACGGGCGGAGGCACAGGACGCTTGTCGGAAGTCGTAAATGTAACCGAATATGCTTCCGTACAGATGTTTCCGGCAAGGTCTGAAAAGGAGTTAGCCGGTACAGTGAAGGTATATGATGACGACAGGTCGAGTTCCTCGAACGCAAAAGTGACTTTCGAGTTATTGACAACAGGTGTCAGCCTCTCGGATTTCTTGGTAGCGTTGTTTGTAAGGATGCCGGCAGCGCCATCGGCAGCGACGACACTCTCGTTGAATTTCATCGTAATCCGTCCCGTAGGCACGACATCGTCCTGACCTTGAGCCGGGTCAATGCTGACAAGTGCGGGAGCCTGGTTGTCGTCAGCCAGAATATTGAGATATTTGAGGTTATAGTTGCTGGTCTTGGTAGCCGACTGTATCAGCATTCGGACTATGAGCTTCTCCTTGTTGTCTGCCTGTAGCGGATATGTCACATCATTATATGTATTCCAATGGCTGCCCGACGTATAGTCCGGCAGGATGGTCCATGTCGCGCCACCATCTACAGAGTAGACGACCCCGAACTTTGTGGCCGAGCTGGAACCATCGCCTATGGCGAAATTCACCTTGATGTTGGTGAGTGATGTAGTGGGCATCTCGACCTCAAAGAACTGGTCATGTTTCGTACCGTCACTGTAATCGGCCTTAGGTGTGAAGCGCGTTGTGGAGGCAGTGTTGAGGCGCAGCAGATAGTTGGGTGCCGACCCGCTGGAGGTGAGCTGCCATTTGCCGTCGCTGGTATGTACGGTCACCTTGCAGTCATCCTGTGTCAGTGCGCAGGTGTTAGGCAGGAAATAAGGCTGCTTGGTCGACCAACGTTCGTTGGACGAGGCACTCCATCCATCGTCATTCGGGGTGTAGGTCACCGCCGAGCCGTTGCTTTGAGCGTCATAGCCGGTAGTAAACTCCCAATGGGCAACCACCGTCTGCTCGGCGCCAAAAGCCGTAAACGCGCCAAGAGACGCGAACAGGGCAATCAGTTTTTTTCTCATGGTGTCTGTATGAGGTTAGGGTTAATGATGAATTTCCGTGCAAAATTAGCCGAACGGATGCGAAATAATGGCGAAATTCGGGTCAAACGGGTCAAAAATCGGGTCAAAGAAACATATCGGCTTTGTTTATAAAGATTTTTAGACTAAATTTGAAGGTAGTAAAGGGTTACAGGCATGAAATTCTACCGCATCACTATTTTCGCGATAATACTATCCGTTGGGCTTGCACTGGGTGCCCGTCAGGTGCAGCAAAAGACCACGGAGCGTTATGACTATACCAGAGGCATGTCGGACTCACGGGTCGGAGGTGGAGTGCAGGACGATGAAGGCCTCCTGTGGTTCGCCTCCTGGAACGGACTGAACTGCTATGACGGCTATGATTTCCATTGGGTCAAAATACGACCGGGTGACAGCACGCCAATCAGGACTGACCGCATACGCGACATACTCCTTTCGACAAAAAGGAGCATATTCTGCCGGACGGATGACGGGATATACGAATTTTCACTTGACACATATACTTTCAATGATATTTCCGATACTCAGAGAGACTCGCTCACGCCACTAATGGGGCGTCCATGGAGAGGACTCACCGATGCGCAGGGGAACCTGTGGTGGGCAGACAGGAGCGGACTATACAAAACATCGGACAAACGTCGTCCCTCGCACATTCTCGGAGGGACAGAAGACGCATATCCTCGTTCTTTACTTCTCGACCGCGACGGAAGACTGCTGGTCGGATGCCGTTCGGACAATGCCATAAAGGTCTATCATCATCCCGGTGACTCGATTCCTGAGACCATACATATCGGCTCTGTCCCCTATGTCCTATACCAGACCCGGACCAGCGACATCTGGGTCGGATGTAAGCCCGGGGCACTGATGAGACTCGGACAACCGGCCATCGCCACAGATAGCGTCTATGACATACGGGAAGACAGCCGGGGACGCCTCTGGATCGCCACATATGGCAAAGGGATAAAATGTATCGGCAACCCCGCAGCAGAAAATCCGTCTTTATCGGCGTCACTGGGTGGATATAAGGTACGTAAATTATTGATAACACCCGACGACAGGATTATCGCTGCGACCACCGAGGGTCTGCTGATAGGCCGTATTGACAACGAAAACCATCTTGACACAAAGCTTCATCAGATTCACCGCGACGGGAAAGTTCCCGAAAGTCTGGCGAGCGACGCGACCATGGCACTCGCCCGCGACTCAAAGGGGAACATCTATATCGCACATGAGACATCTGGCATAGACATAATCAACGAGGACACCCTGTTCTCAGCAAATCCGGTTTTCACCCATGTCAACCGTAGCAACTCGACCCTTACCGGCGATGTCTGCAAGGCGATGACGCTTGATTCTGACTCGCTCCTGATTATCGTCAGCAACGACAATATCATGGCTTTCAACCCGAAGACAGGCCATACCGTCAATTTCGGCAAATCATTCTGGTCAGACACCTGCCGGTTCAACGAATGTACGCCACTGCGACTGCCCGACGGCTCATGGCTCTTCGGGGCTGAGGAGGGAGCATTTGTGGCGACTACCCACAATCTTTACAGCCAAGACTTCGTGCCCGGGATTGTGTTCACTACTCTGGCCGTAAACGGTGCTCCCGACGAGTTCTGTCTTCCTCCGCTGAAGGCCATCGAATTACCGGCCGACGGACGCAATGTCAGAATAGAGTTCGCTGCACTTGATTTCATTGACAACAGCGGAATACTTTACCGCACAAGGGTTGACAGCTCACCCTGGTCGAATGCCAGCAAGAAAAGGAGCGTCACACTGTTCAACCTATCTCCCGGCGAACATATCATAGAAGTGCAATCTACCGACCGCTATGGCCGATGGGTGGATAACAACAGGCATCTGTCAATCTCTGTCGCACCCTATTGGTATGAGACATGGTGGGCCAAGTTACTCTTCGCTCTCATTGCAACCGGGATAGCCGGGGGAGGTGTATATACATACATATATGTACGGCAGATTAAGCGCAACCGCAAGGAACTGCTCGACAAATACATGGCACTGATCCGCATCCGCGAAAATCAGCCTGCTCCAGAAATCACACCCGAAGAAAAGAATCCTGATGCACCATCAAAGCCACGACCTGAAGCGGTTCCACCCGAGAAATCTCCTTTTCTAATCCGTATAGGTAAATATATCGAGGAGAATATCGACAATCCGGATGCCAATATCGACGACATGGCATCCGCAGCCGCGACAAGCCGTTCAACGCTTAACCGGCATCTAAGGTCGCAGCTTGGAATCTCGGCCGCTCAACTCCTGATTGAGGCACGTATGCGACGTGCAGTGCAACTGTTGCTCGAACGTCCCGAACTCCCGATAACAGAAATAGCCGCGATGTGCGGCTATTCCGATTCTCAGTATTTCCAGCGTGCTTTCAAGAATAAGCAGGGGTGTTCGCCTTCGGCTTACAGACAATCTGCTTCTCAAAAACAGGAATAAGTATCAATATGAAAGTTGTCAATCGAGGTGGCCGATGAAGATGCCGTCCTGGTCGAACTGCAGTTCGAGGCCGTTGGTCAGCTCGACTTCATATCCGGCTGAGTTGCGGGTAATCTCGTTGACAAGATATGCGGGGAAATTCGATTCGACGTAGAGCTTGATTGGGGTGGGGATTATGCCCTCGGGTACAGAATGCTGGGCAGGAGCGTCAACATCAATCCAGAGACCGGCGGCATCAAACTCTATCTCATTGCCGCTGGCAAGCACGACCTCGTAGGCCGAGCCGGAGTGGTCGCCCTCGCGCACTACGCGCACAGGCTTGTCACCGGGATAATATTGTGAGATAAACTCCTGGGCAGTCTTTGGGAGCATATCGTATGACATGGGTACATCCTTGTCATCATCGTCTTTACAGCTCCACGCCATCACGGCGATGAGGCTGACCAAAAGGAACATGAAAGTCTTTTTCATAATGTCGTATTTGTGGTGATTACTGATAATACTACAAACACGCATCACAAAAAGTTCACATGCAAATGGCCTCTCAGTCGGCAAACAAGGTCGTCGAAAGGTATCTCTCGCCGGTGTCGGGGAGCAGCGCCACGATGGTCTTGCCATTGTTGGCAGGATCGCGGGCCAGCGAGAGGGCGGCATGGAATGCAGCCCCTGACGACACCCCGGCCAGCACCCCCTCATAGCGCGCAAGCATCCGGGCACCGGCCTCGGCCTCGGGATAGGTGACGGGGATGATCCGGTCGACGACCGAAGGGTCATAATTGCGAGGCACGAATCCGGCACCGATACCCTGAATCTTATGCGGACCGGGCTTTCCCCCTTCGAGCACGGGTGAGTCTGACGGCTCGACCGCAACAATCTCCACGGATGGGTTATGTGCCTTGAGTCCGCGTCCCGTCCCCGAGAGCGTGCCCCCGGTGCCGACTCCGGCCACGAATATGTCTACCTCACCGTCGGTATCGTCCCATATCTCCTGTGCGGTGGTAACCTCATGGCGCGCGGGGTTGGCGGGATTGTCAAACTGCCCCGGCATGAAAGCACCGGGATTCTCGGCAAGTATAGCCTCGGCGCGAGATATGGCGCCCGTCATCCCTTCGGAGCCGGGGGTAAGCACCAGCTCGGCGCCGAGGGCCCTGAGCAGGCTCATGCGCTCGCGGCTCATGGTCTCAGGCATCGTGAGTATGAGACGGTATCCCTTGATTGAGGCAACCCATGCCAGACCGATGCCCGTGTTACCGCTGGTGGGCTCGACGATAAGGCCCCCCGGCTCGATGAGACCGTGCTGCTCGGCATCCTCGATCATGGCGAGGGCCACCCGGTCCTTGACACTGCCGCCGGGATTGAATGATTCTATCTTGACGAGGAGACGGGCCTTGAGGTCTTCGGCCTCCTCGATGTTGCGCACCTCGAGCAGTGGCGTATTACCTATGAGCTCGATAAGAGAGGAGTGAATCTTTTTCATATAAATATTGTAACCGTTGAATCAGCGTCTCAAACGCGCGCCGACCTGACTTGCAATCGCCTCCATCCCCCTGACAGACGGATGGCCGCTCTGCTTGTCGATGTCACGCAGCGTTATCACAGGCACCTCGTAGTGGCGGCAGACAGTATAGACCGATTCGTTTATCTCGGGCTTGAGCTCGGTATTGAGGATGAAATATATCTTCGCATCCTGATACTGTCCCTTCAGTCCGTCCATCATCTTTGCCATGGCCGGGCGGAACGAGTAAAGCTCCTCGTCTGTCCAGTCTGACCATACATACTCACCGATGGGCGCACCGGCCCACGAGTCGTTGGTGCCTCCGAACACAAGTATTATGTCGGGATTGCCCAGATTGTTCATGCGCGTGATGAAGGCCCGGTCTGTATAGTCGGCACCCTTGTAGCCTGTACGGCACACGGTCGAGCCCGAATAGGAGTTGTTGACACCAAGCTCAAACTGGCTGCGGGGCGATGTCAGCAGTCCCCACCATGTCTGTGGCATGCTGTCGACGTCAGTGGTCTTCTCACGGCGCGGCGAATGATACCACACAAGATTTGTGTCGGGCTCGACATAACCCTCGAATGTAGAATAGGAGTCGCCCAATATCGAGATGACAGGACGCTCGGAGCGTGCGCTCAACAGCGTGAGCAGCAACGCGGTCAGGATAAACAGCTTTTTCATGTCCGCAAAATTAACTCTTTTTTTTCGTGAATCGTTAGGAGTATGACGGTTTTTTTGTAATTTTGTCAAAACTAATAACCCGCTAACCGCATAAATCTATGGAGAAAGAGTTAGATTGGAAAAACCTCTCGTTCGGCTACATGCCGACAGACTATAACGTGCGCTGCTATTTCCGTGACGGGAAATGGGGCGATATAGAGGTGTCGCAGAGCGAGGAGGTCAACCTCCATATCGCCGCTACCTGCCTGCACTATGGTCAGGAAATATTCGAGGGCCTGAAGGCTTTCAGAGGCAAGGACGGCAAGATCAGGGTGTTCCGTCTCGAGGAGAACGCTCACCGCATACAGGAATCTGCCAAGGGCATCCTCATGGAGCCGCTGCCCGAGGAGAAATTCCGCGAGATGGTGCTCAAGGTAGTCAAGCTGAACGAACGGTTCGTGCCCCCCTATGGCTCGGGTGCGTCGCTCTATATCCGTCCTATCGAGCTCGGCATCTCGGCTCAGGTAGGCGTGAAACCCGCCAAAGAGTATCTCTTCATGATACTCGTGACCCCGGTAGGTCCCTATTTCAAGACCGGCTTCCGTCCCACCAACATCTGCATCATGCGCCAGTATGACCGTGTTGCACCGCGCGGCACAGGACTCTGGAAAGTGGGTGGCAACTATGCCGCATCGCTCACCGCAGGCGAGCACGCCCACGAGCTCGGCTACTCGGCTGTCCTCTATCTCGATCCCAAGGAGAAGAAATATCTCGACGAGTGCGGCCCGGCCAACTTCATAGCCATCAAGAACGGCACATATATCACTCCGGCCTCAGACTCGATCCTTCCCTCAATCACCAACAAGAGCCTCATGCAGCTTGCCGAGGATATGGGCATACCCGTCGAGCGCCGCCATATCACCGTCGACGAGCTTGAGACCATCGACGAGGCCGCAGCTGTCGGCACTGCCGCTGTGGCATCGCCCGTAGGCCGGATCGACGACCTCGACACCGGCAAGAAATATGTCGTGTCGAAGGACGGCAATCCCGGCCCCATCGTGACAAAGCTCTATGAGACACTGCGCGGCATACAGTATGGCGAGCTTCCCGACACCCACGGATGGTGCACAATCGTAGAGTGATGACATATCAGGAACTCATTGACAGATATTACCCGGCGGACACCCTCCGCCGGGCAATTTATTTGAAGCACTGCCGTGCCGTGGCCGACCTCGCGCTCGAGATTGCCCGCGCCAGAGGTCTGTCGCTCGACGAGGACGACATCGAGGGGGCGGCAATGCTGCACGACATAGGCATCTGCATGACCGACGCAGCGTCTATCGACTGTCACGGCACAGAGCCGTATATCCGCCACGGCATACTCGGGGCGGAGATAATGCGCCGCGAGGGTATGCCAGAGATATATGCCCGCGTGGCCGAGCGGCATACAGGGGCCGGGATAACACGCGAGGAGGTCGAGGCACAGGGCCTCCCCCTCCCCACCGATGTCAGCTATATGCCCGAGACGGTGCTGGAGCGACTGATATGTTATGCAGACAAATTCTACTCAAAAAGCGGCGATATGCGACGCAAGCCGTTCGACAAGGTTGTCGCCTCGATGGAAAAGCTCTCGCAGGCAAGCAAAGAGCGGTTCATGACACTGAACGGTGAGTTCGGTCCTCAGTGACCGCCGAGCAGGAAACGCAGCGGGCGCCCGACACGGCGCATCCATGCATTCTCCTCATGCGGGGCTCCCTTATCCACATAGGTCTCGAGCGAGACAGGGCGTCGGTAGCCCTTGCTCTCGGCGAGACCTATCATTTTGTCGTCAGCCGGGCCATAGTGCGCGTCGACAGTCTCTGTGCCGCGGTCGAGATATAGCCTGTGAGCACCGTCGGCCGGAAAGTTTGATTCGAGATACCTGTAGACGGCATTGACAAAGTCCGGCTCGGGCTCGCCGTCAGTAAAACCGATCCAATGTGTCGACAGACCCGCAGCCGCACCGAATACGTCGGGATACTCGCACATCAGGTAGACGGAAATTATGCCTCCCATGCTCGACCCCATAACTGACGTCGAGGCCGCGTCTGTGCGGACGTTATAGACCGTATCGACCAGTGGCTTGAGCGTGTTGACAATGAAATCACCGTACCTGTCGCCACGTAGCACCATCTCCCCCATCCCTTTCATCGAGGCTGGAAACGCCTCAAGGGCACGCTGTGGCATAAGGTCACCGATGCGGGTCTCGGGGTTGCTGTGGATTCCCACAATTACAGGTGCCTCAATCTCGCCGGATGCGGCGAGACGTCCGGCTACCGAATCGACATTCCAGGTCTGATGATTCCAGGTTGTGGAGGCGTCAAAGAGATTCTGTCCGTCGTGCATATAGATGACGGGATATGGTGCCGCATGGCGCGAATAACCGGCAGGGAGCCACACGTCGACATCGACATCCTCGCCGAGCTGGGGAGAACGCACGACATGGCGCACAACTGTACCGGGCATCGCTGTCTGGAGAGGCGTGGCCCCGGTAATCGGCATAATGGCCGAGAAAAACAGAAAAAGTATGGTGAGCGGCTTACAGAGTCTTTTCATCAGTCAACGGTATATAAAGAAAAAAGCTGGTCGCTCGCACGTCGCGGGCAATCAGCTTGAGCTTTCTGTGGAATGCCAAAACATTGTTCTGGCAGTCGCGCTGTTGTGAGGCCTTATATATTAGGCGTTGGCAGCAACAGAGTCAACAGCAGCAGCAGCGCTATCAACGGGGGCAGCGGCAGAGTCAACTACTTCCTCAACAGCTACAACCTCCTCAACTACAGCTGCGGTGTCAGCTGCATTAGCGTCGGCAGCCTTGTCAGACGAACCGCAAGAGAAGAGAGAAGCGCTGAAAGCAACAGCAGCAACTAAAACTAATTTTTTCATTTTCGTGTTTTGTTAAATTATTGAACAATATTTAAGCTTCAAAAACGCTACAAAGGTAAGACAAAATTTTGACATACCAAACTTTTTTTAGCCATTTTTTCGTAGCGAGCCAATTTTAGGTTAAATTATGCAAAATATTGTATAAATCATGAAATAATTTTAACAATTTGCACATATTTTACCTTTTAGAGCATACCTTCAACGGCCCGAGAGATAGATGTCGATAGCCTTGGCAGTGTCGCGTCCCGAGGCTATGCCCCTCACCACAAGCGAGGCCCCCGAGGCAACATCTCCGGCGGCAAACACACCGGCAACGGATGTGGCATGCGACGCATCTGTCCTTACATTGCCACGCCCGTCAAGCGCAACTCCAAGCTGAGACAGGAGCCCTTCGGCCACAGGATTTGTGAAACCCATGGCAAGAAGCACAAGGTCGGCCTTTATATTATAGGTATTGCCTGTATGGACGAGATTCATGCGTCCTGTCTCGGGATCTTTCTCCCATCTCACCTCCTCGACCTCAACCTCGCGCACATGACCCGACTTGTCGGCTATGATGCGCCTGGTGTCGAGAAGCCACCGGCGGTCGCACCCCTCGAGATGGCTGCTTGATGTCTTGAGCACCTGAGGCCACGCGGGCCAAGGTGTGGCGGGGTTATCGCCAACCGGAGGCTTTGGCATAATCTCTATCTGAGTGACGGACAGGGCACCCTGTCGGTGTGAGGTGCCTACGCAGTCGCTGCCCGTGTCGCCACCCCCTATCACAAGCACATGCTTGCCCTTGGCGGTGATGCGGTCGGCATCGGCCACCTCAGTCCCGGCATTGACACGGTTCTGCTGCTGCAGGAGCTCGAGTGCGAAATGCACTCCCTTGGCGTCACGTCCCTCGGCCCTGAGGTCGCGGGGCACCTCGGCACCCATCGCAAGACATACGGCATCAAAGTCATCAAGAAGCTGTGAGGCCGTGATGTCTTCTCCCGCCTTCACGCCACACTTGAACTCAACCCCTTCGGCCTTCATCAGCTCTACACGGCGGTCTATGACACGTTTGTCGAGCTTGAAATCAGGAATGCCGAAACGGAGCAGTCCCCCGGGGGCCTCGTTCTTCTCGAACACGGTCACGGTGTGTCCCATACGGTTCAGACGGTTTGCCACGGCGAGCCCTGCTGGCCCCGAGCCTATGACGGCAACCTTCTTGCCCGTGCGCTTTTTGGGCGGACGCGGCGTCACTATACCCTCGGCAAAGGCACGCTCGATGATGGCGCGCTCGTTCTCACGGATGGTGACGGGCTCGTGCTCCTTGTTGAGAACACACCCTTTCTCACACAGGGCCGGACAGACACGCCCCGTGAACTCGGGAAAATCGTCGGTCATCGTCAGGAGCTCGTATGCTCCGCGGATGTCGTCGTGATAGAGGAGGTCCTGCCATTCGGGCTGGCGGTTGCCGAGCGGACAGCTCCAGTGGCAGAAAGGAACGCCGCAGTCCATGCAGCGCGATGCCTGCTCGCGGCGCTCGCCGGGGCGGAGGGTCATCTCGACCTCGGCATAGTCATTGACGCGCTCGTCGACGGGACGGTATCCGGCCTCATGGCGCGGTATATTGAGGAATGCTGTTGGATTGCCCATAATGTCAGTCTTTTACGGTTGATGCTTGCTGCTCGGCCTGGAGCACCTTCTTATATTCGATAGGGATAATCTTGATAAACTGTCCGACATAGTTCTGCCAGTCGTCGAGCATACGGGCCGCGAGAGGCGAGCGGGTATGCTTGAAATGCGCGGAGACGAGACGGTGCAGCTCGCGGTTGTCGGCTGGATCTTCGATGAGCGAGAGCTCGACAAGCTCCATGTTACAGAAATAGTCGAAATCTCCAGCCGGATCCCAGACGTAGGCTACACCGCCGCTCATTCCGGCTGCAAAGTTACGGCCTGTGGGGCCCAGCACAACGGTGCGGCCACCTGTCATATACTCGCAGCAGTGGTCTCCGACCCCCTCCACGACAGCGGTGGCACCTGAGTTGCGTACACAGAAACGCTCGCCGACACGGCCGCTGATATAGACCTCGCCGGAGGTCGCCCCATATAATAAGGTGTTTCCGGCTATGATGTTGTCCTCGGGGGCGAATCCCGAACCCGCGGGGGGCACTATGACGATACGGCCGCCCGAAAGCCCCTTGCCCACATAGTCGTTGGCATCCCCTTCGAGACGGAACGAGACTCCGTTGACAAGGAAGGCACCGAAACTCTGTCCGGCCGAGCCCTTGAAGGTGCAGTTGACCGAGCCCTCGGGGAGCCCTTCGGCTCCATACTGACGCGCTATCGTGCCCGAAAGCATCGCACCTACAGAACGGTCGGTATTGCCGACGGCAAACTCAAGCCCGACGGGCATCTGCATCCTTATGGCAGGTGCGGCACGCGAGATTATCTCACGGTCGAGCACATGCTCAATCTCGTGCCGCTGCTCGGTGGTATGTATTATCGCATGGTCGGACGAGGGGTCAGGCCTGTGGAGCAGTGCCGAGAAATCGACCCCCGGGGCAAAGCGGGCTACCTTGTCGGCATCGAACGTCAGCAGGTCTGTGCGTCCTATTATCTCGTCGAGGTGACGTACACCCAGCTCAGCCATTATCTCGCGGATGCCGCGGGCCAGATAGCGGAAGAAATTTACCACATACTCCGAGCGCCCCTTGAACCGGCGCCGCAACTCCTCGTTCTGGGTAGCGACACCTACGGGACAGGTGTTCTTGTGGCATTTGCGCATCATCACGCAGCCAAGCACGATGAGGGCGCTGGTAGCGAAACCATATTCCTCGGCGCCGAGCATTGCCATCACCACGACGTCGCGCGGTGTCTTGAGCTGGCCGTCGGCCTGCAGCTTGACCTGCCCGCGCAGGTTGTTGATGACGAGAGTCTGCTGCGTCTCGGATAGTCCTATCTCGACAGGTACGCCCGCATAGTGTATCGAGCTGGCGGGAGATGCCCCCGTTCCGCCATCGCTGCCGCTGATGGTGATAAGGTCGCTCTTGGCCTTGGCAACTCCGGCAGCAATTGTGCCGACACCTGTCTCGGAGACGAGCTTGACGCTGACCTTGGCCGACGGATTGACGTTCTTGAGGTCGAAGATAAGCTGCGCGAGGTCTTCGATAGAATAGATGTCATGGTGAGGGGGAGGCGAGATAAGGGTGATGCCGGGAATTGAATGGCGGGTTCTGGCGATTATCTCGTTGACCTTGAATCCCGGCAACTGGCCACCCTCGCCGGGCTTGGCACCCTGTGCCACCTTAATCTGTATCTCGTCGGCATTGACCAGATACTCGGTGGTGACGCCGAAACGGCCTGATGCAATCTGCTTGATGGCCGAGCGGGCCGATGAGCCGTCGGGGCGCGGGGCAAAACGCTCGGAGTCCTCGCCACCCTCGCCGGTATTGCTGCGGGCGCCGATCGAGTTCATGGCTATCGCAAGGGCCTCGTGGGCTTCGCGACTTATCGAGCCGAACGACATCGCACCCGTGACGAAGCGGCGCATAATCTCATCCTCGGACTCAACCTCCTCGAGAGGGACAGGTGTACCCTTCTTGAATCCGAGGAAATCACGTATGAAGAGGGGCTCCTCCTTGTCGTCGACAAGCGAGATGTATTCCTTGAATTTCTTATAGCTGCCGAGGCGCGTGGCGAGCTGCAGTGTAGAGATGGTCTCGGGGTTCCACGCATGTTTCTCACCATCCTTGCGGTATGAGTACTGGCCGATATACGGCAACGGGGCGGCTTCGTCGAACCCTTCGCCGAAAGCCTCGTCATGCGCCCTGAGTATCCCGGCGGCGATGTCGTCGAGCGATATGCCATCGATGGGGCTCGGCGTGCCTCCAAAATATCTGTCACACAGCGAGCGCGACAGCCCAAGGGCCTCGAAGAGCTGCGCACCCTTATACGACGTGAGCATGGAGATACCCATCTTGGACATGACCTTGAGGATGCCCTTGTCTACGGCCTTGATGAAATTGCGCGAGGCTGTGTCGAAATCAAGCTGCACCTTGTGGTCGCGCACCATGTCGTTGATTACCGAGAAGGCCAGGTAGGGATTGACCGCACTTGCGCCATAGCCGACAAGGAGGGCGAAATGCATCACCTCGCGGGCCGAGGCAGTCTCGATGACAAGTGCGGTCTGCACACGCTTCTTCTTATCTATAAGGTGGTGATGCACCGCCGAGGTGGCCAGCAGAGCGGGTATGGGAGCATTCTCCGCATCTACACCGCGGTCTGACAGTATCACATAGTTACACCCGTCGTCCACGGCCTGCTCTGCCTCGACACACAGACGCTCGACAGCCTTGGCAAGCCCCTCCGGTCCGTCTGCCACAGGAAATGTCATGGCCAGCTTGCGGGTGTTGAACCCTTTGTAGCGCAGGTTGCAGAGCAGGTCGAGCTCACGGTTGGTGATGATGGGACGGCGTAGGAGCACCATCTTGCACATCTCGGGCGAAAACTCCATCAGACTGAGTTTCACGGCACCGATATAGCTGTCGAGGCTCATCACAAGCTCCTCGCGCAGAGGGTCGACAGGAGGGTTGGTGACCTGTGCGAAATGCTGGCGGAAATAGTTGTAGAGAGTCTGGGGCTCGCGCGAGAAGACAGCCGAGGGGGTATCCTTGCCCATAGAGTTGACAGGCTCCTTGCCGTCGACCACCATAGGGGTCATAATCTTCTCGACCTCCTCGCGGTTATACGAGAATGTGTGCAATAGTCTTCGCGACCCGGCGACGGCATTGTCGACCTTGCGGCCCGAAGTGATCGAGTCGAGGTTGATACGGTTCATCGACAGCCAGTCTCGATAGGGATGCGCGCCGGCCAGTGCCTCCTTGAGCTCGGCGTCGTGATATATCTTCCCTTCCTGCATATCCACCATCATCATCTTGCCGGGACGGAGACGCCCTTTCTCGCGTATCTCGGACGGGTCGAAGGGGAGGACGCCTGTCTCGGAGGCGATGACGACAGTGTCATTGTGAGTGATGAGATAACGTGCCGGGCGGAGTCCGTTACGGTCGAGCATACCTCCGGCATAGCGTCCGTCGCTGAACAGCAGCGCCGCAGGGCCGTCCCACGCCTCCATAAGTATCGAATGATACTCGTAGAACGCCTTCAGCCCCGGCGAAATCGGGTTGCGGTCGTTGAACGACTCAGGCACGAGCATTGCCAGAGCGTGCGGCAGGCTCATCCCTGCCATCACGAAATACTCGAGCACATTGTCGAGCGACGCCGAGTCGCTCATGCCGGGCTGGATGATGGGGGTAAGGTCACGGCCTCTGAACACAGGCGAGTCAAGCACGCCCTCGCGGGCCTTCATCCACAGGCGGTTGCCCTGGATAGTGTTTATCTCACCATTGTGGCCGAGCATCCTGAATGGCTGTGCCAGCGACCATGTGGGGAATGTATTTGTCGAAAAGCGTGAGTGAACCAGAGCCATCGCCGTGGTGAAGCGGGGATTCATCAGGTCGGGATAATAATATCTGAGCTGGAGGCTTGACAGCATCCCCTTGTATATCATTATCTTCGATGAAAGCGACACGATATAGAACTCTTCCTTCCCGGCGATGTTACCCGAGGCGATACGGCGCTCGACGGCCTTGCGCAGAAGATAGAGGCGCAGCTCGACAGGCTCGTCCGTCTCCTCGTCAGAAACGAATATCTGCTTTATGGCAGGTTCGGCCGCGCGGGCTACCGAGCCAAGCTGCTCGTTGTTGACGGGCACATACCTCACGGCCATGAGCTGCAGTCCGAGCGCGGCGGCCTCCCGGTCGATGATGTCGAGCATCAGCTCCTGGGCATCGGTGTCGCGGGGCATGAAGACAAGCCCGGTGCCATAGCGCCCCTTCTCGGGGACAGGGACACCCTGCAGCAGTATGAACTCGTGGGGTATCTGGACCATGATGCCCGCACCGTCACCGGTCTTGGGGTCAGCTCCCTCGGCGCCGCGGTGCACCATGTGCTCGAGCACCTGGAGGCCCTGCTCGACAAGGCGGTGGCTTTTCAGGCCCCTGGCGTTGACCAGGAGCCCCACGCCACAAGCGTCATGCTCGTGACGCGGATCATAAAGTCCCTCAGCTTTTCTTATCATAAACAGTATGTGTGATGAAGATTATCGGTTTCAGTTTTCCTCGACACCCTTGAACCAGTCAGATTCTGACGGCAGAGCCTCGGAGGCGGCATTCTCATACTCCTCGCCATGCTGCGACGAGTCGAGGCCGACGCGCTCGTTCCACCCCGACACACGCATGGGTACAATCTTGTCGGTGAGCCAGTAGAGTCCATAGCTCATGACGAAGGTGTAGACAAACACACCTGCCATGACGATGACATGGTTGAGGAAGAACTCGCCGCGGCTGATCATGGCACCTTCGGCCGAAGCGGCGAAATAATCGTATGCGAAAATGCCGGTGAGGAGGGTGCCTATGATGCCACCGAGCCCGTGGGTCGGAAAGACGTCGAGGGCATCGTCAAGCAGACGCGAATATCCTTTAGAGGCGCATGCCATATTGCAGCACACGGTGATGATGAATGATATGGTCACACTCTGGCCCACAGTGACCCATCCTGCACACGGGGTGATGGCAACGAGACCCACCACAGCGCCGATGGCCGCACCCATGGCCGATGGCTTGCGGCCACGCACGGCATCGAGGGCTATCCATGCCACCATTGCGGTTGCGGCGGCAGTGTTGGTGTTGAGGAATGCCGAGATGGCTATGCCATCGGCTGCAAGAGAGCTTCCTCCGTTGAATCCGAACCATCCGAGCCACAGCAGGGCGCCACCGAGAAGCACAAAGGGGACGTTGGCGGGCTTGTTGCCGGAGGTCTCAGTGCGCTTGCCCAGGTACAGGGCTCCGGCGAGGGCGGCGATTCCCGAGGCGGCGTGGACCACGATTCCACCGGCATAGTCATGGACGTGCATCTGTCCGAACAGGCCGTCAGGATGCCATGTGCAGTGCGCCAGCGGGCAGTAGACAACCACGGTCCAGAGCATCATGAAGAGGAGATAGCCGGTGAAATGTACCCTCTCGGCAAAGGCACCGGTGATGAGCGACGGGGTGATGATGGCGAATTTCATCTGGAAGAGAGCAAACAGCGCGAGTGGGATTGTCGTGGTGACGAGACCTATCTGCGAGAGCTCATGCTCGGGGTCTGTAATGTTGGTGACCCCTACCCCTTTCATCATGAAGAAATCGCGGGGGTCACCGATGATGCCGCAGATATCGTTGCCGAAGGCGAGTCCGAATCCGAAGACAACCCACAGCACGCTCACGAACCCCATGACGATGAAGCTCTGGAGCATGGTCGAGATGACATTCTTGCGCCGCACCATGCCTCCGTAGAAGAACGAGAGGCCCGGGGTCATCATCAGCACGAAGATGGTGGCGGTGATCATCCATGCCACATTGGCACCCACTCCCGGTGAGGCGAGGTCAAACAGACCCTCATAACCCGATGGCCGGGCTCCGGCTATGCTCAGCACTGCCAACACTGCGGCGACGGCAATCCATCCGCCGCTCACTTTCTTACCTTTCAGTTTCATTGTCTCTGTGATTTACTGAATACCTATATGAAATATATGTTGCCTGTTGGAATAGCAGCCGGGGTCGTGCAGAGTGATGAAAAATCCGTAAAAAAGACTTAACAGAAACTAAACGACATCGCAAAAGTAGATATTTGCCGCGAAACACGCAAGATTTTTAACATTTTTCTTTCGTAAAACATAATTTCTGAGCATTTTTCCACAACATATAGCCAATTTTCGCAAACCCTCAAAAATTTAATACCGGGACGCTTCTCACGAGGCATCCCGGCGTTTATTTATGCACTATTTTAAAATATCACATGTAAATTTTCACCTTTTAGCGTTAGAATTTTCGTACGTCGACAGGTCATTGATTTTTTACACATTGCAAAATTAACCATTATTCGGACATCTTTATCAAGTTTAGATGCCAATCTAAAGCCAATATCAACGTTTCAAAAATTATATTGCTGATATACAGCAGTATGCACAATACTGACCAATCACTTAATCTAAACAAAAATATATCCTCCCACACACCTTCTCATCTCCTTAGAGGGGTCCCTGAAGCCGGAATCACATAGAATCCACGGTGAGCCTTAGTGTCAAGCAAAAGCTGGTCAAGGATGACATGGCTGTCGAGAGCGGTCACACTCACCACATGTCGCCCGGGTGTCCAGGGATGACTTGTCATGATCCTTGCCTGGTTGCGCATGACATTCTCCTTCCATCTGTCCGTACGCCCGCTTTCCTTGAAACTTACGGTCTGTGGTTCTCCATCGTCAATCCTCACCCGGATCCGTATGTCGCCGGTGTCGTCGGGCTGCGTGGGGATGACCGCTGTCGTCAGCGACACGATGCCATCGTGTTCAAGCTCCATCTCGAATGACAGGGTCTCGCCTTTGGGCAGCGGGACAGCCGCCTGACTGTGGCCAAGCAATGAGACCGGCTGTGGTATGAATGTGGCTGATGTGTAGTCGCAGCAGTTCACAGCCACATAATCGTCATGTGCGGATTGCAGTTCATTGTCCGGCGCAGGCACAAGATATGCGGCAACCTCCTCGGTGGTGAGTCCTACCGGTAGCACCGGAGGATTGAATACCGCAAGATCGCGCGGATTCATGCACATCGAGTGCCTCCATTTTCCTCCTGCAAGCGAGTCATTGTAATATGACGTGAGTTTCCTTATATTCTGATAGGCGTCAATACTTCTGGCACATGCTCCCAGCATAAGGCTGTCGCGTCCCCACAGAGTGTTGTCACACTGTCCCGACGCAAATGACCTTGCCCTCTGGGCCTCGAGCATCTTGACAGCCATATTGGCAGCACACACCACAGGATACCTTATTTGGGCGAAATAGTTGTCACGGAGCTGCTCGGGTACCCTGTGCCCAATATCTTCCGCCTTGTCTGCTATGGACCTGTATGCGTTCAGATAACGGTCGGCCTCATTGCCAAACTCCTTAAAGCTGAACTCTGTGTCCATCACATGCGAGCGCCCGCGCGGATAAGCCTTGCGGTCAGCGAGCTCGACCTGCGTCCAGCCCATAAATTCGGGACGGCGTATGGCACAGAGCCTGTAATACTCCTTCATGACAGGCGCAAGTTCCCGTCCTATGCTGTCGCCGAATTCCCGGCACAGCCATCTCTCCAGATGCCCTTCGACCCCGCAGGGAGATATAGAGCTGATGTCCCATGCCATATCCATGAATAGCTCAAGCGGATAGGAGGCAGTCTTCATATCATGGACATTTACAATCCACACCTTGCGGGCATTGTGGTCATATGCCTCCTTCATCTCGCTGTAGACGAGTCCCGGCTGCGTGGCACCGAGCCACATGTAATCGTGAGGGCGTCCCCAGTAGCTGAGATGGTAGTATACACCTGCCCCACCCTTGCGCCTCTGCTGCTCCGCGTCGCTTAGGCGTGTCATGTATCCGTAGTTGTCATCGCACCACATCAAGGTGACATCATCGGGTACCACGAGTCCGTGATCCATAATCTCAAGCACCTCCTTGTACGGCACGAAGACCTGCGGGATTGCAGTCACCGCCGAATCGACATACATGGCCAGCAGCTCGCGCTGGTCATCGAGCACCCGCTGCAATGCCGACACCTTCTCGTCCATCGTGCCCACACCCTCCATATGTCCGTCATGGATGCCGCGCATCCCTATGGTATACATATTCTCATACCTTCCGGCCTCTTTCAGACGTTCTGACCAGTATTTCCTGACAGACTCACTGTTGGTGATATAGTTATACGGGCCGCGCTCATCCTCTTTCCACTCGCCGACATTGTTGCGCATCAGCGGCTCGCAATGCGAGGTGCCGATTGCTATGGCACAACTGTCAGCAACCTCTTTCGCACCATCGACATAATAGAACGGTGTTGTCATGCCATGCATTCCAGGCCAGATTGCGTTGCCTCGGAGACGCAGCAGGAGCTTGAAAATCTCCTTGTAGGTCCCCGCTCCGATTGTTCCGGGCTTCTGCCCCGGCTCGAAAGTCTTCCAGCTCCAGGGCTGGAGAGTCCAGTCCTCGTCATTCAGGAATATGCCGCGGTATTCTACTGAAGGGGTCTGTATGGTCTCGAAATCATCCGGGAGGGTTATCCTCTCCTTCCGAGCCGGTGTAGCGTCGTTCCACCATACCCACGGCGAGACACCCATTATACGCGACACCTCAAGCATAGCGTAAGCCGTTCCACGGTCATCGGCACCGACCACATATAGCTTCCCACGGGCCGTCTTTAGCATGAAGCCATCCTTCTTTCCTTCGATGCGCGTGGCCCTGACCCCTGCCCTCTTCAATTCGGCAGCCTCCTCGACTCCTACGGTCGCGAGATTATAAATCCTTATAATGGCGTCCCTCCCGCTGTCACATATCACAGGCTTCTGCCCGGTGACATCCTCGACATCATCAGCCAGCATTCCGGCTGCAATCTCTGTCACAGGGCGTCCGCACCATCCGGGACGGCTGAAACTGACCGGATTCTTTCCGTCAAACAGTGTCACATCCGCCATGACACCGATGGCCGAGAAGATGACGAGCCCGGACAATACTATTCTTCTGAAATCTATGGTAAACATGATTCAAGATTATAATTGACAGCACAAAATTAGCCCAGGAACCATTTCATATACATACGCCATCCTGTCAATCCGGCTTCCTGGGAGATAAGACAGCATATTTGACAGAAAAACTGTCCCGCAGATATGAATCCGCGGGACAGTGGAATGCAGTATGCAATCACGCCATCAGTCGAGCGAGTGAATCACAAGGCCTGAGCGCAGTTTGGGCTCGAACCATGTGGTCTTGGGGGGCATTATGTTGCCTGTGTCGGCAATATCCATGAGCTGCTTCATGCTCACGGGATAGAGCGCGAGCGCCATGGCCATCTCGCCCGAGTCGACGCGGCGCTTGAGCTCGCCGAGCCCGCGGATGCCGCCGACAAAGTCGATGCGCTTGTCTGAGCGGAGGTCAGTGATGCCGAGGATATCGCGCAGTATCAGATCGCTCGAGATGGTCACGTCGAGTACTCCGATAGGGTCGGCGTCATCGTAGGTGCCGGGCTTGGCCGTGAGCGAATACCAGCGTCCGCCGAGATAGAGCGAGAAATTGTGCAGCGCGTCTGGACGCCAGGGCTCGCCGTCACCCTTGTCCTCGACGGTGAAATGCTCTCTCACCCTGTCGAGGAACTCCTCGGACGCAAGGCCATTGAGGTCTTTGACGACGCGGTTGTAGTCGATTATGTTGAGGTGCGAGGCGGGGAATGCCACGGCAAGGAAATAGTTGTATTCCTCGTCACCCTTGTGTGCGGGATTCGCGAGTGCCTTCTCATGTCCTACCAGCGCGGCGGCAGCCGAACGGTGATGGCCGTCGGCGATATAGAGCGAGGGTATGTTGGCAAACTCCTCGGTCACCGCAGCGATAAGCTCCTCATCGCTGATGACCCAGAAATGATGTCCGAAGCCGTCGGGGGCGATGAAATCATACTCAGGCTCACCGGCCGTCACGGTGTCGATGATATGTTGCAGACGCTCGTTGTCGGGAAACGCGAAAAACACCGGCTCGATATTGGCGTTATTGACGCGCACATGCTTCATGCGGTCCTCCTCCTTGTCGCGGCGTGTGAGCTCGTGCTTCTTGATGCGTCCCTCCATATAGTCGTCGACATTGGCGGCGACAACGATGCCATACTGCGTACGGCCGTTCATGGTCTGCGCATATATATAATAGTGGTCTGCGTCGTCCTGCACCAGCCAGCCGTTGTCGCGGAAGGCGTTGAAATTCGCTACGGCCTTGTCGTAGACCTCAGGAGCATGCTCGTCCGTGCCGGGAGCGAAATCAATCTCCGGCTTGATGATATGATAGAGCGAGCGGGGATTCCCCTCGGCCTCGGCGCGGGCCTCTTCGGAATTAAGCACATCGTATGGGCGCGACGCCACCTGGGTGACCAGTTCGCGCGGAGGGCGTATGCCCTTGAATGGTTTTACTTTAGCCATGGTCGTATGGTTTAAGGCGTTTGTAGGGTTTGTTCGTTTAAGACAATAGCCGGGACGCTCCCGCGTGGGTGCGTCCCGGCAACGCGGACAGGTTGATGCTTGCCCGTATTATTTCTTTCTCACGATGGTCTGCTTGCGGTCGGGACCGATAGAGACGATGGTGATGGGGGTGCGGAGCTCTTTCTCAAGGAAATCAATGTATGCCTTGAACTCGGCGGGAAACTCATCCTCGCTCTGCATCCCGGTCATGTCGGTCTTCCATCCCGGCAGGGTGGTATAGACGGACTCGATTCCCTCCTCTATCGAATAGGGGAACTGCTTGGTCTCCTCGCCGTTGATGCGGTATGCCGTGCAGGCCTTGATTTCGTCGAAGCCGTCGAGCACGTCGCTCTTCATCATTATGAGCTGTGTCACGCCGTTGAGCATGATGGCATAGCGGAGGGCCACGAGGTCAATCCAGCCGCAGCGGCGCTCGCGTCCCGTGACGGCACCATACTCATGGCCGAGGTCGCGGATGCGCTTGCCGGTCTCGTCAAAGAGCTCGGTGGGGAACGGACCGCTGCCGACGCGAGTGCAGTATGCCTTGAAGATGCCGAACACCTCGCCTATCCTGTTGGGAGCCACACCGAGACCCGAGCAGGCTCCGGCGCTGATGGTGTTCGATGATGTCACGAAGGGATATGAACCGAAATCAATATCGAGCAGTGTACCCTGGGCACCCTCGCACAGCACGCTCTTGCCCTCCTCGAGCAGTGAGTTCACAAGGAATTCCGAGTCGACAATCCGGAATGTCTTCAGATACTCTATGGCGTCCATCCATTTTGCCTCAAGCTCCTCCAGACCTTCGGGCTCGGCACCGAGTGCGGCGAGACGGGTCAGATGGAGATTGCGCAGGGAGGCATATTTCTCGTCAAAGTTATGGAACACGTCGCCCAGCCTGAGGCCGTTGCGCGAGATCTTGTCCGTATAAGTCGGGCCGATACCCTTGCCGGTGGTGCCGATCTTCTTGCCACCCTTGGCCTTCTCGTTGGCTGCGTCGAGCAGACGGTGTGTGGGGGCGATGAGATGGGCCTTCTTGGAGATGCGCAGGATAGAGCGCAGGTCCACACCGCTCTTCTCAAGTTCCTCGGCCTCCTGCTTGAACAGGACGGGGTCGAGCACCACACCGTTGCCTATGATGTTGACCTGTCCGTGCTGGAATATGCCGGATGGAATCGAACGGAGCACATATTTCTTACCCTCGAACTCAAGGGTATGCCCGGCGTTGGGGCCACCCTGGAAACGTGCCACCACGTCATAGCGCGGGGTGAGCACATCGACTACCTTTCCTTTACCCTCGTCGCCCCACTGGAGGCCGAGAAGCACGTCTACTTTCATGTATGCTTGTGTTAAGAGTTTATTTTTTTCAGGTTAAATGATTCGAGGTGAGAGTTTCAGAACAAGGCAGGCTGCGACGACAGCTTGCGGCATCGCGCACATAGACCTCTGACGCATACGTCTATGCCCGTGGCGGTGAACGACGCGAACCTGCGGGCCGATAACTGCCGCGACAGGGCCTGGTCGCGCAGGCTGCGGCGACGCCCGCAACGGGTGCAGACAAGCATGATGGACACGCCGCGGTCGGCGACAATCTCCCACAGCCGCGAGGCGGCATCCGCCTCGCCCGCATGGTCACGCCCCACTATGCCGGCCTGCTCGAAAAGCCTCAGCGCATTATAGAGGGTGGCACGGCTGACACGGAATCCGTCGGCCTCAAGCCTCTCGCCCAGAGCGGCCACGTCAAAGGAGCCGCGCATGGCCATGAGACTGTCGAGGATAGCGCGCCGCTCGGGGGTAGTCCGCATTCCGCGCGAGGCTATGTATGCCTCGAGCGCCTCACGGGCTGCCGATTTGCGCTTCTCGTCGTTCATCACGCTACAAAGTTACAACGAAACTCCCGATTTTGCAATTTTTAGGGCGAAATATCGAGCTGAAACCGCTCATACATCTATGACGCCACGTGCAGTGAGGATGCGGAATATCAGGTCGTGCAGCAACTGATATTCGTCCTGGCGCGACCCGATGCCTTTCGACCGTGTGTCACACTCGCGCAGGGCCGAGATTATCTCGATGGTCTGCCGCACATTGTAGGCTTTCGGGGCTGCCTCGAAAAACTTGAGCTGCCACTCGTTCCTGAACCCGAGGGCGTTCATGTATCCGTTCTTGGTCTTGTCTGCCGTATAGTGGTAGATAAGGATGTTCGAGAAATGGTTGAACAGCGTGGATACTGTCATCACGGTCGGATTGTTCTTGGGATTCTCCGAGAAATAACGGGCTATGGTGAACGCCTTGGCGGCATTGCGCGTATTCAGCGCCTCGACAAGCTCAAAATTGTTATAGTCCTTGGATATGCCGATGTTGCGTTCGATAGACTCGGGGGTTATCATGGCCTCCTCGCCCAGTATGAAGGCAAGCTTGCCTATCTCGTTATACAGCCGCGAGAGGTCGGTGCCTATATAGTCGCGCAGCATCGAGAGGGCTTTTGGCTCAATGTTCAGTTTCTTCTCCTTGACAAGCTCGGAGATGGCGGGGATTATGTCGCGTTCCTTGAGTTTCTGCGAGGTGAATATGACACCGTTCTTCTTTACGGCGGCTGTGAGTTCCTTGCCCTTCACCGAGGCTCCGCGCGAGCAGATGACAAAGACTGTCGAGGGATTGGGACGCGAGGCATAATGGTGCAGACGGTTGAGCTGGTCCGAGCGTATGGCCTGTGCCTCCTTGAGTATCACCACCTGGCGGTCGGCCATGATGGGATAGCGGCGGCAGATGTCCATGGGGGTATCGACACCCGACTCGGGCGCATAAAGGACATAGAGGTTGAAATCGCGCTCATCCTCGGGAACAAGACGCTCGAACTCCTTGACAAGCTCGTCGACAAAATATCCCTCCTCGCCGTGCAGCAGATAGACGGGGGCGATTTTGCCGGCGCGAAGGTCGCGCCGCAGTTGCGGATATGTCAAGGCGGGTGCGGTTGATGCCATAGCGGATGGATGAATTTGAATGTGTAAATTTACAAAGATTTTTTGAATCTTCGGCCCGTAATGCGTAATTTTGTACCCCAGACCATGCAGACAACGCACGATACAGACCATATAGCCCGCAGGCTCAACCTCCCCCCTGCCCCTCTGCGGCTGCGAAGAGGCCCCAAGGGGGTCGAGGTACACGACCCTATACGTTCGAAATGGCTTGTGCTTACCCCCGAGGAGTGGGTGAGGCAGCATTTCGTATGCTATCTCACCACCGACAGGCAGGTGCCCCGCACGATGGTGGCAAACGAGATGGGAATCACCCTCAACTCGACCTCAAAGCGCTGTGACACGGTGATATATGCCCCGGACCTGCGCCCGGTGGCCATAGTGGAATACAAGGCTCCGTCAGTGAGGATTACGCGCGAGGTATTCGACCAGATAGTACGCTATAATATTGTGCTTAAGGTGCGCTATCTCATCGTGAGCAACGGCCTGAGCCATTATTGCTGCCGTGTCGACTACGAGGACGCCCGGTGCTCGTTCATCGAGGGCATACCCACATACCCCGAGATGCTCGCCGACCGCAGTCAGACCACGTAACCCATCAGGGCGAGGATTGTGGGGGTGAGCAGAGCCGTGAGGAGTCCGTTGAGCGTCAGTCCGAGCGACGACCATGCCCCGTAGCGATAGCTGCCGCGCTCCATGATGATGGTCGTGCCCACGGCATGGGCGGCGGTACCCATCGAGAGGCCCTGTGCGATAGGACTCTTGACATGGGTCATCTTCATCACCCTGAATCCCGACATACCTCCGAATATGCCGACGGCACAGACAACAGCCGCCGTGAGGGGTGCAATCCCACCGAGGCTGCGGCTCACCTCCATCGCAATGGGTGTTGTGACCGATTTGGCCGCCAGAGAGATTATGACCTCGCGTGTGGCACCGAACCATTCGGCCAGAAGCACCACAGAGATTATTCCGGCCACACATCCCGCCAGCTCGGCGACAAGAATCGGGACAAGCTGCTTGCGAATGGTGGAAAGCTGTTTGTAAAGGGGTACTCCGAGGGCGACGACGGCAGGCTTGAGCCAGAACTCAATCATTCCGCCACCGACGGCATAGCTCTCGTATGGCACCCCGGCCACGACAAGAAACAGTATCAGCACCACAATCGTGACCATGATGGGGTTGAGCAGCATCACACCCGTGCGCCGGTAGAGGCGCTGTGCCACGACATATACTGCGAATGTCAGCGCTATGAGCAGATAGCTATTTTCGAGGAAGTTCATGAGTGTGATGTGCGAAATAGCGGCGTGTGAGCTGATGTGCCCAGCCTGTCACGCCTATTACTATGAATGTGCTCAGCGCCGATGCGCCCACTATGGCAACCCATTGCGACTTGAGCAGGTCGAAATAGCCCAGCAGCGCGACGCCCGCAGGCACAAAGAAAAATCCGAGGTTACCGACAAGGAAATCGGCCACCCCCGAGACATGCCGCAGACGTATCACCTTGCACTGCAAAGCAGCCGTCAGCAACAGCATGCCGATGATGCTCGAAGGGACCGGAATCCCGGTGAGCCATACCACAAACTCTCCCGCAGCGAGGAAAAGGAAAATGACTGCAAGCTGGAGAATCAACATAACAATGGACTTTGGGTTAAAGGTTAATGGTTAAAGGTTAAAGTTAAAGGATCAATGACAGATAGAACCTTTAACCCTATAACCTTTAACCTTTAACCTATTTTTTCTTAGCCGGGTCGCAGGTGAGGCCTACGCCGAGTTTCTTGAATATCTTGTGGTCGACCTCGCCGAGCATGACGGTCGAGTGTACCTGACAGCCGTAGAGCTGCGGCAGACATTCGAGGGCCCGGCGGCAGTTCTCGTCGGTGGTCGACAGCACGGAGAGCGCCACAAGCACCTCGTCGGTGTGCAGACGCGGGTTGTGCGAGCGCAGATAATTGGTCTTTGTGTACTGTATCGGCTCGATCATGTCCTGAGGAATCAGCTTGACCTTGTGGTCAATCCCTGCCAGATGCTTGATGGCGTTGAGTATGAGGGCCGCGCTCGGGCCGAGGAGCGCGCTTGTCTCGGCCGTGATGATGGTGCCGTCGGCAAGCTCGATGGCCGATGAAGGCACCCCGCTGCGCTCGGCCCTCTCGCGGGCAGCCTTGACGGGGCGGCGATATGAGGTGTCAATCTTGGCCTGCTTGAAGAGGAGGGCAATCTTGTTGACCTCACTGTCATTCCCCTCCCCCTGGGCCAGACGGTTGAGTGCGGTGAAATATCGGCGTATTATCTCGTCCTTTGACGCACGGCAGCAGACCTCGTCGTCAGATATGCAGAATCCCACCATGTTCACGCCCATGTCGGTAGGCGACTTGTAGGGGTTCTCGCCATATATACCCTCGAAGAGGGCATTGAGCACCGGGAAAATCTCGATGTCGCGGTTATAGTTGACCGCCGTCTTGCCGTATGCCTCAAGATGGAAGGGATCAATCATGTTGACATCGTTGAGGTCGGCGGTAGCGGCCTCGTATGCTATGTTTACGGGGTGCTTGAGCGGCAAGCTCCACACAGGGAAAGTCTCGAACTTGGCATATCCTGCCTCGATGCCGCGCTTGTGCTCGTTGTAGAGCTGGCTGAGGCAGACCGCCATCTTGCCACTGCCGGGGCCGGGAGCGGTGACGATGACCAGCGGACGGGTGGTCTCCACATAGTCATTCTTGCCGAAGCCCTCGTCAGAGTCTATGAGGTCAACGTTTGTCGGATAACCCTCGATGGTATAGTGGACGTATGTCTTGATGCCGAGGCGGTCGAGACGCGCGCGGAAGGCGTCGGCACTGCTCTGGCCGTTGTAGTGTGTCACGACCACGGAGCTGACAAGGAATCCGCGGTTCTGGAACTCGCTCCTGAGACGCAGCACATCCACATCGTATGTGATTCCGAGGTCATTGCGCACCTTGTTCTTCTCGATGTCGAGGGCGCTGATGACTATGACTATCTCGGCGCGGTCTGCAATCTGCGAGAGCATCCTCAGCTTGCTGTCGGGCTGAAATCCTGGCAGCACGCGCGAGGCATGATGGTCGTCAAACAGTTTTCCACCGAGTTCCAGATATAGCTTGTTGCCAAACTGGGCTATGCGCTCTTTGATATGCTCAGACTGGATTCTGAGATAGCGCTCATTGTCAAATCCGTATTTCATAACGGGACGCAAAGTTACAAAAATTAACGTTCACCAACAAATTTTTTCCGCACGGAAAAATTGCGGCAATATTCGGCTCTACCCCTCCGGCTTCATTCTATTTTACAAATTTTTGAAAATTTAAATAAAGAATATTTGGCAGATTGTAAGATTTGACATATCTTTGCAGCAAAAATCATAAGAGCTGACAATGACACGATTTAGCACATATCCCTTTTATTATTTTTATTTTGATGAAAAATAAGAACGGGACTCTGCGTGCTTAACCTACCAAAGCTCATAGACAACGACACCAACCTCACCACAGCCCCGTTTCACTCACCGCGAGTGTTGAAACGGGGCTGAAATTTTATATACCAAGGTATGAAGAAGATTACCATACAAGGCGAGACAGGATGCTTCCACGACGCGGCGGCACATCTGTATTTCGGCGACGAGGAGGTCACCACCATCCCGTGCGAGACATTCCCGGCCATGTTCGAGACACTGGCCACCGATGCCTCGCTGCTCGGGATTGTGGCCATAGAGAATACCATCGCCGGATCGCTGCTGCAGAACCATGAGCTGCTGCGCCAGAGCAACCTCCGGGTGATAGGGGAGCTGAAACTGCGCATCTCGCATGTGCTGTGCGCACTCCCGGGCCAGGGAATCGAGAGCCTGACGGAAGTAAACTCGCACCCCATGGCACTGATGCAGTGCGAGCAGTATCTGCGGCGACATCCCAACCTGAAGATGGTCGAGCGCAATGACACGGCCGGAAGCGCACGTGAGATTTCAGCCGAACATCTCACAGGACATGCGGCAGTGTGTGGCGAATATGCCGCCGGGCTTTATGGCCTCGAGATTCTGGAGAGAGGCATCGAGACAAACAAGCGTAACTTCACCCGTTTCCTCGTGCTTGCCGACCCGCTGACCGCCGCCGAGATAGGGCCTGCCGAACGCGACATAGACAAGGCGTCGATTGTCTTCACCCTCCCCCACACCAACGGCGCGCTCTCCAAGGTACTGACAATCCTGTCGTTCTATGACATCAACCTATCCAAGATACAGTCTACCCCTATCGTGGGGCGCGAGTGGGAATACAGGTTCTATGTCGATGTCACCTTCGACAGCCTCGTGCGCTATCATCAGGCCATCGAGGCCATCCGCCCCCTCATCCGCGACCTCTCCATCCTCGGCGAATACGCCGAAGCGAAAACAACCCACTGAAGGGGGGGAGGTTATAGGGTTAGGAGGTTAAAGGTTAAGGGTTAAAGCCGAATCTTCTAATTTCTAATTTCTAATTCCTCATTCCTCATTAAATTCCTAATTTCTCATTCCTAATTTCTCATTAAAAAATGATAAGGCCGTCAAATAGAGTTGAAAATATAAAGGAATATTATTTCTCAAAGAAGTTGCGTGAGATTGCCGAGCTCAGGGCTCAGGGCGTCGACATCATATCCTTAGGTGTGGGTGGGCCTGACCTGCCCCCTCCGGCAGATGTCGTCGAGACACTTTGTGAGGCCGTACACAATCCTGCATGTCATGGCTATCAGCCCCATGTGGGCATAGCCGAGCTTCGGCAAGGATTTGCCGACTGGTACAGACGCTCGTATGGTGTCACCCTTGACCCGCGCACCGAGATTCAGCCCCTCATCGGTTCGAAAGAGGGTGTGACACATATCTCACTCGCCTTCCTCAATCCCGGCGATAAGGTTCTGGTGCCCGATCCCGGCTATCCCACATATACATCCATCTCCCGCATGGCCGGGGCCGAGCCTGTATTCTACGACCTGACCGAAGAGGGAAGCTGGCAACCCGATTTCGACGCCATCGAGCGTATGGACCTCAGCGGCGTGAAGCTGATGTGGCTCAACTATCCCCACATGCCCACAGGGGCATCCGCAAGGATGGAGACCTTCGAGAAGGCCATCGCGTTCGGCAAGAAGCATGACATTGTTATTGTTCACGACAACCCCTACTCGTTCATCCTCAACCCCCACCCCATGAGCATAATGGAGGTAGAAGGAGCAAAAGATATTGCTATAGAGCTCAACTCGCTCTCCAAGAGCCACAATATGCCCGGATGGCGCGTGGGTGTGGCCGTGAGCAATCCCACCTTCCTGTCATGGATACTCCGCATCAAGAGCAACATCGACTCGGGACAGTTCAAGCCCGTCATGCTCGCCGCGGCCAAAGCCCTGACCCAAGGCCCGGAGTGGCACAGAAAGCTGAACGAGGCATACGCCCGACGCCGCAAGATTGCCGAGGAGATAATGACCGCCCTTGGCTGCTCATTCGACCCGACCCAGACAGGACTCTTCCTGTGGGGGCGCATAGATGACCCCGCTGTAGAGTCTGAGGTTCTGGCCGACAGGATACTCGCCGAGGCAAGGGTCTTCATCACCCCGGGATTCATATTCGGCAAGAACGGCGACCGCTACATACGTCTGTCGCTATGCGCACCTGAGGAGAAGCTGACCGAAGCCCTCGGAAGAATCAAAAACACATTGAACAACTAAACAAACCACCACGACATCATGACAATGGATTTCGCACCACTCGCCATAGACGGCAACCAGCTTGACCGTCCCATAGTTATCTCGGGACCCTGCAGCGCCGAGACAGAACAGCAGGTACTCGACACCGCACGCCGCCTCGCACGCGCCGGAATAAAGATTTACCGCGCCGGAATATGGAAACCCCGCACCAAGCCCGGAGGGTTCGAGGGAGTAGGCATACCCGGACTGGCATGGCTTAACAAGGTCAAGGAGGTCACCGGCATGAAGGTCTCGACCGAGGTGGCCAACCGCGGACATGTCGAGGCCGCGCTCGAGTACGGTGTGGACCTGCTCTGGATCGGAGCCCGCACCACGGCAAACCCCTTTGCCATGCAGGAGATTGCCGACGTGCTGCGCGAGAGCGGCAAGGATATTCCCGTGCTTGTCAAGAACCCCGTCAATCCCGACCTCGAGCTGTGGATCGGAGCCCTCGAGCGCCTGTATAACGCCGGGATAACCCGTCTCGGGGTGATACACCGAGGCTTCTCGACCTACGGCCTCAGCACCTACCGCAACCATCCGCAGTGGCGCATCCCGCTCGAACTGCGCATACGTTATCCCAAACTCCCCATCATCTGCGACCCGAGCCACATTGGAGGCAAGCGCGAGCTTATCGCCTCGCTCTCGCAGCAGGCCCTCGACATGGGATTCGACGGCCTCATCATCGAGAGCCACTGCGACCCCGACTGCGCGTGGAGCGACCGCAACCAGCAGGTGACACCCGAGGTGCTTTCGGTGATACTCGACAACCTCGTCTATCGTGACACCCCGGTGCCATCTGACTCGCTCGTATCGCTGCGCCGCCAGATTGACCAGCTCGACAACGAACTGCTCGACATCCTGGCCAAGCGCATGAACATCTCGCGCGAGATCGGCGAGTACAAGCTGGCCCACAACATGCCAGTCGTCCAGGCCGGACGATATGGCGACATCATGACATCGCGCATAATGGCCGCACGCAGCATGGGCATGAGCGAGGAGTTCATGCGCTCGGTGCTCTCGGCAATCCACGAGGAGTCGGTGCGTATACAGGTCGAGATCGGCAAACGCAAGGAGGAGGGAAAGAAATGAAGATACTGATACTCGGAGCGGGCAAGATGGGCTCGTTCTTCTGCGACCTTCTGTCGTTCGACCATGAGGTGGCAATCTATGACCCCAACCCGCAGAGGCTGCGCTACACGTTCAACGCACTGCGTTTCGCATCGCTCGACGAGGTTGATACCTTCGCCCCGCGCCTCGTCATCAATGCCTCGACTGTCAAGTACACCATCGAGGCCTTTAACGCCGTGATGCCGCATCTTCCCTCAGACGCCATCCTCTCGGACATCGCATCCGTAAAGACCGGGCTCCCGGAGTTCTATGCCGGATGCGGGCACCCGTTCGTGAGCACTCATCCCATGTTCGGCCCCACGTTCGCCTCGCTCTCGAACCTACGCAACGAGAACGCCATCATAATCTCCGAGGGGGACCATCTCGGCAAGGTGTTCTTCCGCGACCTATATTCACGCCTCGGCCTCAACATAGTCGAATATACCTTCGAGGGGCACGACGAGACGATAGCCTACTCCCTCTCCATCCCCTTTGCAGCCACACTGGCGTTTGCCGGAGTGATGAAGCATCAGGATGCCCCCGGCACGACCTTCAAGCGCCACATGCAGATAGCAGAGGGTCTGATGGGCGAGGACGACTATCTCGTCAGCGAGATTCTCTTCAACCCCCACACTCCCGGCCAGCTCGACAAGATAATCGAGGGGCTGACCGAGCTGCGCGGCATAGTCGAGCGACGCGACTCACAGGCCATGAAAGCCTATCTCGACCGCGTGAGAGAGAATATCAAATGAGCCATCTCAATGCCTGACAGGCATTTTTGAGAAGCGCAGCGTGGTCTTGAGCAACGGGAACGACAGGGTGAGTATGGCACCCTGAGAGATGTCGGCATGTATATCCTCGGTGACAGGCTCGAACTCGGCGTCAATCCATTCGAGCGAATAATGGTTCTCGAATATTCCCGGCCTAAGCCTTCCCTTCAGCATAAGTGGCTTCCAGCGGTCGGCGAGGGTCTGTGCCCCGTCGACATATAGAATATCATACCCTCCCGCTCCGTCTGATACGAGCGCGAGGGTATATCTTCCGCCCGGACGGGCATACGATGGGTCGTTCGCACGGTCGAGGTAAGTCCAATATCCCTCAATAGGGTCTGATGTCGATGCAAGACACGATTCAAGTGCCTCTCGCGTCCACTCGGTCATGGTCACGGTCTCGGGTGCAGCCTCGGCCTCGGCAACAAGCAACGACACACGTCCCGTGCCTTTGCCGTCGGCCCGGACGCATGTGGGGATAAAGCCATCGTCCAACGTGGCCTCGCATAGCGCACCGCGACTTGCCGAACCGCCATAAACCTTGACTACCGACCCTGAAATACCGATTCCGAGGGTATTGTATGCCCCTGAATGTGTGGCGAATCCGTCGACATCCTTCTCGACAAGCACAGAATCGCCCATGGTGACGGTGAGCCGGGTGAAACGGCGGTCAAGCATGTCGCCATAATCGGTATTGCCCCAGCGCAGGGTTGCCCTGAGCGTGTCAGTGCCTATGACCGGGACAAGCTCAAGCCACCATGAGCCGTGAGAGAAGCCGCGCCGCTCGGCAAGGTCGTCGAGCGCGACGCGCGCCTCCGCCCTGAAATTCCCGGCCTCACCAGCCGGGACAGGTGGCATCACAGAGGCCGGTAGTCCTCCCGGCGAGTCGAGATATACGCGCTGCGGCACCATTCCCGATGCGGGCACGGTGCAGGTAGTAAGGATTGTTGTGAGGAAGAGAGCTTTCAGCATGTCGTCAGCGTTTGTCGGCGTGTCCCTCGTAATAGTTTATGAAGGCGCGGTTCACGAGACGTGTTCCTCCCGGGGTGGGATAATCGCCCGAGAAATACCAGTCGCCCGGGCAGCCGGGGATTGCCTCGTGCAGTCCCGAGAGTGTCTGATATACCAGCTCGACCTCTGCGTTTATCGAACCGTCGGCTGTGAGCATACGCGAGATCTTATCCGAGATTTCCTCCTGTGTGAACGGAGCATAGACCGCCTTGACACAGTTGGTTATCTCGAAGTCCAGCATTCCCTCCTGCTCGCGGCAGCGGCGATATGTCTCGTCGAGCACATTCTCCATGCCGCGCTCGCGCAGCAGCTCGACAGCGGCACGGAACGCGATGAACTCGCCCATACGCGACATGTCGATGCCATAGTAGTCTGGATAGCGTACCTGGGGCGACGAGCTCACCACGACAATCTTGCGCGGATGCAGACGGTCGAGCATACGCAGGATAGACTGCTTGAGCGTAGTGCCGCGCACAATGCTGTCGTCGATGACCACGAGATTGTCGACATCGTTCTCGATGATGCCGTAGGTCACGTCATAGACATGTGCCGCGAGGTCATTGCGCGATTCACCCTCGGCTATGAACGTGCGCAGCTTGATATCCTTGATGGCCACCTTCTCGACACGCAATTTCTCAGCCATTATCCCCGCCAGTTTCTCTGCAGTCAGGGTACCCTCGGCCTGAGCCTTGAGGATGGAGGCCGACTTCTCGCGGTCGAGCTCTGACTCGAGTCCCTCGACCATGCCGATGAAAGCCACCTCGGCCGTGTTGGGTATGAACGAGAACACACTGTGGCGCAGGTCGCTGCCGATGCTTTTCATTATGGCCGGGACCACGTTACGTCCCAGCGCCTTGCGCTCCTGATAGATGTCGGCGTCGCTGCCACGCGAGAAATAGATGCGCTCGAACGAGCACCGCTCGTTGCGCGCCTCACCGAGCACATCGGTCACACTGACCTGTCCGGCCTTGGTGACGATGAGCGCGCTTCCGGGCGCAAGCTCGTTGACGGCACGCCGCGGCACATCCATGACGGTCTGTATCACAGGCCGCTCGGAGGCGAGCACCACAACCTCGTCGTCCATATAGTAGAATGCGGGGCGTATGCCGTGACGGTCGCGCAGGGCGAACATGTCGCCAGACCCCGTGGCACCGCAGATGACATATCCGCCGTCCCATGCCGGGGCCGTCGCACGGAGCACACGCGTGATGTCGAGATTGTCCTCGATGGTAACCGAGAGCTGCGGGTCGGTCTGAGAGTCGCGATACTGGCGGTAGATGCGGTGATTCTCCTTGTCAAGAGCCTCGCCAAGCTGCTCGAGCAGTATCACGGTATCCGAATATATGCGGGGATGCTGTCCGTGGTCAACGACCTTGCGGAATATCTCGTCTACATTTGTCATGTTGAAGTTGCCGCACATCAGCAGGTTGCGCGAGCGCCAGTTGTTGCGGCGCAGGAAAGGATGACAATACGAGATGCCGCTCTTGCCGGTGGTCGAGTAACGCAGGTGACCCATGTAGATCTCGCCGATGAACGGGGCGTATGTCTCGACCTCCTGGGGGGTGGCATCCGACAGGCCGAACTCCTCGACCTTGCGGTTGACGGTTCCGAAAATCTCCTGTATGGCGTCCTTGCCCAACGCCCTCTCGCGGAACACATATTCGTTACCGGGCGTGCCGTGGAGTTTCACAACTCCGATTCCGGCGCCTTCCTGGCCGCGGTTATGCTGCTTTTCCATGAACAGATAAAGTTTCCCGAGGCCATAGCCCCATGTCCCGTATTTCCTCTTATAGTATTCGAGAGGTTTGAGGAGGCGTATCATAGCGACGCCACACTCGTGCTTGAGAATCTCCATTGTCTTAGAGCAATATTTTGAAAGTGCAAAATTAGTAATAATCGCGCAATTTTTACAAAGAGATACGAAATTAAATATATTTTAACTTTAAATCGGTTTAAACCTTTGGATATAGCCGTGGTCAATAGTAACGTGACCGTTATTCAGAACCAAACCCATTGAAAGAATACCCACGTCTATGACACGTCTCTTGCGCCTCGCGCTCACAACCATCTTCATCGCATTGGCCATCCCCTTCGCAGGGGCCATCACTATCAGCGGCATTGTCAAGGACGCCGCGAACGACGACCCGCTTCTCGAGGCATCCGTACGCCTTCTGGCAGCCAAAGACAGCGCCTTTGTCAAAGGTGTCACCACCAACCTTGACGGAAAATTCACCCTTCAGAACGTGAAGGCCGGGAAATATGTAATGGTAATATCGTATATCGGATATGCCGACACCAAGAAAGATATAACGGCCGGCTCAGCAAACATGAGGCTCGGAGTGATAGAAATGAAGGAATCCTCCGAACTGCTCGGCGAGGTGAGCGTGGTCGCAGTCAAGACCCCCATCACCGTCAAGGAAGATACAGTAGAATATAACGCCGACTCATATCATACGCAGCCTAACGCCGTTGTCGAGGACCTGCTCAAGCGTCTGCCTGGCGTAGAGGTGGGCACCGACGGCGCCATCACTGCCAACGGACGCTCGGTATCCAAGATACTCATCGACGGCAAGGAGTTCTTCAGCGATGACCCTAAGGTCGCATCCAAGAACCTGCCCGCCAATATGATAGACAAGCTCCAGGTTGTAGACCGCAAGAGCGACATGGCCCGTCTGACAGGAGTGGACGATGGCGAGGACGAGACAGTCATAAACCTCACCTTCAAGAGAGGCATGAACCAGGGATGGTTCGGCACCGCAGAGGCCGGATACGGCACTGACGACCGATATATGGGCTCATTCAACGTCAACCGCTTCTGGGAAGGGAACCAGGTGACTCTCCTCGGCAATTTCAACAACACCAACCAGATCGGCTTCACTGACTCTAACGGCAACCGTTTCCGCCGTTTCGGTGGCAACAACGGCATCACCACATCCAAGGCACTCGGCCTCAATTTCAATGTCGGCAAGGAAGATATAATCCGTGTCGGTGGCGACGTGATGTGGAGCAATACCGACGCCCGCACCATCCAGCGTCAGGCGCGCGAATATCTGTTCGGCGACTACTCCACATGGTCGGACATCAACAAGGCCACCCGTGACCGCGGCAACAACCTCCGCGCCGATTTCCGTATCCTCTGGAAACCCGACTCGTTCAACACCCTCGAGGTGAGGCCCAATTTCTCGTACAACCACAACAAGTCGCTTGACTCTGAGCTGACAGACTATTTCAACCGCTCGCATGCACAGGTGAGCCGCAACGTCACCGGTGGCGACTCAAAGGGTGACTCATACGAGGCCGGAGCCCGTGTCATCTATTCGCACAATTTCAAGAGCCGTCGCGGCCGCTCGTTCTCGGTATCGAGCAACTACCGTTTCTCGAATGTCATAGAGAAAGAGACCTCGTTCTCTGACTTCATCCGCATGATAGAAGATGACCCTGACAATACCGGCGACGCTGCCGACGACCTCGACCAGTATACCGACAACCATACATGGAGCAACCAGGTGATGGGACAGTTCACATGGACCGAGCCTCTCGGCGATGTCAAGAACGGCAACTACCTCACCTTCAGCTATCGTGCCAACTATCGCTGGAACAATGCCGACAAGCTCGTCTACAACATTCCCGACGACTATACCCTCGACATCTTCCCCCCGATAGGCGAGGAGCCCGACCCGGACTACTCCAACCGCTACCGCAACAACTATTTCAACCAGCAGATACGCCTCGGCTACCGCAAGGTGACACAGAAGGCCAACCTTGAGGCAGGCTTCGCCCTGGTGCCCCAGATGTCAAAGTCGATATTCCTCGACAACTCCGACAAGAACATCGACCGCTGGGTGTGGAACTACTCTCCATTCCTGCGCTTCCGCTACAAGTTCAGCAAGCAGCGCTCTCTCCAGCTCAACTATCGCGGCAACTCGTCGCAGCCCTCCATGAGCCAGCTGCAGCCTGTTCTCGACATCTCGAACCCCACGAACAAGGTGCAGGGTAACCCGAACCTCGACCCCTCGTTCAACCATAACATGATGATACGTTTCCAGGACTTCAACTCCGAATCGCAGCGCAGCATCATGCTCATGGGCGACTTCCAGGTGACCCAGAACGCCATCATCTCAAAGACCACATACGACAGTTACGGTTCGCGACTCACCGAGTACCTCAACGTCAACGGTGTCTGGAACGGACGTGTGATGAACATGTTCTCCATGCCATTCAGGAACAAGAAATGGTCTTTCTCAAACCACATATTCGTCAACGCCAACCGCAAGGTAGGTTTCAACAACTCGATACGCAACGCCTCGCTCACATTCATGGTCAGCGAGAACCCCGGCATCACTTTCCGCCCCGACAACTGGGAACTTGAGGTGCGTCCGCGATACTCGCTGCAGACCACCCACAACACCGTCCAGACCCAGGGCAACCAGACAGTCCATACATACGGAGGCCGGTTCGACGGTACATATTACACCCCGTGGGGCCTCACCATACAGACCGACCTCAACTACTCGGCTACAGCAGGCTATGCCGCAGGATATAACACCAAGACATGGCTCTGGAACGCCACCATCTCGCAGCAGTTCCTCCGCAGCAGGGCTCTCACACTCGCCGTCAAGGTCTATGACATACTCGGCCAGCGCAGCAGCATACGCCGCAACGTCACCGCAAACTATATCGACGACACCGAATACAACACCCTCGGCCGATACGGCATGATCACCGTAAGCTACAGGTTCAACACCTTCGGCAAAGGCAACGAGCCGAAAGACGGCGGTTTCCGCCGCGGTGGATTCGGTGGCCCCGGCGGAGGCCGTCCCCCAAGATAAGCAACCAGTGATTAAGATACTTTATGATGTTTTACTATTAGATAAGTTAGGTTAATTGTTCAGATTGGCGCACCATCGACGCGATGTCGGGGGTGCGCCCAAATTTTTTTCGTATATTTGTATCCATGATTACGATTGAATCAAAGGAAACGCTGCACCGGGCGGTGACAGAGTGCGGAATATTGCCATTCTTCAGGTCGCCTGTGCCCGGACTGTCGGTCGAGGAAATGGCTGCTCCGGGCATCCTGTTCGGCGAGATACTCGAGGGTGGCGACTCATACGGCTGCTGGGACTGGAAAGGCCCTGTGATACAGGAGATGGACTCGGCCTACGGGAAATTCTTCAGGCGCAAGGCAGGATATGTCTCGCTCGACCTGTTTCCCGATTTTATCAACTACCGCCGCGAGGCCTATCCCGTCGCGCCAGGGTCGACGGAGGCTATGATACTCGACATCATCAATGCCCGCGAGGGGATGACGTCATCAGAACTGCGGCGCGAGATATTCGGGGCAGCCGGACGGAAAGAGGGAGGGCCTGGACGGCACTCGCTCGAAGCACCGTTGCAAAGGCTGCAGATGGGAGGCAGGGTGATAACAGCCGATTTCGAGTATAAACACACCTCGCAGGGGCAGCGCTACGGATGGGGTGTGGCACTCTACACCACTCCCGAGATATGGTTCGGCCGAGGTGCCCTCGCCACTCCCCTATCTCCGGCCAATTCGCTTGACAGGCTCAAGAAATGGGTCGCCGACATCTGTCCTGATGCGGCTCCAAAAATGATAGAGAGGCTCCTGATTTAACAAAAATGCAATATTTTGTTCAGATTTATGAAACAGACAGTGCGTAATTTTGTTCCGAAAATATAAGGACAACACAAATACACTATCTGTTTCACATTTATGGACATCCTGTTTCTGGGCATCGTCATCTTCCTTTTCCTGCTTGCGGTGTTCGACCTCTCGGTCGGCGTGAGCAACGATGCTGTCAATTTCCTTTCGTCGGCCATAGGCTCAAAGGCCGCATCGTTCAAACATGTCATCATTGTCGCCGCCATAGGCGTATTCATCGGTGCCGCCATGAGCAACGGCATGATGGATGTGGCACGCCACGGCATTTTCAGGCCCGAGAACCTGTCGTTCTATGACGTCATAGCCATCTTCATGGCTGTCATGGTCACCGACATAATCCTGCTTGACATCTTCAACTCGCTCGGCATGCCCACATCGACCACGGTGTCGATGGTATTCGAGTTGCTTGGCGCCACATTCGTGGTCGCGCTCTTCAAGATAGCCGACCCGTCGAGCACCCTGCAGATGGGCGAGCTGCTGAATACCGAGAAAGCCCTGTCGGTCATCCTCGGCATATTCCTGTCGGTGGCCATAGCGTTCGTATTCGGAACAGTGGTCCAGTTCATAGCACGCCTCATCTTCACATTCGAGTACAAGAGCCGCCTGAAATGGAAGGTGGGTCTCTTCGGTGGTGTCGCCTGCACGGCCATCATATATTTCATGCTACTCAAAGGGGTCAAGGACCTCAATTTCATGACTCCCGAATACAAGGCATGGATAGGCAGCCATACAACGCTCATACTCTCCGCATCGCTTGTATTCTTCACCATACTGATGCAGCTGCTTCACTGGTGCAAGGTGAATGTCTTCAAGGTGGTTGTGCTTCTGGGCACATTCTCGCTTGCCATGGCATTTGCGGGGAATGACCTTGTCAATTTCATCGGTGTCCCCCTCACGTCGCTCGATTCCTATCAGGAATATGTCAGTGCCGGAGGAGGCAATCCCAAAGGATTCATGATGACAAGCCTGAACGGCTCGGCAAACACACCGATATACTTTCTCGTAGGTGCCGGCATGATAATGGTTGTGTCTCTCGCTACCTCGAAGAAGGCACGTCAGGTGACACAGACAACCGTCGGACTGAGCGCGCAGTCGCAGGGAGACGAGATGTTCGGCTCGTCACGCATAGGCCGCTCGCTGGTACGCGCCACAATCAATATGTTCGGATGGATCAGCGACCATACCCCCGACAAGGTGAAGAGATGGGTTAACCAGCGTTTCGACACCACCCGCCAGCAGCCCGAGGAGGGCGCGGCCTTCGACCTGGTGCGCGGTTCGGTCAACCTGATGCTTGCAGGTGTCCTGATAGCATGGGGCACATCAATGAAACTGCCCCTCTCGACGACGTTCGTCACTTTCATGGTAGCCATGGGTACCTCGCTCGCAGACAGGGCATGGGGACGCGAGAGTGCGGTGTTCCGCATCACAGGCGTCATCTCCGTCATAGGCGGCTGGTTCATCACCGCCGGAGTAGCCTTTATCGGCGCCGGAATGGTGGTATGCCTGATGCACATGGGCGGAATCCCGGTGATGATTGCCGGAGGCCTGATAGCACTTGTATTGCTCGTAAGAAGCAACATAATGTTCCGCAAGAAAAAGGAGGCGGCCGAGAGTGACACCCTCTTCCAGACGATACTTGCGACAGAAGACAGCGCCGAGGTATGGCCCCTGCTCAGAATCTACATCAACGAGAAACAGAAGATGTTCCTGACGTTTGCCGCCACGACATACGCCAATGTGACCGGCGGATTTATAGCAGACAACACCAAGCTCCTCTCAAAGTCCAACAAAGCCATATCGACAGAGAAGGATGTGCTCAAGTCGCAACGTCGCAAGCTCACCCTGTGTCTGCGCCGCGTCAATCCGGAGACAGAGATAGAGAAGAGCACATGGTTCCATCTCTGCCTCAATATGCAGACATCAATGAACTACAGCCTCCAGCGCATCAACGAGGTATGCAAGGAACATGTGGAGAACAATTTCCGCAGGCTTCCCGAGAGGTTCCGCGAACCTCTCGACGAGATAAGCGCCCGCATCGTATCGGTCATCACCGACTCTGCGGCAGCAATCGAGGAGAGCCGTCCCGAGGTGATAGATACCCTCCGCGCGAGATGCGAGGAGATAAAGAACAGGCTCACGGCCATGTCGCGCGACGCATACGGGTATGTCAGCACAGGCGACCAGGCCAACCTGACGGTGATGTATGTCTATCTCAATCTCGTGCAGGAGAGCCAGGAGTTCGTCACCGCATTACGCAAGCTGCTGCGCGCGTCGGGCAAACTCAATCTCGCTCCCTCACAATACCGCAGCTTCACACATCCGGCCTGACACACTCCCCCATACCAGACCAAATATGAAGAAAGGCCCGCTGGCAGACCATTGCGCCAGCGGGCCTTTGTATTATGCAGACATAATGTCAGAACGGCAATATGTAGACACCGAATGTCTTGGCCGGGACGGTCACCGTAGCAGTGTTGCCTGTAGCCGGCAGGGACATCTCGACAGGCTTGACCACCTCAGGCTTGCCCACCTCATTGTCGGCATCAGGATTGTCGGAGTGCAGCAATATGCAGCGTCCGTCGCGCAGGGTTGCCTTCTTCTTCATGCCGTCAAACTTAAGATTGATCTCGCGGGGTGAGTCGGATACGTTGGCAATCTTGACGATATACTCGCTGCGGTCGCTGTCGATGACAGCCGAAGCATAGAGGCCCTGCTGCCCCTCGGCTCCGATGACAGGCTTGCCGTCCATGGCGAGCGGAAGCACACGGGTCCCCTTGTTCTGCGCATAGAGCTGCTGCACATAATAGCTTGCGGTGGGTACCGAATTGAGGTTGTCGAACCATATCATGTCGGGACGCCACTGCCATCCCTCGACGTGCGCGAAGAGAGGCGCATACGTGGCCATGTGGACAACATCGGCATTGCGCTCCAGGCCTGTCATGAAGGCAGCCTCGAGCAATGCGGCATTGAAATGATTGTATTTCTTCCCCTTGCCGTGGCAGGCATACTCTCCGGCAAACACCTTCGGGCCCTTGCGGTCATAGCTGTCATAACGGTCGGCGTTCTCGAGGAAGAATGTCTCGGGGGCATAGTAGTGCTCGTCGACAAGATCGGCCTTGAGGCGTTTCATCTCTGGCCACAGGTAATCGAACTTCTCGCCGGACGCGCTCGGCCCTGACGAGCCGACAATCTTTATGTCTGGATAGGCCTTGCGTATGGCATCGACGAAATGCGTGAGCCTCGCGGGATACTCAGGCCCCCACTGCTCGTTGCCGACACCAAGATACTTGAGACCGAACGGCTCGGGGTGGCCCATCTGTGCGCGTACCGAGCCCCATACGGTGGTCGTGTCTCCGTTGGCAAACTCGATGAGGTCGAGAGCGTCGTCAATGTAGGGCTGCAGCGAGTCGACGGGAACATGGGCTTTCTCGTTGCGGTTCTGATACTGACACGCCAGACCGACATTGAGCACCGGCAGAGGTTCGGCACCAATCTCCTCGGCAAGCTGGAAATATTCGAAGAATCCCAGACCGTAGCTCTGGTAATAGTCGGGATAGAAACGGTGACGGAAGGTATAGTGCCAGCGGTTCTCGTTGAGGGGACGGTTCTCGACAGGGCCGACAGTATTCTTCCACTGGTAGCGCGACCCGAGGTCGGTGCCCTCGACTATACAGCCACCGGGAAAGCGGAGCAGACCGGGATGGATGTCGGCGAGCTTCTGTGCCAGATCTTTGCGCAGACCGTTCTCATGTCCTTTCCATGTATCTTCAGGGAAGAGAGAGATATGCTCGAGGTCGCATCCGGTAGACGAATCGAGGAACACGCGCAGCTTCCCTTTGGCCACTGTGGCCTTGGGTGTCAGCGTCACGGTATATTTCTTCCACTCGCGACCCTTGACCTCAATCTTCTCCGAAGCCATGACCTGTGTCTCGCCCATCGAGGCGGGGTCTATGAGCTGGACGGTTATCCTCGATGCGTCGCCTGCAGAGCGTGCCCATACCGAGAAACGGTATCTCTCACCCTCGCGGTATGCCACGCCGAAAAATCCCTCGTTGGTCAGGCCGGTGGCCTTGTCGCGGTGATTGGCTGGAGTGAGGGAGACATAATGAGGATTGCGCCCGAAGGGGCCGTCGTTCCTCACCTCCACACCCCCGAAGCTCTCCCACCCCATGAGCGGATTGGGGAACTCGAACGAGCGGTTCTTGACCATCTCGGCATAGAGGCCGCCGTCAGCGGCATAGTTGATGTCCTCAAAGAAGAGGCCATACATCGTGGGTTGTACCGTAGCGCCGGGCTTGTCGGCGCGTATGACAAACTCGTCGGCCGCAAGGGCACATTGCACCGAAGCAGCCGCAAGCAGCAGTGATAACAGTGGTTTCATCAGTCTTTTAGGGATGGTATTAAGGTTGGGTAATAGTTTTTCAGTACGCAAAGTTACAAAAAAACATCACACCTCCAACACCCGGCGCACCTATTGACTGATGAGGCTACTATTTTGATTGATTATGACGTATGGCGGGAAACATCCTGCGCACCCTCAGCAGCACATGGTCAACCCCGTCACCTGCGACGACAAGAGTCGTCGCAGCGACTATGAGCAGTCCTCCGGCCATCTCGCGCGGAGTGAGCCCCTGACCGAGCACCACCACACTCAGCACTACCGCAGTGACAGGTTCAAGAGCCCCGAGGATGGCAGTCGGAGTGGATCCGATGCTCTGGATGGCCATGGTCGTACATGTCAGCGACACCGCGGTGGGCAACAGGGCCAGAGCCGTCACTCCACCCCACTGCCATATGTCAGAGGGGAGTGTGAGCGGTGTGCCGAGCGCGACCATGAACACAAAGACCATGCTGCCGGAAAGCAGTTCCCAGAAGAGGAGAGCCAGAGTCGGTATCCCTTTGACCGCCTTAGACACATTGGTCATGACAATGTAGATGGCATACGTGAGCGATGACACACCCACGGCCACGCATCCGAACATGCTGATTCCCGGCCCTCCGTCAGTCCGCATCATCAGCAGGAGCCCCGCAGCCATAAGGGCGAGGCAGATGGCTGTCGAAGCCTTGAACCGCTCGCCGAAACAGAGTATCATCAGCATGGCAACCATGACGGGATAGACAAAGAGCAGCGTCGACGCGACCCCGGCATTCATATAGTTGTAGCTGACAAAAAGCGAGAGGGACGACATCCCCATCAGGACACCGAGGATGCAGACCGGCACGATGCTGTGGCGCGGCAAACGCAACGACCGCCCGCGCACACGCGCCATCACCGCCAGCATGGGCAGACTGAGCAGGTACCTGAACAGAAGCACCGAATTGGCATTCATGCCTCCGTCATAGAGCGGAATGGCAAAGACCGGGTTGGTGCCGTATGTCGCCGCAGCCAATGCGGCCAGAAAATATCCTTTAATCTTGCTATGATCCATATAACGGCTGCATCCTGTGGATGCGGAGGCACAAAATTACACTTTTTCCCCGTCCCGACAAAAACTTTTTACCACACCTCCAGCTCGCTATGCGCAATATCCGCACCCTTTTTGAGTTATATAAAAGTATATCTTTAATGACGAAATGAATCGCAGCACCAAAATACTTATCGCGTTCGCACTTGCGGCAGCCTCATCCACAGCGGCCTCGGCACAGAGCAAAGACGATTTCAACCCCATCAACACAGGTGTGACATCGCTCGGCATCGCTCCCGATGCCCGCGGTGCCTCGATGGGCGACCTGGGTGCGGCCACCGAGCCCGACGCCTACTCGCAATTCTGGAATCCATCCAAATATGCCTTCGCCTACAGCCGTGGTGCTGTGGCACTGAGCTATACACCGTGGCTCCGCAAACTTGTCAACGACATCTTCCTCGCCGACCTGTCGGGCTACTGGAAGCTGGGCTCTGAAGACAATCAGGCCGTGTCCGCCTCGCTGCGCTATTTCTCGCTGGGCGAGGTGACGACCGAGACTCCCGGCGACACCGGGGGCCAGACACTGAGCCCCTACGAAATGTCGTTCGACGTGGGTTACTCGCGCAAGCTGTCCGAGAAATTCTCGATGGGTGTCGTGTTCCGCTACATATACTCTGACCTCGGGTTCTCCGAATCATACGCAGGAGACCAGTCGACCGGTGCCTCGGCGTTCTCGGCCGACATCTCGGGCTTCTACACAACCTATCCCATCATCGGCCGCAACGAATGTCAGTGGTCGTGGGGATTCAACATCTCCAACATAGGCTCAAAGGTCAACTACAACCACGGCGACAACCCGGCATTCCTTCCCACCAACCTGCGTCTGGGCACATCGTTCACCTTCCCTCTGGCCGACTATCACAACCTGTCGCTAAACCTCGACCTCAACAAACTGCTGGTGCCCACCATGCCGCGCCGCGTGGACTATGAGGACGGCACCGAGGGTGAGCTGGCCTATGTCAAGGCTTACGAGGACTGGCAGAACATGTCGTCGATAACAGGTATTTTCAAATCATTCTCAGACGCTCCCGGCGGCATGTCCGAGGAGTTCAAGGAAATCTCATGGTCGGTAGGCGCCGAGTATAACTACAACCAGCAGTTCTTCCTCCGTGCCGGATACTATTACCAGAATCCCGCCAAGGGCAACCTGCAGTATTTCGGTCTGGGTGCGGGATTCGCCCTCAATGTCGTCAGGCTTGACGCCTCATACATGATGGCCACGGCACAGACCTCACCCCTCGACCAGACGCTGCGATTCACCCTCACGTTCGATATGGACGGACTCAAGGAGATTCTCGGCAAACGTTAAAACAACAAGCCCTACGATTATGGGAATGGTAAGGACAGGACTCGGATATGACGTACACCGGCTCACCGAAGAGAGAGACCTGATACTGTGCGGCGTCAAGATACCGTTTGAGAAAGGTCTGCTCGGACACAGCGATGCCGATGTGGCACTGCATGCGCTGGCAGACGCCCTTTTGGGGGCAGCCGCCATGAGGGACATCGGCTATCACTTTCCAGATACCGACGAGAGGTTCAAAGGAGCCGACTCGAGAGTATTGCTGAGATATGTGGTGAGCATGGTGCGCGAGAGGTTTGACATAAACAACATTGATGTGACCATAGTGGCACAGAGGCCGAAGTTAGCAGACCATATCCCGGCAATGATACAGAATATCGCCGAAGACCTCGCGGTGCCTGTGTGCGACGTGTCTGTCAAGGCCACCACAACAGAGCGGCTCGGATTCGAGGGTCGTGGAGAAGGCATATCGGCAATGGCCATAGCGACAATCACAGAGAAAATATGAACCGGCTCAAACCCAAGGTCTTGCGCTGGTCGCGCATAGCCGTCGCAATCATAGCGGCGGCTTTGCTCACATGTGTGCTTGCGTCGTTCGGCATGAAGATGCCCCGCATTGCGGGCTTCCTGGCCAAAATCCAGTTCATCCCGGCGGCGTTCGCATTCTCACTCTCCACGATAGTCGTATGGCTCATCGTCACCATCATCTTCGGACGCCTCTACTGCTCGACGGTCTGCCCTCTGGGCACATTCCAGGATTTGCTTGCACGGCTGACCAGGCTCGGGCATTTCCCGTCGCGGCGCCGCTATCACTATTCCGTGCCCATGACACCGCTGCGCAACATATCGCTGTTTGTGGTAGTGGTCTCCGTGCTGCTCGGGGTGTCTGTCATCACGACGCTGTTCGATCCCTACAGCATCTACTCACGTTTCAGCGTATATGTGCTCAAACCGCTATGGGGTCTCACCTATAACCTCTTCGCCTCAAAGCCTGTAGTACTCGCCGCCGCATCGGCCGCCGGAATAACGGTAGCGCTCGTCACAATGGCGGTGATAGGATGGCTTGCAGCGCTTCACGGACGCACCTTCTGCAATACGGTGTGCCCCGTCGGCACGTCGCTGGGCTACATATCGCGCTACTCGGTATTCCGTATCGACATCAACACCGACAAGTGCATCCAGTGCCGCGAGTGTGAGCATGTGTGCAAGTCGCACTGCATCGACATGGTGTCGCATGTCATCGACTCGTCAAGATGTGTAGTCTGCTTCGACTGCCTTCCCGTATGCCCCAACGACGCGATACACTATACCACAAACCGTCACCAGCTCTCCATACCGCTGATGCGCAAGGTGCGCGACCCTCTGGCCGGAAGCGCCGCCGGGTGCTCTGACACTCACGTCCGCTCAAACGGCGACAGGATGCTGCTTGACCGCCGGGCATTCCTTGCCACAGGCATGATAGTGGCCGCCGCCCCGGTGATAAGTGCCGCAAAGAAACGCAGCAAGCTCGTCGGAGGACTCATAACAGGTCAGAAGCCTGTCGAGCCCTCTGTGCCTGTCACACCTCCCGGGGTGCATGACCGCCGTGATTTCCTCGACCGTTGCACGGGGTGCGGACTCTGCATATCGCACTGCATGACCAAGGTGCTCCGTCCGTCGGTCGACGAATACGGAGTCTTGCGCATATTCCATCCCGTCAAAGACTATGACCGCGCATATTGCGCATATACCTGTACCCGCTGTACCAACCTGTGTCCTACGGGGGCTCTGACGCCACTGACCAAAGAGGAGAAAAAGCGGAGTTCTGTGGGTCTGGCACACGTCTGGCCCGACCGTTGCACCGGGTGCGGCAAATGCGTCAGGGCATGTCCCGCCGAAGCCCTCTCGATGCCCGCGCAGGAGAATCAGAACCGACGCGTATTCCCCACCGTAGACCCCGCAAAGTGCATAGGATGCGGCGCGTGTCAGTTTGTATGCCCGGCCATACCATATAAAGCCATAATCGTCAACGGACTGCAATGAAACAATATTTAGAGCTGCTTAACCGCATAATGAACGAGGGGACCGACCGCGGCGACCGCACCGGCACCGGCACCCGCAGCGTGTTCGGACACCAGATGCGTTTCGACCTCAGCGACGGCTTCCCGCTGCTCACTACCAAGAAGCTGCATCTCAAGTCGATAATCTACGAATTGCTGTGGTTTCTGCGCGGAGACACCAATGTAGGCTATCTTCAGGAACACGGCGTGAGGATATGGAACGAGTGGGCACGCCCCGACGGAGACCTCGGACATATCTACGGCTATCAGTGGCGCTCGTGGCCCGACTATGACGGAGGCCATATCGACCAGATAAAGCAGGTCATCGAGGACATAAAGCATAACCCGGAGTCGCGCCGACACATCGTGAGCGCATGGAACGTCGCCGACCTCCCCGGCATGGCCCTCCCGCCCTGCCATGTCATGTTCCAGTTCTATGTAGCCGACGGACGCCTCTCGCTGCAGCTCTACCAGCGCAGCGGCGACTGTTTCCTCGGAGTGCCGTTCAACATAGCCTCATACGCCCTGTTGCTGCTGATGGTGGCGCAGGTCACGGGACTGAAGCCCGGCGAGTTCATCCATACCCTCGGCGACGCCCACATATACCATAACCACATAGAGCAGGTCAAGACCCAGCTCGCCCGCAAGCCCCGCAAGCTCCCGGTGATGAAGCTCAACCCCGACGTGAAGGATATTCTCGATTTCAAGTTCGAGGATTTCACGCTCGAGGGATACGACCCTCTGCCTCACATCAAGGGGGAGGTTGCCGTATGAGACCCGAGATAGTGATAATCGCCGCCGTGGCCCGCGACGGTGCCATCGGACGCCGTGGCGACCTGCTGTATCATATCTCCGCAGACCTCCGCCGTTTCAAGGAGCTCACCATGGGATGTCCTGTCATAATGGGACGAAAGACGTTTGAGTCACTCCCCAAGGGAGCCCTGCCGGGACGCAGGAACATCGTCATAACCCGCAATTCCGCTTTCAGCGCGCCCGATACAGAGACAGCCGTATCTCTCGACACGGCTGTCACAAATATAGAAAATTCTGCAAAGGTATGTTTCGTAATAGGGGGAGGTCAGGTCTACCGCGAGGCCATAGCCATGGCCGACAGACTCGAGCTGACCATGATTGAGGCAGGATGCGATGATGCCGACACCTTTTTCCCGGAGATTGACCAGACGGTGTGGAAGACTGTCGGCGAGTCACCTGTCGAGACCGACCCGAAGAGCGGTGTCAGCTACAGGTTCGTCACCCTGCGCAGGGTCTGACGGTCATTTCCGCGAGCGGTATTGCGGCAGCAGGGGTACCGGGAACTTGCTGAATAGCACGTCGACAGCCTGGGCTATCCCCTCGAGGTTGCGGAACTGCGAGTCACCGTTTTCGAGTATCGTGCCGACAGAAGCCGAGAAGAGAGGCACCTTGTCGGTGATGTTGACCATATCCATCGTCAGGACACCCTCGCGGTATATGCCCGTGATGACCTGTGCGTTGGCATAATAGTTGTTGAGATAGTTGGTATACGAATAGTTGGGCCAGTAGTATCCGCGCGGATACATGAACCACGGGCCCATGCCGTTGTAATACGGGCCACCGTAGGGGAATCCGCCGGGAGGAAGCGCGGGCTCTGTGGCTATCTCCTTGCGCACGGTCAGACCGATGTTGATGAGCAGCGGCGAAGACGGATCCTCGCGATAGCCACGGTCGACCATCTGCTCGCGTATGGCTGCAGCGATGTTATAGTATGTCACCATCTCCATGCCCGGAGGGAGCTGGCCCTGGTCGGGAGTGATGATGCGGAACGTGCTGTACGACGACAGGTCGGCGCCATTATAGGTGGTGGAGTTTATGAGGTTGAACGGACTGCAGCCGCCCACCACGAGCAGCACGAGCAGTGTCATCAGACCGTAAATCTTTTTCATATCCGTGAGGAATTTAGTTGTAGATATATCTGAAACACCCGAAAATGTGAAATTGTTTAAATTTTCAGCTTATTTCTCCTGTAAGACTTGCGAGTGTCACAACTTATGTCTAAATTTGAAACGCCTACGGCAAAAGGCTCAAATGCAATCCTTTGAAAAATGGAAGATATTGATATTACCGACTATTTCAACTCATTGCTTCAGGAGTATGGCAGTGTCGACATTGCCGAAGCCGAGTTCAAGAAGCAGATCCATGAAGACACAGACCTACGCGCCCGCTATCGTGAATGGTGTCACGATGTAGGCAGCTCTGAGAAACACGGATTCCTTGACTATTGCGAGGAATATCTTGAATCACAGGATACCATCTGGGACAACCTGAAAGACGAGTACGAAGATGAGTGACAATGCGACAAAGCGCCGTCTGCCGGCCGAATGGGAGCCACAGCGCGCTGTTCTTATGGCGTGGCCCCACAGTGACACAGACTGGGCCCCGATGCTTGCCGATACGGTGAGATGCTTCGCAGGAATAATCCGCGAGATATCGCGCGAGACCCCGGTGATTGTAGCCGGCCCCTCGGGGCTGTGCCGGGGCAGTTTTGACGCCTGGGGCTTCGACCCGTCGGCGGTGACATTCGTCGACTGTCCCACCAATGACACATGGGCCCGGGATTTCGGCCCGATTACGGTCGAGACACCCGGGGGATATGTGGCGATAGATTTCAAGTTCAACGGCTGGGGCCTCAAGTTTGCCGCCGACCGTGACAATCTCATCAATTCTGTACTCGACCGCCGCGGACTCCTGCCGGGACGGCGTGAGAACCGTCTTAATTTCGTCCTTGAAGGGGGCTCGATAGAGAGCGACGGACAAGGCACGATACTGACCACCTCCGAATGTCTCTTATCGCCCAACCGCAACGGCGCCTCGTCAAAGGATGAGATAGAGGCATATCTGAAAGATGCTTTCGGGGCTGACCGCGTGCTATGGCTCGACCATGGGGCACTCGCGGGCGATGATACCGACAGCCACATCGACACGCTGGCACGCCTCGTGGCCCCGGACACCATCGTCTATTGCGGCCCGGGCGAGGAGGGCGACCCTAATAACGAGGGGCTGCTGGCAATGCGCGAGGAGATAAAGGCACTGCGCACTGCCGAGGGACTCCCCTATCACCTCATCGAGCTCCCCCTCCCCGACCCCATCTATGACGCCGACGGGATGCAGCTACCTGCCACATACGCAAATTTCCTCATATCCAACCGCAAGGTGTTCCTGCCCGTCTACGGGCAGGCCCGCAAGGACGCGCTCGCCACAATGCTGCTGCAGAGCGTATTCACAGACCGCGAGGTAGTGCCTGTGGACTGCCGCGCACTCATCGAACAGCATGGCTCGCTGCACTGCGTCACCATGCAATTCCCGAAATGACCATATAGAATATGAAGACAGGTATAATCCAGCAACACAATACGGCAGACATCGCCGGCAACCGCGCACGTCTGGCATCCAAGATAAAGGGTCTCGCAGCCAATGGAGCCGAGCTTGTAGTGCTCCAGGAGCTTCACGACTCGCTATATTTCTGCCAGACAGAAGATGTGGATAATTTCGACCTCGCGGTTGCCATCCCCTCGGAGGCGACCGATTTCTACGCACAGGTAGCGCGCGAGGCAGGTGTGGTGCTTGTGACATCACTTTTCGAGCGCCGGGCACCCGGACTGTATCACAACACGGCGGTGGTCTTCGAACGTGACGGCTCGATGGCCGGAAAATATCGCAAGATGCATATTCCCGATGACCCTGCCTATTACGAAAAATTCTATTTCACCCCCGGAGACCTCGGTTTTGAGCCGATACAGACCTCGGTGGGCAAGCTGGGAGTGCTCGTATGCTGGGACCAGTGGTATCCCGAGGCCGCGCGCCTCATGGCCATGAAGGGGGCCGAGATGCTCATATATCCCACCGCCATAGGGTGGGAAAGCTCGGATACCCCCGATGAGAAAGCGCGTCAGCGCGAGGCATGGATAACCGTGCAGCGCGGACACGCGGTGGCCAACGGACTACCTGTCGTGACAGTGAACCGCGTGGGTCACGAGCCCGATTCCTCGGGCGCGACCGGCGGCATACAGTTCTGGGGAAGCAGCTTCGTGGCAGGCCCGCAAGGGGAATTCCTGTATCAGGCACCCGATGATGCCGAGGCTGAGGCGATAGTGGAGATAGACATGAAGCGCAGCGAGAACGTGCGCCGCTGGTGGCCATTCCTGCGCGACCGCCGCATAGAGCATTTCGCAGACCTCACACGCAGGTTTATCGACTGATGACTACGCCAGACACCCCTGTCACCACCGAGGTCTTCACCACCACCTCCGGGCAATATCTCGCGGCCCTGCTGGGCATGTGGCTTCCGCGCTACTGGTGGTCGGCCATATTGCCCCCGCTGGCGTGCGCGGCTCTCGGTGCCGTGTTCAACGACTGGAGATTCTATCTTGTGGCGCTGATGCTGGTGTTCATCGTCATCCCGATGGGAATGTCGTTTCTCTACACCTACTACCTGCTCACGCCCGAGGCACGTAGGGCCATATTGCCAAAGCGCGTCACGATAGAGCCCGGTGAATGCATCACATTGACCTACGAGCCAGTCAAGGACAGATGGAGATATGACGATGAGAAAGAGGATGCGGACGACGGGGATAAAGATGACAATCCACCCGTCCCGGAACCCGAGAGGGTGGATTGGAAAATGGTAAAGGGAGTGAAATTCGCCTCGACATACTGCCTTTACATACTCGACACGCCGAGATTGCAGTTCATAATGGTGCCCTACTCTGCCATGCCGCAGGGGGTCAGTCGTCAAGCTTTGTGCCTGTGAGGATGCCGAGCTTGTTGAATTTCAGCTCAACACCGTCAGACAGTACAATCTCATAGCCCGAGAACTTGTTCTCTATCTTGGTTATGAACGCACCCCCACAGTTCTTGGTTACATAGGTGCGTATCTTTTTCATCACCAGCCCGTCGGGCACGGCTTTTTTCTTGCAGTCGACCGACGTCCATTTTCCGGCATTGTTGAACTCTATCTTCGTTCCGTTGACCAGACGCACGTCATAGTCGGTCTTTTTGAGCAGGTGGCGGTCAACCTTGATCATGCCAACCTTGGCCTTGGGGAAATACTCGTTGAGCATCTCCTGTGCCTGGGCAGGGAGCTCTGAGCGGTCGATTGTGTACTTGTCAGCCTTCATCGTCCCGAAGGTCGCCATTATCGCGACAAGCGCGAGCAGAATCTTTTTCATGACATCCGTTTTTAGATAGAACACCACCCATTGTCAAAAAGTTCCGCCATACATAGCGGCGCCCCGGAGCTTCGTGCCCGGGGCGCCGCTATGTATCTGTGATTATTCCCGCTC
>DAAQ01000014.1 GCA_001701225.1 Bacteroidales bacterium H5 | reverse complement strand
TGGGGCTTTCCACATATCGCCGACTCGCGGCCGGGGTTTCTGCAACGCCCTCTTAGAGGGCAGTTGCAGAAGTGTTATTTCCTGACAATCTTTTTGCCCGAGGTGATGTAGAAGCCGGGGGCGAGGAGGTTGAGGTCGTCACCCACGCACTGGCCCGAGAGGTTGTAAATGAGGGTGGAGGCGCCGTCGGCATCGCCGATGACGTCACTGATGGCCGACTCGGACGAGCGGTAGGTCAGCTTGACAGTGGCGCCCTCGGTGGTGATTGTCTCGGTGGCGCGGACATCGGCCGAAGAGGCGGCAAGCATCAGCTCGACCGTGCCCTCCTCGACATCGAAGGTCTGCTTCTCTGTGTTGAAATATGCGAGCTGGTCGTGGCGCACCGGTATCTCGACCGTGGCCGACTGCCCGGGCTCAAGCTCGACACGCGCAAAGCCCACAAGCTGTTTCTGCGGACGCTCTATCGACGAGTTGCAGCGTGCATAGAGCTGCACCACCTCGGCCCCTGCCACCGAGCCGGTATTGGTCACCGTGGCCGACGCCACGAGCTCGCCGTCCTTGGCCAGACGGCCCGAGCTGAGGGCAAAGCCCGAATACTCGAATGTGGTATAGCTCAGGCCATAGCCGAAGGGATATAGAGGCGTACCCTTGTGATACATATATGTGTATCCTGCCTTGCGGATGTCATAGTCGAGCATTGTCTTGGGCAGGTCGGCGAGCGACGCATACCACGTCGAGGTGAGCTTGCCCGAGGGGTTATAGTCGCCATAGAGCACGTCGGCTATGGCGCGTCCCTGAGCCTGACCGTCATACCATGCCTCGACAATGGCGGGGATATTCTCGTTGGCCCACCCGATGGTCATCGAGGAGCAGGTCTGGAGCACAAGCACCACATTGGGATTGACGGCATAGACAGACTCGAGCAGTTTCTGCTGGTCGCCGGGGAGGTCGAGCGACGTGCGGTCGTTGCTCTCGTCAGACACCGACAGGTCGGTACCGGCGGCAAAGACGACGACATCGGCCTTCTGAGCTATCTCCATGGCGCGGGCAAAGTTGCTCGACGCCGTGCCGGTGATGTCGCACCCCTTATAGAAATAGACGGGTCCCTCCTCTTCGAGCGGATTGGTCACCGAGGGGTCCGAGAACCTGAACCAGTCCATGTTGGCACAATACTTGTCTCCGTTGTTGCCCCCCTCGAACTTGGTATACACCTTGTGTATGCCCTTGAACACCGACGGGTCTACATCTATGGCGGTGACGGCATACTTGCTCCAGTTGCCCGTGACGGGACATGTGACTACCGCCGCGGGCTCACCCTCGAGCGTGTCGAGATAGAACCTCACCACGGTGGCGTTCTTGTTCTTGGCGGCATGGAATATCTCGAGGCGCGAACGTCCGGCACCGAAATTGACGTCGTTGAAGGCCACCCAGTCGCCGTCAAAGATATATCCGAGGTTTCCGGCCGAGCCGTTGGCCTCGTGGGTCAGGCGCTTGCTGCCCGAGGGCACCGACTGCTCGTCGCAGTCCTCAAACTGCACTGTGCCGTCGTTTATCTCATAGTTATGCTTGGCGGCTATCCCCTCGAGCAGCGTCGTCAGCTCGGTCGGCGAGCCGGAGTATCCTCCGAGGGTGATGGTATTGCCCTGCGGGCCTATCACAGCCACGGTCTTCGTGGGGTCGAGGGGGAGGAAATTGTCCTTGTTCTTGAGCAGCACAATCGCCTCGCGGGCAGCCTTGAGGGCCAGCTCCTTGTGCTCGTCGCAGTTGAGCCGTGACGACGGCACCGAGGTCCACGACACATTACCCTTGGCATCGAACTCGCCCACCGAGAAGCGCGCGGCCAGCACGCGGGTCAGCGCCCTGTCGAGGTCGGCCTCGGTCATGAGCCCCTTCTCTATGGCCTCCTTGCAGAAGAGCTGGAAGGTATCGCCGCAGTTCAGGTCCTCGCCGTTGACCATCGAGACAGCCGACGCCTCGGCCCCTCCGGCCACATAGTGGTGCTTGTTGAAAACATCCTCGACAGCACCGCAGTCTGAGGTGACAAAACCGTCAAAACCCCACTCGTCGCGCAGGATGTCTATGAGCAGTTCATGGCTGGCACCGCACGGCACGCCGTTGACGGCGTTATAGGCGCTCATCACCGAGCGCACGTTGGCATCCTTGACCGCCATCTCGAAGGCCGGAAGGTAATACTCGCGAAGGTTGCGGTCGTCAACATCGCTCGATGTCGAGTGACGCCCCTTCTCATAGTTGTTGGCGGCAAAATGCTTTGCGGTGGCGATGGTCTTATAGTGTTTAGGGTCGTCACCCTGCATCCCTTTGATGAACTCGACGGCGATGCGCCCCGTCAGATAGGGGTCCTCGCCATAGTTCTCCTCGTCGCGTCCCCAGCGGGGGTCGCGGCTCATGTTGATGGTGGGGCACCAGTATATCAGCCCCTTGTTGTTGTCATTGTTATAGATGCGGCACTCGTCCGAGATGGCCGTGGCGACGTCGTATATCAGCGGCAGGTCCCATGTCGACGAGAGGGCCTTGGAGACCGGGAATGACGTGGCCAGACCCGAGCGGGCCACCCCGTGGATGGCCTCGTTCCAATAGTTGTAGCCCGGGAGCCCGAGGCGCGCTATGGCGGCGGTACGGTGTCCCACCTGGTCAATCTTCTCCTCGAGGGTCATGCGCGACACCATGTCGGCGGCACGCTCGGCAGGGGTCAGCGACTCGTCCTGATAGGGATAGGTCTGGGCCGTGGCACACATGGCCGCGACAGCCGATGCGAGCAGTAATGCAGTTTTCTTCATGGCAGATAACAGAGATAAGTCATATTGTACCTGCAAAGATAACTATATTTCTGCAAACCACGGTTTTCCGCGATATGTTATAAAACATATTGTAGAAAACCGTGGTTCATGAATCAGCGTTTCTTAGGCTGGATGTTGAGCCTGTACTGGGCCGAGAAGAGCACGTAGCGCGGCAGGGCGTTGGTATAGCTGACGGTGCGCCCGGTGGCCGAGACGGCATAGTTCACGTTCGAGAGCTGGTGCAGCATGTCGAATCCGTCGACCATGAACACCCACCTCTTGGCGCGCGGCGGACACCATGACAGGCGCATGTTCCAGATGGCGTCGGTGGTATCCAGCTCCTTCACGCCATATCCCCGGCGGGTATAGAGGTTGAAGTCGGTGCTGATGCCGAGGCCCCAGGGGAGCTTGAACTGCCCTATGAGACCGACATTATAGTGGTCGGCGTCGATGGGATTGAACCCCTCGCGGGTCGAGGTGGTGTGGCGGTTTGAATACTGCCCCTTGAGCTGGAGGTTCTGCTTGCCTATCTGCCACGACAGCGAGAGCTTTTCCGTGATATTGCGCGAGGCAACCTTGGAGAGCTGCGGTGCCGAGAGGTCGACACCTATCATGTCGCCGTAGTTGTAACGCCAGACGTCTGTGTTTGACGAGAGTGTGAACTGGTCGGTGGAGCCGAACTGATAGCGCAGGCTGTTCGAGAAACCGTAGTCCGAGTTGCCGCCGACATTATACATCCTGTTGTGGCGCACACCTGTAGAGGTGTCGTATGTATATCCGCGTGTCAGCGCATTGCTGGTGGTCGAGTAGCTCACGCGCAGCGTATTGTTGATCTTCGTATGCTCCGGGTCATAGGTCCACGAGAGCTCGTTGCCTATCTTATACTGCACCTTCAGGTCGGGATTACCCTCGTAGATATTGAGGGGGTCGGCGTCATTGACCACATCTATCATGTCGGTGAGGTCGGGGGTCTTTGGGTCTACCTGACACGTATAGACGAAACGGTTGCGGTATCTTGACTTACGGCCTGTGCCTATCGTGCCGAAACTGTATCCGATGCGGGCATCCCAGCGGGAGGTCTTGATGAGGAAATCGCTCTGCTTGACCAGGAACGACCGTCCGTCACGCCAGTAGTCGAGGTGCGCGTGCTTGAACGCGATCGACGGCGACAGCAGCACACTAAGGGAGTGGTCTTCCTTAGCGCCAAAACAGGTAAAATACTGCACCGAGGGCTGGATGGTGTGCGTATTCTCCATAAGGCGCGAGGTATAGCTGTTGGCAGGGTCGAACGTGTCGAGGTATCCGCCGGGCAGCGTGCCGTAGACGCCCATGTCGGCCATGCGGTCGAGGGCATACATATACGAGTCCTTGGAGCGGTCGAGGAACCTCTGCTCATAGTTGAGGAACAGATACACCTTCTTGATATTGAAATTGTAGGAGAAATTGTTCATCACCGTGAGCGTATGGTTGGGGGTGTCGTCGAAATACTGACGGCGGCGGTATGCGGGCACCGGGTCAGAGCCATAATTGATGTCGTAGTCGCGCCAGCGCTCCTCCTTGCGGTCGCTGTACTTGATGCCGAACTCATAGCCCAGATGGTCGTTGCTGCGGGGTATCTTCCACGATATGCTCGGGAATGCCTGGCCGTCCCATGTGCGGTACCATCCGTCCGAGCGGTTGATGGAGCGGTTGATGATGGCGTCGAGCCTCTCGGGCGAGCCGTCAGAGTAGATAGCCTCGAGGGCTTTCATCGTCATGTCCTGCTGCTCGGTGTCGAATGTGCCCGAGACCGATGCCGACCTGCTGTTCTTCTTGAGATAGCTCCCCTTGAGATACAGTCCCGTCATATACCTCTCCTTCATCATCCGCAGCGAGTGCTGGGTGTGCAGTTTGGTCTCGCGGTTGCGTCCGTCGCTGAACGAGTTCTCGTATGTGTCGCCACCCGCCAGGAAGTTTGTGCGGGCCTCGGTGCGGCGGTTGTTGTTGACCGTCTGCTCGAATGTGAGGTGTCCGCGCGCGGTGCGGTCGTTCTCGGGACTGTCATAGTTATAGTTCACACCCCCCATGCGGTATTGCTTGGTGCCCGAGGGCATCATCTCGGGGGTCCAGGTATCGCTCTTGCCTGGCTGACGGTTGTCGTTGAGGTTGTTGGCGTTGCCGAGCAGCGTAATGTTGGTGGTGGGGGTGAACCACGAGGCGAACAGGCGTCCCGTGTATCTGTCTTCCGTGCCATATCCCCCCTGGGCATTGATTATCCATCCCTGGTTGTATTCGCGCTTCAGCTTCACGTCCATCGTGAGATGCCGTTTCTGATTGCCGTCGTTGCGCCACTTCTCCTCGGGTGTCTGCCCCTCGTAGACCTCGATGTTCTTCACCGTATAGGCGGCGATATTCTCGAGCATGAGGTTGTTCTGGCCGTCAAGGAACTCCTTGCCGTTGAGCAGCAGCGACTCGACAAACTCGCCGTTCACCTTTATCTGGCCCGACTCGTTCAGCTCAACGCCGGGAAGCTGGGCTATCAGCGCGTCGAGCATCGAGCCCTCGGCAAGCTGGAAGGCGTCGGCATTGAAGACGACAGTGTCACCCTTGTTATAGAACTTTATCTTCGAGGCTGTCACGGTCACCTCGTTCAGCTTGTGGGGGGCGCGCTCCAGATAGACTGTCGGAATGGTGCGGTATGTCTCGCGCTTGCCCACATTCTCGACCCTGTATGTCACTGTCTGCGGCGTATAGCCCTCGCACTCCACATCAAACACGTATGTCGAGTCTTTCTTCGATACCATAAAGCCGAAATACGACACATCCTTCATCTCGCCGTTAGAGTATCTCCTGCCCGAGGTCCTCACGGTGTCGCGCACGGCACCCGCCGAATCATAGAGCAGTACATAACCTTTGAGCAGGTCGGTCTTTCCGACCGACTCCTTGATGCGTCCGCGCAGATACATTCTGTCGTCGGCAAACGCGCCCGCTACGAACGAGAGCAGGAGGAGCAGGAGTATAAATCGTTTCATGGTCACTGATATTCTGATATTGATTAAGGGTGTATTAGTATAATATGACACCGCAAAGGTAAGACAAGTTTTCCATTCTACCAAACAAATGGCTGAAAATTTCTCGATATGTGATGACAGAGGTTATTTTTGGGTATTCAGATGCACTGTAGCACTGTCTGCGACGGAGACATCGCGTATCAGCGAGGGATCCAGGGTCCTTACGGCCCGGATATTGGCCTTAACACCGTCGATATATACCTCCTTGACCTCGGCAGGATCAAGATCGATGCGCCTGATGGGAGAAGCTCCACGACTGCTGGCAGTGGTGATATTCATTCCCCGGTCGTTGCCTGTGTCAAGGCCGGTTACACTGTCGGCAGGGAGGCGGAGCACCGCCTCTACATCGGCCTTGGCACCGTCGATATAGTATTCAGGCTTTCCGGCCGCCACGACTGAGGGCTGTCGTTCGGAATTCGCCCAGAATATGGTCACCTCGCCCTCGGGGGTGGCAGCAAGCCGCTGCACGCTCCCTGAACCGAACTGCATCTTGCGCCTGACAGCTCGCTTCTCACGGGTGCCGTAGCCGATTACCTTTATCGGTTCATTGCCACTCCACTCCCCGTCCTCGCGGAGTGTCAGCGAAACGCGTTTCCCCTCCTTGTCGACATCAACACCGGCTATGGCATGAGGACTGATGGCGTTGACAATGCTGAGCGACACCTTCATGCCGTTGACATAATATTCCATGCTGTCAGCGGACTCGGACACTTTTGGCCGGGTAGGCGCAGAAGGGCCGGAGGCCTCGGCGGTCACAGGCGCGGAGGATGTCACGGCCTCGGCAAGCTCTTTGACGGGGCGTGCTATGAGAAGCCCCGGAAGCTCCTCAGCCGGAGCGGCGGCAACGGGATTTTCAGGCTCACCCTCCGGCAATCGGGCACCGTCGAGCGAACCGAGCACAGAGGCCACGGCGGGAGTGTCGAGCATGACAAGCGAGAGGGCCACCGCAGGAACTATCGCCATGGTGCGCCAGCGGCGGCGCGATGCCCTGTCATGCGTGAGCATCATGGTGATGCGCCTCTTTATCTTGCTATGGTTAAGGCTGTTGGCAAGCGAGCTTATACGATATCCTGCCGACTTGGCTATCAGCAACAACTGATATTCGCGCTCAGAGGCACCCGATCCCAGCACGGCCATGTCGGCCTGATACTCGTGGACGGCACGCAGCTCGTCACGCATCAGCCATGCGGCGGGATTGAACCAGTTGAGGATTATGACAGCCTGGGCCAGCATGAGGTCATAGCGGTGTCCGGCGGCGATATGGTGACGCTCGTGGGCCAGTATCATCCCGCCATACGCCTCATGGTCGGCACGGCTCATGACAATGGTGCGTCCCCAGCTCATCGGCGCGAGGCCGTCTCGGTCGACCAGCACAAGCGTATATCCGTCATGCTCCGAACGCTCGCCCGAGCGCACCAGCCGGCGCAGCATCACATAGTCGCGCACCGCGAATGTCGCCACGACTGCAGCTCCGGCAAGATATATGCCCACCAGCACAAGCGGCCACATGGGGACGGCAGGCTCTGTCATCACACCGGGAGCCTCGATGATGACCTCAAACACGTCAGACACCACGGCATCATCAGCAGCGGGGAGCCCGAGGGCCACATCGCCCCCGGGAAGGGGGAAGGAAAGCGAATCCCACAGCGGGCATACCGCGAATGCCAGCAGATAGATGGCGATAAGCACGCCGCGGTTGAAACCGTGGTCCGAGGTGCCGGATATGGCCCAGCGGTAGACGAGATACATCACGGCCAGCACCACGGCCGAACCGAGCATTGAGGAGACGAAGGCGCCCATGGTCACTCCTCCCCTTGCTTGCGGTGATTGCTCTCTACCATCTCTATGAGCTCACGCAGCTCGTCGAGGCTCACCTTCTCCTCCTCGACCAGACACGACACCGCCCCGAGGTAGCTGTTGCCGAAGAATCCGCGTATGATATTGCCCAGACTGCGGCGGCGATACTCGTCGACAGCCGGGAGGGCGTGATAGCGGAACGACCCGCTCACAGACTCGTGGGCCACATATCCCTTCTGTTCGAGAATCTTGACAACTGTGGCGACGGTGTTGAAATGCGGTTTCGGGTCGGGATAGTGCCCAACCATCTCGCGCACGAACAGAGGCCCGTGGTTCCAGATTATCTGCATCAGCTCATCCTCTTTCGGAGTAAGCTCCTGTCGGTTTTTGGTCATAACAAAACTACTTTTCTCGTTTACACCGCAAAGATATAACGAGAAAAGTAGTTTTGCAAATTTTTCACCAAAAAAATCTGCAATGACGCGAAAAAAGTCCCTGAGAGGCTGGAAGGGCGCATGACATCACCAGCCGCGACGCGGCGATATGTGGAAAGCCCCACATCGAGCCGTGTGACGGGATAGCCCGTCAGGGCATATATCCCGCACACGGCGATGGTGTGGGGTAGAGATGCCGATACAAAGCCGGGCCTCGGAGAGGTCCATTAATTTCAAAGGCGGCCGCGAGACGTACGTGAATTAAAGGACCTCTACGAGGCCCGTTTGCCTTACGCCTTTCCCCCCACACCATCGCCCTGCGGGCTCGATGTGGGGCTTTCCACATATCGCCGCGTCGCGGCTGGTGGCATCAGACG
>DAAQ01000033.1 GCA_001701225.1 Bacteroidales bacterium H5 | reverse complement strand
ATTACACTCTTTTCGTAACTTCGTTATGCAAAGTTACCTCCGGCGTGCCGCGGTGCCAAATTTCCAAGCCTTGGATTTGTCCTCATTCTTGCAGTTAATCCATTGATATTCAGCATGAGGAAAACTTGGCTATTCCTCATGCTGGAATACAGGGGATTACACTTACATTCTGGATACGAACAGCTCTCTGTCGGGTGCGCCGGAGGCCATTATGCGCTCTTTGAGACGGCTGCGGCGGTTGTAGAAATTCTTGACCTTTATGTCTGTGAATATGCATATCGCCCTTGGCGAGAATCCGGCGTAGAGGTATGTGAGGAACCGCATGTCATCAATGCCGAGTGACGGAACCTGTTCGCGAATCCTTGTCATTATTCCGTCGAGATATGTGTTCACTATCTCCTCGAGTCTTGCCACGCTGCGTCTGTCGCGCAGGGCGAGGATATGTTTCTCGACCTCATTATAGATGGTCAGTCGCAGGTTCTCGGAGTCACTTTTCTCGAAATACTCGTTACACAGCATATTGAGGGTATCGAGGCGCGTTCCATACAGGGCATTGACCTTTGCCTCAAGCTCGCGGTTTTTCTCTGTGCGCTCGGCCATGAGCAGTGACAGCTCTTCGAGTTCCTTGCGTTTCCGTGAGAATCGCCGTTTTGTCACGACATAGCCACAGACAGCCGCAATGAGTGTCAGGAATATTGTGGCCGAGAGCAGAAGCCACGCATGGCGCGAGTCGCGCCTCGATGTCTCGAGCTGTCGGCCGTATCTGTCATGCAGCAGATTGATGGTCTCGCGCAGCTCTCCGGCAGTTGATGTGGGGCATCGTATGATGCCACGGTCGCTCGAGAGAACCAGCATATCGGCCTCATCAAAGGACGCGCTGAAAGGGAAGTCGATGCTTATATGCCATTCGGTGTCCTTGTCCGTTACCTCGTCTGTGCGCGCTATCAGCGTAAAGGGTTCGAGGGGGGCAAGCACGCTGTCGCAGTTGTGCCATTCGGCCTTGTATATCGTGAACGGGGCATTGGATGAATGTATGTCGATTGCGATTCTTGTCCGTCCGTCTTCGTTGGAGATGTTACGGAAATCGAGTGTGAGCTCCCTGCCTGTCGCTGCGGCATCGTCTGTCACGGAATATGTGACGATATTGGCGGCAGAAGCCAATCCGCTGAACATGAGATATATCGCAAGGAGCGCGAGGTGAAGCATAATGTGTTTTTAATTGATATAAGGACGGCCATCAGTCAGGAGGATAGCCGTCCTTATAATTATTGTTGTCTAACGTGTATGGTTTATCCCTTGCGGGCTTTCATTGAGCTGTGAGCCAGATACCAGATCAGCAGCGCGTAGACGATGAGCCCGGCCCACTGGAGGGTAGCGGCCGATGTGTTGTTCTGATACTCGAAGCCGAGGAAGCGGGTGAGGGCGGCGAAGACGCCGAAGAGTGCGCCACCGGCGATGAGGCCCGACGAGATGAGGGTGCCGCGGTCCATGCGGGCAGCATTCACGACCTTGTCCTTGGAGCGGGTGCTGACATACCACGAGATGGCACCTCCGACAAGAAGAGGTGTGTTGAGCGACAGAGGGATGAACATGCCGAGGCAGAATGCCAGGGCCGGAACACCGAGCCAGTTGAGCAGCAGGGCGAGCACAGCACCTGTCATATAGAGAATCCAGGGGGTGTCACCTCCCATCATGAGGGGCTCGATGACCTTGGCCATTGCGTTGGCCTGGGGTGCTATGAGGGCATTCTCGCCTGTAAATCCATATACCTGGTTGAGCAGCAGTATGACACCGCCTACCGTGGCGGCAGACACGAGTGTGCCGAGGAATTTCCATGTCTCCTGCTTGCGGGGCGTAGAGCCGAGCCAATAGCCTACCTTGAGGTCGGTGACAAATCCGCCCGCCATGGAGAGCGCGGTGCAGACTACTCCGCCTATGACCATAGATGCCACGATGCCCGAGGTACCGCTGAGGCCGATGCCGACAAAGATGGCCGACGCGATGATGAGTGTCATGAGGGTCATGCCCGATACGGGGTTCGAGCCCACGATGGCGATTGCGTTGGCGGCCACGGTTGTGAAGAGGAACGCGATGACGGTGACGACAACCCATGCCACGAATGCCTGCCAGAAGGTGCTGATGACACCTGCCCAGAAGAATATGAGCACGGCGATGAGCGCGAGGGCTGTGAAGAATACGATATGCTTCATGGAGATGTCTGTCTGCCAGCGCACGCTCTTCTGTTCTGTCGTGTTACCCTTGAGTTCGCGTCCGGCGAGGCCGACCGCGTCGCGGATGATGGGCCATGACTTGATGATGCCGATGATTCCGGCCATGGCTATACCGCCGATGCCGATGAGGCGTGCGTACTCGCTGAATATCTCGTTGGGTGTGAGGGCCTGTATCTCGGCAGCGCCGTATGTGCCCATCAGGGGTATCAGCACCCACCAGACGAACAGCGAGCCCGCGAAGATGATGAAGGCATATCGCAGTCCGATGATGTATCCGAGGCCGAGCACGGCGGCACCTGTGTTGCAGCTCATGGCGAGCTTGGTCTTCTCGGCGATTGCCTGACCCCACCCTGTGGCGAGGGTGTTGAGTGTCCCTGCCCAGAATCCGAATGTCTCGACAACATAGTCATAGATACCGCCTATGAGCGATGCCACGACAAGTGTCTTGGCCTGGCCGTCATTAGAACCACCCTTGCTGATGCCGCTGGCAAGCACCTGTGTGGTTGCCGTGGCCTCGGGGAAGGGATACTTGCCGTGCATGTCCTTGACGAAATATTTGCGGAAGGGGATGAAGAACAGTATTCCCAGAACGCCGCCGAGGAGCGAGCTGAAGAATATCTGGAAGAAATTGACAGAAATCTCGGGATATTTGGCCTGGAGTATGTAGAGGGCCGGGAGGGTGAAGATGGCTCCGGCGACGATGACACCCGAGCAGGCACCTATCGACTGGATCATCACGTTCTGGCCCAGCGGATTCTCCTTCTTGCGCCACTTTGAGAAGCCTACGGCGATGATGGCGATGGGGATGGCGGCCTCGAACACCTGGCCTACCTTAAGGCCGAGGTATGCTGCGGCGGCACTGAATATCACTGCCAGCACAAGGCCGAGTGTGACCGAGTAGGGTGTGACCTCGGCGTAGTCGCGTGCCGGGTGCATGATGGGCCGGTAGTTCTCGTCGTCGCCCAGCTCCCTGAACGCGTTTTCCGGCAGTTCGAGGGGATCGGCGTCACGCCACACCTCTTCCTGTTTCGTTTTTTCTGACATTTTCTTTATGGTAATGATTGGTTGCGGTTCTTTTTACTTTCCGTAGAGGTAGGAGGAGGGGAGAGGACGGCAGTTGTATTGCGATGCCATAATCTCGCCATAGGCTCCGGCAGAGCGGAGAGCGAGGAAATCGCCGCGCCGTATGGCCGGAAGCATCTCGCCTGTGCCGAAGACATCAGACGACTCGCAGATGGGGCCCACGACATCATAGTGGTGCAACTCACCCTCGGGCGACGAGAGGTTCTCTATCTTGTGATGTGCGTTGTATAGTGCCGGACGGATAAGGTCTGTCATCCCGGCATCGACGATGGCAAACCGTTTGGACGAGCCCTCCTTGACATAGAGCACACGGGTTATGAGCGAGCCGCACTGAGCCACCACCGAGCGTCCGAGCTCGAAATGCACCTGCTGTCCCTGACGCAGGTGCAGGTGGTTGCGGAAGGTCTTGAAATAGCTCTCGAAATCCGGGATGGGATGGCGGTCGGGGTCGGCATAGTCTACGCCGAGTCCTCCTCCGACGTTAATGAGGGTCAGGTTGATGCCTTTCTTCTCAAGCTCGTCCTGCAGGCGGTTTATCACCTCGCACAGCATCACGAAAGGCTCTGATTCGGTTATCTGCGAGCCGATATGGAAATGCAGTCCTGTCAGCTCGACCGAAGGGAGTGACTGTGCCAGCTCGATAACCGAGTCGAGGCGGTCGATGTTTATGCCGAACTTGTTCTCGGCAAGCCCGGTGGTGATATATTCGTGTGTATGGGCGTCGATGTCGGGGTTGACGCGCAGGGCCACGGTGGCTTTCCTGCCCATGCCCGAGGCTATCTCGTCGATTACCATGAGCTCGGCGCTCGACTCGACATTGAAACATCCGATGCCCTCCTCGAGAGCCATTATTATCTCGGCGTCTGTCTTGCCGACTCCGGCAAACACGATGTCCGAACTTTTGAATCCGGCTTCGAGTGCCGCGCGTATCTCGCCTCCGCTCACGGCGTCCACGCCGAGGCCGGCGCCCTGGATGCGGCGCAGTATGCCGGGGTTGGCGTTGGCCTTGACGGCATAGTGTACCTTGAAGCGGTCATCGCGCGCGGTGCGCTTTATCTCGGCCAGAGTGCGTTCGAGCAGGTTGAGGTCATAGAAATAGAACGGAGTGGCGAGATCGCGGAATTCTTGCAGCGGAAATCTTGTCATGCCTCGGTGTCGTTGAATAGTTTCTGACTCAGCATCTTGAGTGCCCTAACCTTATCCTCCTGACGTATCAGGAAAGAGATGTTGAAATTAGAGCCGCCGTATGATATCATGCGCACGGGGATGTCGGCAAGCGCCTGTATTGCGCGGGCCTCATAGCCGGTGTTGGTCCATTCCATGTTGCCGACCACGGCTATGATGACCATGTTCTTGTCTACGGAGACGGTGCCGAACTGCTTGAGCTCGTCGACAATCTCGGGCAGATAGCGGTCGGAGTCGATTGAGAGCGACACGCCGACCTCGCTGGTGGCAATCATGTCGATGGGTGTCTTGTACTTCTCGAATGTCTCGAAGACACGGGTCAGGAAGCCGTATGCCAGAAGCATGCGCGAGCTCTTTATCTTGATGGCTATCACGTTGTCCTTTGCGGCTACGGCCTTTATCGAGGGTTCTGCTATATTGTTGTATATCAGTGTTCCCTTGGCCTCGGGCTCCATCGTGTTGAGCAGACGCACGGGGATGTTGTTGACCTTGGCTGGTAGCACGCATGTCGGATGGAGTATCTTGGCTCCGAAATATGCCAGCTCGGCGGCCTCCTCGTAGTGGAGCTCGCCCACGGGCTTGGTGCCGTCGACAAACCTGGGGTCATTGTTGTGCATGCCGTCTATGTCGGTCCATATCTCGATCTCGTCGGCCTCGATGGCTGCGCCGATGAGCGATGCCGTGTAGTCGCTGCCGCCGCGCTGCAGGTTGTCGACCTCGCCGGTCGAGTTGCGGCAGATGAAGCCTTGTGTCACGAAGATGTCGGCGTCCATGTACTTGTCGAGCAACGGCTGCAGATGCAACTGTATGTGCTGCATATCAGGCTCGCTGTTCTGTCCCGTCTTCATGAAATCGAGGGCCGGAAGGGCCTCGGCATATATGCCTCTCTCGTTGAGAAGTATGGTCATCATGGCCACGCTCATTATCTCGCCCTGGGCGAGGATTATCTTCTCCTCGACCTCGGTGAATGTCTCGCGCGAGGTGAACGAGCGGATATAGTTGAAGCAAGCCTTGATCTCCTTGAGGGCGCGCTCGCGGCTCTCATGCTTGTCATAGAGCTGGGCGATGGTCTTGAGATATTTGGATTCGAGAAGGTTGATGGTCTCCTTGGCGCCGTTGATGTTGCGCTTGTAGAGATATTCGGCAATCTCGACCAGTGTGTTGGTGGTGCCGGACATGGCCGAGAGGACGATGATGTTGCGTCCGCGGTCGGCTACGAGCGAGGCGACGTGGCGGATTCTTTCTGCGGATCCTACTGAGGTTCCTCCAAACTTTAATACTTTCATCCTTTTTCCTGAAAAATTTGGGTTCAAAGGTACAAAAAATTGCTGAAATGTCAACTATTTTATGCTGCCTATTTTGCTGACATGCGTTTGAGCAGATTGTATGAGGGAACGATTCCCAGGCTTCCGGCGCGGCTCAGGTCGCTGAAGGCGGCATCCTTGTTGCCTAAGGTGAGGTAGACGTATCCCCGGTTATAGTATGCCTCTCCGAAATCGGGTTTGAGCTCGATGGCACGGGCAAACTCAAGCAGCGCGGATGTATAGTCACCCTCGGATGCAAGTATCACCCCCTTGTTGTAGTGGGCTATAGGCATGAGCGGCGAGAGCTCTATCACCTTGTCGAGGTCGGCAAGGGCTGTGCGTGCTCCGCCGGTGCTTCCGGCCAGCGATGGCCGGCTGGTGTCGTCGGTGTGACGCGGTGCTCGCGACAGCAGGTACTCGGCGTTGGCCCTGACGAGATATGCCAGCGTGAAATCGGGAGTGAGCGCGATGGCCCTGCCGAGGTCGGCGATTGCGTTCTCGTAGTCGCGCAGGGTCATGAAATCCATGGCGCGTCCGAGATAGTCGATGGCGCGCGGAGCATGCCCTGCGATATATGAGTTGTAATAGTTCACTGACTCGAAATGACGGCGCGCGGTCTCCTCGTCGGTCGATACGGGCTCGTGGTTGGTGACCTGGAGCAGGAATCGCAGGGCGCGTGTCGCATTTATCTCGTCGACCTCCTTGAGATAGTCACCGCTCAGCTTGAGCTCGGTGGGCGATGTGTAGTATGTGACCGCGAATATGGGTTCAAGCTCTATGCTGATGTTGCGGTCCTGTACCTTGCCGCGTATCTCCTTGCTGTTGAATACCTGTTCGGGACGGCTGTTGTCCGATATTGTGGCGAGCGAGCTGAACCGCTTCTTGACCTGTTCCTGTGTCTCCTCCCTGCGGGGGCGGGGCTCGCGGGACGCATCTGCCATATCTGCGGATACTCCTGTAGTGTCTGCCGCTGCTGTCTCGTCTGTGCGGGAGAATCGTCCCGCCGGGTCGAGCTGCACCTTGGTCTGGGCGAGATCCAGGGACTTGTTATAGTCTTTCTCGGCGCCGCGCATGTCACCCTTGCGACGCTTTGCGTCAAAGCGCACGAAATATGCTGCTGCGAAATCGGGGAATACGTCAATCAGCTTGTCAAGGTCGGCGATGGCGCGGTCGAGCTGCCCGGTCTCCGACAGGATGATGGCACGGTTGTATAGTGCCTTGTAGTCCTCGGGGTCTATGGCGAGCACGCGCGAGAAATCTGTCACGGCCTTGTTGTTGTCGTGCACCTCGGCACGCAGCAGGCCGCGGTTGAACATGGCTATGGTGTTGTCGGGCTCGAGCTGCAGTGCATAGTCGTAGTCGGCGAAGGCGCCGTTAAAGTCGTCGGTCATGTAGCGCAGATAAGCACGGTTGATGAAGAATCCGGCATACTGTGGCTGGAGCTTTATGGCCTGGTCCATGTCGGCGAGGGCTGCGGCATAGTCGCCATGCGAGTTGATGGCTATGTCGGCACGCATGACATATCCGTTGACGGCGTTGCGGTTTATGCCGAGAGCCTTCTCGATGTCCTCCTTGGCCCCTACGGTGTCCTTGAGCTCGAGACGCAGGCGCGCACGGCCAAGATAACCTCCGTCGAACGACGGAAACCTGCGCAGTAGATATGTGTATGTCGAGTCGGCTCCCGCGAGGTCGCGGACATCCTGCTGGGCATTGGCTTTGTTATAGAGCAGTCCGCGTGAGTCCGGGAGCATGGAGAGGGCCTTGTCATAGTCCTCTATTGCCTCGCGTGTCTTGCCGAGGTTCTGGCGTGCCACGCCGCGCACCTCCCAGGCATCGACTATGAACGGATTTAGCTCGAGGGCCTTCGATGCGTCCTGCTCGGCTCCGATATAGTCGTCGAGATTGAGCTTGGCCACCGCGCGGAGAAAATAGGGCTTCGCCAGATAGGGCTTGGCATTGATGACGCGGTTGAAATACTGGATTGAGAGCACATAGTCCTCGAAATAGAGGTTGTTCTGCCCGATGCGCATCACCTGGTCGGTGTTGATCTGGCCCCGGACGGCGAGGGGGATGGCGAGGATGAGGAGTATGATGAAGGAACGCATTGGTCTGGGTCGATAATGTGGCATGATGTATGCCGCGGCTGCATCTGCGGGGGCGGCAATATGATTATAAGTTGTGCAAAAGTACTATTAAAATATGAAACAGCTCGGTATTTTAAGTATTTTTCATAATTTTGCGCCATGATTCGATTGTTATCATTGCTTTTTTCCATATTTATGAGTATGACTGCAGCATTTGGCGCGGAGTCGCTCGATTCGATACTCGCGGCGCGCGGATATGTAGATATCTCGGCCATCTCGCCCGACATCCTGGTGCGGCTTATGTATGCCCGCGATGACAATTTCACCGGGCACCTGCTCTATGAGCCTGAGGTGCTTTCGAGAGCGTGGCTTCATCCCGACGCCGCCGTAGCCCTGGGCAACGCCCAGGCGATTCTGACGCGCGAGGCTCCGGGCACGCGGCTGCTTGTCAAGGATGCGGCGCGCCCCATGAGCGTGCAGCGTTCGATGTTCAGTTCGGTCAAAGGAACACCCAAGGCCAACTATGTGGCGAATCCGGCCAAGGGGGGCGGACTGCATAATTTCGGACTGGCGGTAGACATAACGCTCGCTGATGCCCGAGGCAACGAGCTCCCTATGGGTACGCCGGTAGACCATCTGGGCCCCGAGGCCAACATAGACATGGAGCAGCAACTGGTCAGGCAAGGTGTCATCTCGGAGACCGAACGTCAGAACCGTCTGCTGCTGCGCAGGGTGATGCGCCAGGCCGGATTCCGCACCATACGCACCGAGTGGTGGCATTTCAACCTCTGCCCACTGTCTGTGGCGAGGCAAAAATACAAGCTGATTGATTTTTGAAGAAAAATTCGTAATTTTGCACCCGCAAAACAATCATACGCCATGTCCCTTCAAGAAGAAATCTCACGCAGGCGCACGTTCGCCATCATCTCTCACCCCGACGCCGGAAAGACGACCCTGACCGAGAAGCTGCTGCTTTTCGGCGGTGCCATACATATAGCCGGTGCCGTGAAGTCTAACAAGATCAAGAAGACGGCCACGTCAGACTGGATGGAGATTGAGAAGCAGAGAGGCATCTCTGTGGCCACGTCGGTGATGGGTTTCAACTACGGCGACTATAAGATCAACATCCTCGATACCCCGGGTCACCAGGATTTTGCCGAGGATACATACCGTACGCTCACGGCGGTCGACTCTGTCATCATCGTGGTCGATGTGGCCAAGGGTGTCGAGCGGCAGACCCGCAAGTTGATGGAGGTTTGCCGCATGCGCAACACGCCGGTGATTATCTTTGTCAACAAGCTCGACCGTGAGGGACGTGACCCGTTTGACATTCTCGACGAGCTGGAGAGCGAGCTCCACATCAAGGTGCGTCCTCTCTCGTGGCCCATCAACATAGGCGAGAGATTCAAGGGCGTGTATAATATATATGAGTCATCGCTCGACCTCTTCACCCCAGACAAGCAGCGCGTGAGCGAGCGCGTCGAGATAGACTCGCTGCAGGATCCGCGTATTGACGAGGCGGTAGGTGAGGCCGATGCCGCCAAACTGCGTGACGACATAGAACTGATAGAAGGAGTATATCCCGAGTTCGACAAGGCCGACTATCTGTCGGGTCAGGTAGCGCCCGTATTCTTCGGGTCGGCACTGAATACTTTCGGTGTCAAGGAACTGCTCGACTGCTTCGTGCAGATTGCCCCCTCGCCCCGTCCTGTCACGGCTGAGGAGCGAGTGGTGAATCCCGACGACGAGGGCTTCTCGGGATTCGTGTTCAAGATTCATGCCAACATGGATCCCAATCACCGCTCGTGCATCGCCTTTGTCAAGATATGCTCGGGCAAATTCGAGCGCAACGCTCCATACCGCCATGTCCGCTCGAACAAGACCCTCAAGTTTGCTGCCCCGACGGCGTTCATGGCCCAGAAGAAGAGCATTGTCGACGAGGCATATCCCGGCGATATTGTCGGTATCCCCGATACGGGCAATTTCAAGATCGGCGACACGCTCACATCGGGCGAACTGCTACATTTCAAGGGACTGCCAAGTTTCTCGCCCGAGATGTTCAAATATATCGAGAATGCCGACCCGATGAAGGCCAAGCAGCTCGACAAAGGTGTGCAGCAGCTCATGGACGAGGGTGTGGCACAGCTTTTCGTCAACCAGTTCAACGGACGCAAGATTATCGGCACAGTGGGGCAACTCCAGTTTGAGGTGATACAATACCGCCTTGAGCATGAATATGGCGCGCAGTGCCGCTGGGAGCCCATCTCGCTCTACAAGGCATGCTGGATCGAGAGTGATGACGCCGAGGCTCTTGATGCCTTCAAGAAACGCAAGCATCAGTTCATGGCTCTCGACCGCGAGGGGCGCGATGTCTTCCTTGCCGACTCCCCCTACGTCCTCCAGATGGCCCAGAATGATTTCCCGAAGCTACGCTTCCATTTCTCGTCGGAGTTCTGAGACCGGGAAACCAAACATATATGCCGGGCGTTATCTAAGTGTAAGTCATACAGACCACAAGTTGCAGGATATGATAATTCCCGAAACCGAAATAGATAATCTCCAGCCCATTGTCAGGGATATGTTCAGGCAGTGGGCCGGATTTATGTATGGACGTGTGAGGTTCAATATGCCTGACAGTCCCATACACGCCCTCGGGCATTGCGAGCGTGTGTTGCTGTACGCCCTGATATTGGGTGTGGAGATTTTCGGTGATGACCGGGAAGCCCTCGAGATACTGGCCCATGCTTCGGCGTTTCACGACACGCGCCGTCAGGACGACTATCTCGACACGGGACATGGTGCAAGGGCGGCGGTGTATTACAGGCAGTTCTGCGAGGATAATCCCGACATTACCTTCCACCCAGAGTCTGTGCTGCTGATGCGCTATCATGACCTTGACGACACGCTCGGACGCGAGGCTGTTGAGAAGGACTTCCCGGCTGATGTCCGCAGGGTAGGGAAGCTCTATGACATCTTCAAGGACGCTGATGCTCTCGACCGTTGGAGGCTGGGGCATCGTGGGCTTGACCCTCGGTTCTTGCGTACGCCTGAATCGAGGAGGCTGGTGGAGTATGCCCGGAGGCTGGTGGGCGAGACTGTCGATCCGCATCTGCTCGCAAGTATCGAGCGGGAGGTCGATGAGGCTATAGAAAGACAGAGAAAAAGCAGAGAATGACCGTGACATAAAGATAGACACACCTGACATGAGACAGATAATAACACATTTTACAGACGACGACCTCTACAAGTTCACTATGTGCTGTGCGGTGATTGAGAACTATCCGCGCACGCAGGTCAGATATAGGTTTACCGACCGTGACGGCACTCCCTATCCACCCGGATTCGCCGACGAGCTCAGGCGTCAGATTGTCGCTCTCGAGAGTCTGCGCATCACCGGCGATGAGGTCGATTTCATGCGTAGGCGTTGCGGATATATCCCCACGTGGTTTTACAGCTATCTCCGCGGATTCAGATATGGCAGCCGTCTGGTCAAGATAGGACAGGATGCCGACGGACACCTTGACATAGAGTTTGAGGGGAGCTGGAGCGAGACAATATTGCTTGAGGTCAAGGTGCTCGCCATAATCTCGGAGCTTTATTATATGATGACTGGAGAAGACGCGTCGCTTGATTATGACGGTTTCGCGCTCCGCTCGGCCCGGAAGGCTGAACGCCTGATTGATGCCGGATGTTATTTCAGCGATTTCGGCACACGTCGGCGTGCGTCATTCAAGGCGCAGGACATAGCCGTAGGGTCGATGTCCGCATGTCAGAAGAAGATGGATGGCCCCGGCCGCTTTGTCGGGACAAGTAACGTGTATATGGCCATGAAATATGACCTCATTCCTGTCGGTACGATGGCCCACGAGCTTATATGTGCCATAGCCGGAATGTATGGCCCTCTGATGGCCAACTACATAGCCATGAAGACATGGTCTATGACATATCGCGGGGCGCTCGGTACTTTTCTGTACGACACTTACGGATGGAGGATATTCAGCCTCAATTTCTCGGAAGACTACGCCAACATGTTCAAGGGACTGCGCGTAGACAGTGGCGACAACCGTGAGCAGCTTGACAGGATAGTGGCAAAATACCGTTCGCTCGGCATCGACCCGCGGCAGAAACAGATTGTTTTCAGCAACGCCCTGAACGTCGACAGTGCAATCAGCCTGCAACGCTATGCCGAGGGCAAGTGCGAGCCTTCGTTTGGCATCGGCACGCATTTTACCAATGACTTTCCCGGAATCAGGCCGCGAAACATAGTGATAAAGCTCACCGACGTAAAGATAACCGAGTCATGGCCGTTCTACTCGCAGACATGCAAGCTGAGCGAGGATCATGGCAAATACACAGGTGACCCCGCTACTGTGCAACGCTTCCTCGAGACCCTGCATCTCAAAGCATGATAGCTGGCGGGTACACCCGATGTGTTAACTAAATTTAACTCGCAATAATTTATAGTCTGAAACATTTCCTCTACCTTTGCACCCGTAAAAACGAGGAGTGATGCTCGAGTGGCTGAAGAGGCACGCCTGGAAAGCGTGTATACGTCAAAAGCGTATCCCGAGTTCGAATCTCGGTCACTCCGCAAGAAAGGCTGACGCTTTAGTCTTCAGAAGGCTAAAGCGTCAGCCTTTTTGGCATAAGACAGCATATGCACCGGAATCAATGATGTTTCGGTGCATATGCTGAGACGGGTGGTGTTATAGACAATTATTCGGGAAGGGAGTTGTATTGGGTGTCCGAGACGGGGTCGAGCCATACGTTTTCGGTGCCGTCGCCGGGTATCTCGAATGCGAGATGGGCGAACCACGAGTCTTTGGCTGCGCCGTGCCAGTGTCTGGTGTTGGCGGGGATGTGGATGACTGTTCCGGGCAATATCTCCTGTGCGGGTTTGCCCTCTTCCTGATACCAGCCGCGACCTGCGACACCTACCAGCATCTGTCCGCCGCCTTTTGTGGCCTTGTGGATATGCCAGTTGTTGCGGCATCCGGGCTCGAAGGTGACATTGAAGAATGGTATCTGCTCGGTCGATACGGGTGCAAGCCAGCTACGTCCACTGAAGTATTTCGAATAGCCCGTGTTGGGCTCGCCAATCGGAAATATCATCTCGCGCTGGAAGCGGGCCATTGCGTCGTCGCCCTTGATGTCGTCGGCCCATACGTCTTTAGCGAGCCTGAATGCGCCCCATGCCTTTGGCCATCCGGCATAGAAGGCGATGTGGGTTATTATCTCGGCAGCCTCGGTGCGTGTGATGCCGTTCTTCTTGGCTTCCTGAAGATGATATGTCAGCGAGCTGTCGGTGATGCCCTGTGAGATGAGCGAGGTGATTGTGACAAGGCTGCGGTCGCGGAGCGAGAGCAGGTCGTTGCGGCTCCAGACCTCACCGAAGAGTATGTCGTCGTTGAGATGGGCGAACTCCGGGGCGAACTCGCCAAGCTGCTGCCGCCCTGCTGTCTGTACGATTTTCTGTTGTGCCATACCTGGAATTATTGTTGTCATGATTAATCCGATTGAAAGCAATATCTTTTTCATGATTGCGTGAGATAGATGTTTATATCGTTCTGATGGCAAAGTTACGTCTTGTTTTTATCTCGCGCCTACCATGAAAGTGGAAATTCTAACCATTATTTCAGGTTAAGGCATGACAAAGGCGGAGGACCCGCCTCCGCCTTCGCCTTGAATGGATTAACCGGTTTATTTCAGTTTCCCGAGTATCGGGCGCAATGGTGTGGAATACTGTGGGCCGATGTTGCTCTCCACAATGTCGAGCAATGCCGACAGCTGTCCGACGCTCAGCCCCTGGTGACGGCAGATAGCCATGTGTCCGGCTGCCATAGGCTCGACACCTCCTATACCTGCTATGATGGAGACTGTGGCGAGTTCGCGGTCTTGCCATGAGAGTATGTCGCGCTCGAAAATATCTGCAAAGAGATGTTCTTTCAGGAATTTCTCGATTATCGGTGCGAATATGGCATATCCGGCTGGAGGGTTGTCTGCCGGAATTCCCGACAGTTCGGCGAGGTTATGGCGCCCTATGGCATATTTCTCACTCGCCGTCACGTCGCCGACTGGGGTAGCCTCGCGACCGAGGGTGTCCTCTATGCCTGCTTCCCTGCGTCTGTCAAGTACAGACATGAATGTCTGCAATGCGCGGAGCGAACGGGGGAACCCTGCATAGGCATAGGTTTGGACAAGGATTTCCTTTATCTCGTTGACAGTCATCCTGGCCTCGAGTCCCTGTACAAGTGCCTTTTCGAGACGTCCGAGGTCTCCGTGTCCGGCACAGACGCCTATTGCCACAATCGCCTGCTGGCGGGGCGAAAGCTCTGTCTCCACCGTGTCCCGAGAGTTGGTGGCCTCCACATAATCTGTATCTGAAACCGCCTCCAGCCACGTCACCTCATTGTCGGCGGGATTACATTTGATGGCTATATGGGCGAACCAGTTGTCAGGTGCCGCACCATGCCAGTGCTCTATATCCGGGGCAATCTCCACGATATCGCTTGGATAGAGTCTTCGCGCGGGCTTGCCTTTCTCCTGATAGTAGCCGATTCCGGCTGTCGCTATGAGTATCTGACCCCCCGAATGGCGATGCCAACTGTTGCGGCATCCGGGCTCGAATGTGACGTTTGCCATCGGCACATTGAGTTCCTTTACTTCCGAGAGCGGATAGAGGTAAGCTGTGCCGATGAAATCGGGATTTTCCTCCATCGCTTCCCCTACGGGATAGGGCTGGCGGAAATCTCCGGCTGACATTGTGAATGTCGTGAGCATGGCCACAAACATTGATATAAGTTTTCCGGCTTTCATATTCATACGCCTTTGCCGAGTTCATATGCTTCCTGCATGGCGGGATGATTCAGTATGGCTCCCCGCTCGCGGGCGCCGTTACCATGCACTATACCTCGCTCTACAGATTTATACAGGCATCGCGCGAAACCCCTGAATCCCTCTATGGTACCTTCCAGGGCCTCCGGCTCCCGGTCGGTCGAGGTGACGATATAATAGAATTCCTTCTCGCCCAGGTCTTTCTCATGGTTATATGTGCGGTCTATCAGGGCCTTCATCTGTGCTGTCATCGAGTAGAAATATACCGGCGACGCGAGTACAAGCACATCGGCATTTTTCATCTTGTCGATGATTGCCATCGCGTCATCGTCGGTATTGTCCTCCTCGCCCCGCACATACTCAGGCTTGTCGAAATACCCGATATTATAGTCGTTGATGTTGAGCATCTCCACGCGGTGTCCGGCATCCTCGGCCCCCCTGCGGAACTGTCCGCAAAGCGTCTCGGAGTTGCCTCCCCGCCGCGGGCTTGAGGAGATGATGAGCACTGATTTCGGGCCATCCTTGATTTTGCGCTCTGCGGTCGCGGTCTCCGTCTCGGGGGCATTGCTGTCGGCCTGTCCGCACGACACTGCCGTCATGGCCATGAGGGCGACGAGGATAATTGCAAGTCCGTGTCTCATATTCAGAGGTTTTTAGAGAAGAATTCCTTAAGCTTGGCCACGGCCTTGTCTACATATTCAGGCACATAGTATGTCTGTATGTGCGAGGCTCCCTCAATCTGGAAATACTCTTTGTCTGCCGTTCCCGCTTTCTCGAATGCCTCGCGGCTCATATAGTCAGAGTCCGATTTGCCTCCCGACATAATCAGGAGCGGGCAGGTAATCATGTCGGCATAGGTCGTGGCGTCCCATGTCATCAGGTCCATCAGGCTTGCCGTGGTATATCGGCTGACCGAGTTGGGGTGGGCATGGGTTATGCCGTAATATTCGAGGCCGTCGTGATAGAGTGTGCCCGGTTCGAGATGGCTCATGGCCTCCGCTATCTGCTCGCGGGTCTGGGTTCCGGCCGGCCCTTCGTATGTGACCTCGCCTGTTGTCACAAATCTCTCGCGTGCATCCGAGGCGCGTCTCAGCCTGTCCCGGACTGTAGCCATCTGCGAGTCCTGATAACCGTTGCGGCGTACGCGCCCCGTGTTGAACAGGCTCAGTGTCGCGGCTGCCTTGATGCGCTTGTCGCTCTGTGCGGCGGCAAATGTATAGCCTCCGCCACCGCATATTCCGAGTGCTCCGATGCGGTCGGGGTCGACACCCTGATAGCGCGAGATGAAATCGATCATTCCGCGCACATCGTTGATGCGGTTCTGGGGGATGTCGAGATTGCGGGGCAGGCCGCCGCTCGCACCCTGATAAGATGCGTCTGCAGCTATGGTGACATAGCCGAGTCCGGCAAGACGCTGGGCATATTCTCCGGCGGTCTGTTCTTTCACCCCTCCGTTGGGATGCGATACCACAATCGCCGGATATTGTCTCGATGCATCAAACCCTGCGGGAGTATAGACATTGGCAGAAATCTGATTGCCGTTGAGATTGTAGACCACCGGGTGGATGTTAACCTCGCCGGATCTGTTTTCTGTGATGGCTCCGGCATATACCAGGCCAAAAGGATTTTCTTTATAGTCGAATATTTCCTGTGAATAGAGTTCGGTTGATGTCATGATTATAAGACTTGTGACTATTGTCGGGATTAATATGTTTATCATAAGGGCTTAGTGTGCGATAAATTTTCTACCTCCTGAGATGTATAGTCCGTTCTCCGGCACGGATGCAAGCCTCATGCCCGAGATTGAGTAGATTGCGCAGTCATACGTCCCTGCTGCCTCTGTCGTCATGGCGATGCCTGAATTTTCCTGTCCGTAGCCAATCCGGTCGAGCCACTGACGCACGCCGTCTGCTGTGGGCATGTCTATACCGTCATCATCATTCTGGGGTTGACGGATATTGTCGGGCTCAAGGTCTTCGGGGAGCTCGGCGGGGATGTGTATGGAGTTGGGAGTGCATTTATATAGTTTCTGCATTGTCTCGTTGAGGTATGTCCTCGCGCCGTAGGTCACGAATGGTATCACCACTTTGCTGCCGAGGCCATAGTGCTCGAGAAAGGTGCACACCACCATTGCAGGTTGGTGCCACCAGCAGGGAGTGCCTACGAATATTGTGTCATACTTTGCAATCTGCTCGTTTGACAGGAGGTTCCTTATGGCGGGACGCAGGTCATTGTATGCCTCGTCCTGTATCTTGTCCGAATCATTGTATGGATTTGCCGCATATGGCACACCCGGCTCTATCGAATATATGTCTGCGCCTGTCTCATGCCTGATTGCCTCGGCCACTGCACGGGTGTGGCCCTGTGCCGAGAAATAGGCAATGAGTGTACGGGTCTCACCCGAGGTCACGGATCCTGACGGCTGTTTTGCCTGAGGTTCCTCGGCCGAGCATGACATGGCCATAAGCAGTGTCGAGGCAACGAGCATGGTGATTGATCTCATTCTTCTCATATCGTAAGTTATTTGTTTGACGATGCAAAATTATGATGATGTTGCTACATGGGAAATACACAAATCAAAGATTATATAACCTCAATCCATGCCTCTATGCCTCAATGATACAGATATATAACCAATTTGTCATGACCTCTAACCAATATGTCTGAATAAATAGGGCCATATCGGTCAAAATTACTAAATTTGTGCATGGAAAAACGTGTACATACAATCGAGACTGTCTCCGACTACTGCCGGTTTTTCGGCGTGCAGGTACAGCACCCTTCGGTCACTATCGCTGATTTTCAAGACTATGGCGCATATCCCGCAGGCCTGATGCAGGCCAACCTGTATTGCATAATGTATAAGGAACTTGACTGCGGCGAGATGAAATATGGCCGCAGCCGCTATGACTATCAGGCGGGGACACTCCTGTTCATATCACCGGGACAGGTCATCGGTCTCAACGGCCGCACTCCCGGTTCTCCAAAGTCCCGTGGCAAGGTGCTGCTGATTCATCCCGACCTGATGTACGGGACTCCTCTGGCACGTCTTATCGGAGGGTATTCGTTTTTCTCATACGACTCGAACGAGGCGTTGCACATGTCAGACCGCGAGAAAGAGATTGTGCTCGGCTGTCTTGCCGAGATAAAGGCCGAGCTGGAGCTCTGTATCGACCGTCATACCCGCAAGATAGTATGCTCGCGCATCGAGACGCTGCTCGACCATTGCGAGCGGTTCTACGAACGGCAGTTCGTGACACGCGAGGTTGCGAACCATAGCGTCATCAGCAAGCTCGATACATATCTTCGAGACTATTTCGACAGCGACAGGCCTGCAGACTCCGGTATCCCCACTGTCCAGTCCTGTGCCTCCGAGATGTGTCTCTCGGCCAACTATTTCAGCGACCTTGTCAAGCGCGAGACCGGCAAGACAGCCCAGGAGTACATTCAGGGCCATGTCATAGGGCTTGCCAAGATTCTCCTCTCCGAAAAAGACAAGAACATCACCGCCATAGCCTATGAGCTCGGTTTCAGATACCCACACCATCTCACGAGGGTTTTCAAAAAACAGACGGGCCTGACCCCACAGGAGTACCGCACCATAGCTAACTGAGTCGTTGGTATGATTAAGGCCAGGGATTCCCCGGCCTTAATCATACCAATATCATATTTTACAGGTAATCCTCACGGTGTGGAGTGAATACGTCCACCACCTCGCCATCTTCCATCACTTCAAATGAGTGGAGGGTGTTACCGGGGATGGCATAGCTGTCTCCGGCTGTCAATACGACGTCGATGCGGGGGTCGCTTTCGATGATGAGGCGATGGCGTCCTGACACGACATATCCACATTGCTCGTGCGGATGCTGATGTGTTGTGGCATAGTTTCCTTTTACATAGTTCATCTTTGTGACCATTGATTTCTCCCCGACTGCCAATGAGTCAAGGCTGACACCTTTGAATATTCGCTTGAGAGCATTCTCTTTCTTTACCACTGTCTTTTTCATATTGAGCATTATTAATTATTTTTGACTTATAGTGTGAGTTCCATCTGTATGTCTCCGCGGGCGTATGCGGGATGATAGTCCTGAAGTTCGATGAATCCAAGTTTGCGATATAGCCCGATAGCGGGTTTTAGCAGGGTATTGCTCTCTAAAAAGAGTTTTTTCGCTCCAAGCTCCCGCGCTTTCTCTATGGCAGCCCGCAGTATTTTCTCTCCAATCCCGACCCCCCGGATCTCAGGGTCAACCGCGAGCTTGGCTATCTCAAAATCATAATCTGCGCTATCCATCCGGCATAATGCGACAACGCCTGACGGCCGATTGTCGACAAGCGCGACGAGGATATGACCTCCGGGAGACAGGATTGCTCTCTCAGGATTATCGAGCACCTCGAGGTCATGCGCCTCAAGAGACCAGTGGCTGTTTATCCATATTATGTTCAGTCGCTTGAATACGGCATGATGCTCAGGGCGGTAATCCACAATCTCCACGTTGCTGTTTTCGCGTCGGTCTCTTATTGCTTTGACACGTTCATAGAGGCTCTTTTCTGCAAGTTGGCTTTCCCAGTCCGATATTGCTTCCCAGAGGGGATGACCTGCGGCCTCGACAGACTCGACGGCCTTCCTCACATCATCGCATATCTGCCTGAGGGGAGACCTGAGTGCTTCACCTTTCTCAGTAAGCCTCACGGAGGTAGCCCTGTGGTCGTCATCGCTTTTCGAGTCGACAACAAGTCCGGCACATCTCATTTCCCGCACGATTGTACTTACCGAGGGATGAGTTTGCCCGATGGCTCTGGAGATACCTGTCACTGTGCAGTCATCTCCATAATAGAGCATATACAGTACCGGGAACCATTTGGGCTTGATTGCAACACCATATAGTCTGTATATCTCTGCTGCATCTCGCGTCACAGTTTCCGAGAGTAATCTCAAGCGGCTCCCTACGGACATGATTCCCGTTTTCTCAAATAGTTCAATCATATATTGTAGTTAATTGCGTAATTGATTACGCAAAATTACATATAATGTTTCTTATGACAAAATTCTATCCGGGGAAATCAACCGTGAAGCCTCGTCAGTTATGGCTATTCGCGATATTGTGTGGGGTTCATGCCGAGATTGCGCTGGACATAACGGCTGAAATATGCCGGGGAGGAGAAGGAGAACAAGTCGGAAATCTGGACGAATGTCAGCGACTTGTCACGCAGCATACGGGCGATGTCAAGAGTCGTGTAGCGGTTTATCCAGTAATTTGCCGCATACCCGCTGACCCGTTTTGAAACCTCCGAGAGATATTTGGGTGTGACGCAGAGGGCATCGGCATAATATGACACCTCGCGGATACGCCGGTATGTGCCCTCCTCGAGCATGGCGAGAAAACGGCTCATTATCGAGGCGTTCTGGCTCGATATGCTGTCCTCGCCGTTGAGGGTCGAGTGGAAATCAAAGAAATCGAGTATGGCAGACTGTACGGCGTTTATTACCAGCTCGCGATAGAATTTATGCTCAGTCTGATTAAGCCGGTATTCAATCCATCTGAAATCCCGCTCGCATACAAACCGTTGCTCGGTGTTGAGGTGCATTATGGGATTGAGGAAAAGTGCAAGCTGCCCCTTCATGCCGTAGTTTGACGATGGAGTACACTGTTCGATGAAGCTCGCCGAGACACATATATTTTTGACCTTGAAATCATCAGAAGGCACCATCTCCTCAACGAGGCTCCCTTTCCTGATTATCATGAGGTCTCCTTCCCTGAATACGAACGGTTCGCCGTTGAAGACAAGCGAGCATTCTCCCCCGAGGCATAAGGCATGGCTGAGATAAGTCTTGCAACGTTCAGACGCTATGCTCTGTATCGAATCCGTGATAACTACCTCTTTCAACTTTTCCATACGCAAAATTACACATTATATATCATCATCGCCACATCCCTCACTTGCACTTTTTTCTGTAAATGTTTCCAATTTTTCTCGTGAGCGTATTTTCACATGATTTTCAATTGTCTTTTTACTTTGAAATTAAATTTGGTGGTTTGGAGGATTGTTTGTACTTTTGCGGTGAGTTTCGGTGTCGCGCCTCGGCGCGATGAAAAGGGAACCGGGTGAGAATCCCGGACAGACCCGCTGCTGTGAGTCTCCCGTTAAGCTCTCTACGGCACCCGTGTGCCACTGTCCGTCTCTGTGCGGATGGGAAGGCCTGCCATGAGAGAGGGGGCGAGTCAGAAGACCTGCCGGAACAGATATTTTGTTTTGAATTTTCGGGACACAAAATTGCAAAACAGCCACTCTCCATCCACACCCTGCCAGACGGGAGGGTCGTGAATGCGGTTGTATGCGCCATTTTGCTCCCGTTGGCATTAGAAGAATAGACCGACCGCGCTATGAGAGAGAGAGGGAGCATCCTTTCGTCCGTCATGTTACTTTTGCTGCTGTGGTTGCCGCTGATGGCTGCCGCCGCTGATTTTGTTGTCTCCGGCCATGTCCGCGATCCGCAGGGCAACGGGGTGCCTTTTGCTACCGTAGCCACCGGGAAGCCTGTCAGGGGATGCCATACCGACGCCGAGGGATACTATTCGCTCCCGCTTCCGGCAGGACGATACACCATCGAGGCGTCATCTGTAGGCTATGCGCCGCAGTCGCGCGAGGTGACGGTCAAGGGTAACGTCACTGTCGATTTCACCATAGCCGAGGATGCCCTCACTCTCGGCGATGTCAATGTCTACGGCAAGTCGGCCGGGCGCCGTCTGGCCGAAGGCGCGTTGGCGGTGAATGCAGTCGAGCTTACCGCCGATGTCAACCTCCTCACCAACCTCAACAATCTGGTCGGTCGCACCGCCGGTGTCAAGGTGCGTCGTCAGGGTGGCGCGGGCTCTGACCTTGACCTTGCCATCAACGGCCTTTCGGGCAATTCAATCAGATATTTCATTGACGGTGTGCCTCTCGACTCGAAGGGGAGCGAGGTCAATCTCGACAACATACCCGTCAACTCGGTCGAGCGTGTCGAGCTATATAAAGGTGTGGTGCCTCCGCATCTGGGGTCGGACGCCCTCGGAGGTGCGGTCAACATCATCACCAAACGTGAGCGCCGCAGTTTCCTCGACGCGTCGTATGGTATCGGCTCGTTCCATACCCATAATGCCGACCTGACGGGTCAGTTTTTCATCCCCGGGACTGTCATTGCCGTGCGTCCGACCTTCGGCCTCAGCTATTCAAAGAATGACTATACCATGAAGGATGTCGAGGTCTGGAGCGAGGAGCAGGACAGATATATCCTTACGGACAAGAAGAGGTTCAACGACGACTATCTCTCTGTACTCGGACAGATTGAGGTCGGTGTCAATGATGTGAGCTGGGCTGACGCATTCTTTGTCAGCGGTTCATATACACTCATCGACAAGGAGATACAGACCGGCGCCATGCAAAACAAGGTATATGGCAAGGCTCGCCGCGATGCGCATGCATGGAATATCGCCATGCGATATGACAAGCAATGGGGGCCTGTGAACACCCGTCTTAATCTCACACATACATGGGATCACAGCGAGACTGTCGACACCGCTTTCCGCAAATATTCGTGGGACGGCACATGGATGCCTGCAAGCGGCAACGAGATGACGGGCCGCACAAGGACCATCCGTGTCTACCGCCGTCCTCTAACGTTGGTCAACGCAGGTGCCGACTATGAGTTCGTCACAGACCATATCATCAGCCTGAACTATATGCTCAACCGTCGCGGCAACCGTCGCACCGACCTGATAGACACCTCGTTCGAGCCTACTAATGATGTCGTGACCAAGCACATCCTCTCGCTCACCTATTCTAACCGTTTCTTCAACGACCGCCTCAACAATATGGTTTTTGTCAAGGATTATATCAACGCTACCTCCATACGCCAGCGCGACAATTTCACCATTACCGGTGCAAACGAGATTGACCCTGACGCCACCAAGAGCTATTGGGGCGCCGGAATAGGGTCGAGGTTCACCCTGCGTCCTGTTGTGTCGTTCAAGGCCTCATACGAGCATAGCGTGCGTCTGCCACTATCGCGCGAGCTGTTGGGCAACGGCACCACTGTCTATGCCAATCTTGCGCTGCGCCCCGAGCAGAGCAACAACTATAACCTTGGCGTTTTCGGTACATGGCGCCCGGGGAGCGAGCATGTGCTGACATACGAGGTCAACGGCTTCATACGCCATGTCCAGAATTTCATCCGTGCCGTCGTCTCCGAGCGAGAAGGTATGATGCAATATGTCAACGAGCCTGCCATCGACGTCAAGGGATTCGATTTCGACCTCGGCTACGTATGGCGCGATGCCCTGCACATCTCGGTTAACGGGAGTTGGAACGATGCCCGCAACCTGCGCCGTTTCAAGACCGACGGCAATCCGTCGGCCACCTATAAGAACCGTGTGCCCAACCGCCCCTGGGTCTTCGGCAATGTCGAGGCATCGTATACTTTCGCTCCCCGTCTCCTCGCCTCAGACCGCCTGCGGGTCACAGCCTCGCACGAGTGGATACACTGGTATTATCTCAACTGGGAAGCCTATGGTGCGGCATCATCCAAGGCCACCATACCCACACAGAACGTCACCTCGGTGGCAGCGACATATTCATGGTGGAACGGACGCTACAATTTCACTGTAGGTTGTGACAATATCTTCGACCGTCTGGCCTATGACAATTATATGCTCCAGAAACCCGGACGAGCCTTCTATGCCAAGTTCCGCCTGTTCCTGCAATAATCCATACATAAAGACAATCATAAATCAATTCTAACAAAAAATGAAGAAATTCAAGTACCTGCTCCTCTCTTTCATGGCGCTCTTCCTCGCCATGGGGACGACCTCCTGCTCGGACGATGACGATCCCGGCACTCCTGACGACCCGACCCTCATCTCAGACTACCACTTTGACCTCTGGGTAGCTCTCGACCGTCACGGCGGCATGGGTCGCGACGTACAGACCCTGGTCCGCAGCCTCAACTCGCTCGAGGCAGACCAGCCTGTCATCACGTTCGAGGGCACTGGCACCGAGGTAAACGCCACACTCTCGCTCGAGACCATCTATAAGGGCGCATACTACTATCAGGTGCCTGTCTCGGGCGACCGCTTTGCCAAGTACACCATCCAGAACAACCGCATCAACGTGGTGGCCGAACGCCGTTTCAAGACCAACACTTACGCCGCACGTAAGTACACCCATGCCTGGACCGACGACAATACCCTTGTCATCATGGCTGCCGACGGGGATGCCAAGAAGATTATCTGGACACGCCTCAATGCAGATAATATGAACATCATCGACGAGGGCACTCTCGATATCTCTATGCCTGAGGGCGCCGACATCTTCACCACCTCGGGCATCCTCGCATACCGCAAACAGGACAACAAGCTCTTCTATTTCTATTATGCCAAGACCGAAGGTCGCCGCGGCAAGCGTGTGACACCTATGATGACCGCCGTCATCAACCCCGCCACAATGGCTGTCGAGGAGAACAATCCTTGTTTCAATGAGGATGTCGAGATGGTGGGCACCGCATACGGCGAGCTGCTGCAGACTACCGAATTCATCGACGAGTCAGGCAATCTGTATCTGGCGTGTGTCAGCGACGATGCTGATGGCTCGGAGCATTCGCACCTCTACAAGATTCCGGCCGGGAAGACCACTTTCGACCCCTCGTATGACGGTTTCACCGCCGGTGGCAAGCTCATCTCCGTGATGTATCTCGGCGGCAACCAGGTCATGGCATACGCCCGCGACGACTCCAAGGGAACAGGCATAGACGATTTCGCCCACTATTATACCGTGCTCAACGTCGACACCAAGACCGCGACCCCTGTCAAATATCAGGGTCAGCAGCTTGCATATAGCGGCGGCCGATTCTCGTCGCGCATGTGCTATGTCAACCACAAGGCATATATCGGAGTAGATGCCGAGGGTGTCAACCCTGTCATCTATATCTATGATGTCCCCACCGGTACCACGACGAAGGGCGCAGAGATGGCCTCAGGCTACTATTTCGAGCAGATCCGCGTCATCGAGGACGTAAAATAAGCTAATTCATTCATCAATACACTTTTTTCTGCCCGCCTCCCGGGATGACGCGGTGTCATTCCGGGAGGTCCTTTTTTTAACATATTCAACCATGCACAGACTTATCGCTTTATTCGTCATAATGGCCTCGTTTATTTCTGCACGTGCTTTCGACGGTCTTGCCGAGGGTGACAAGGCAGCCCTGCTGATGGTGCATTTCGGCACCACATACGACGACACACGTGCCGCCACCATAGACGCCATCAACGCCAAGGCCCGCGCCGAGTTCCCCGACATGAGGGTCGAGGAGGCATACACCTCGCGCATCGTCATCTCACGTCTTGCCAAGCGCGGAGTCACCAGACTCAATCCGCGCCAGGCGTTGCTCAAACTTGCCGCCGAGGGATATACCCACGTCTTTATCCAGAGCACCAATGTCATAGACGGCATCGAGGCGGCGGCTCTCCGTGCCGAGGCAGACTATATGGTGCCCTTCTTCAAAGAGGTGAGGGTAGGGCGTCCGCTGCTCTACTCGGTGGACGACTGTCTCAAGGTTGTCTCCGAGATTGCGTCGCGTCATGCCGCAGCCGCAGAGGGTAAAGGCTCGGTCGTGCTCGTCGGTCACGGCACCCACACTCCGGCCAATGCCATCTACTCGCAGGTCGACTATATGTTCACCGCCACAGGCCATCCCCGGTTTCATGTCGCAACAGTCGAGGGTTATCCGACCCTCGATGATGTCATCGCACGCCTGAAGGCCGAGAAGGCCCGTTCGGTGCTTCTTGTACCTTTCATGTTCGTGGCCGGTGACCATGCCCGCAACGACATAGACGGCGAGTGGCGCGACGCGCTTGTCAAGGAGGGTTTCACTGTCTCGACCGCTCTCGAGGGACTGGGGCAGATTCCGGCCATCCAGGACATCTATATCGACCATATCCGCGACGGCCTTCGCGAGCGTCCACTCTCGCCGGTAGAGCGCAAGGCGGCCTTCCTGAACGAGAATCTCTGACCATCGGCATACGCACATGACACGACACAGGATTATCGCCGCCATCATCATTGTCCTGCTCCTTGCCGGAGCGGGATTTGCCGTTTACAGGCATTGGTTCGCACCTACGCGTATACTTGTGGTGAATCCCCTCCCGGCCCAGGCTGCCGAACTGAGGCTAAACGCCGATTCGAGACTGGTGGACGTGACCTGCGTCCCCATGGAGGAGGCCGGTGGTTTTGACCGATATGACGCAGTGCTCATGTACGGCCGAGGTCTCTATCTCGACTCCCTGCAGATGGCAGACCTTGCCGGAGCCGCCCGCAAGGGTGTCAAGGTGTTCACCTCCACGCTGCGCAATTTCAACTTTGTTGTCGACCATAACATTGATGATGCCGTGCGCGACACGCTGCAGATGTATTTCCGCAATCCGTGCCGTGCCAACTATGTCAACCTTGTACGTTATGTCAGGGCCATCGCTACCCCGCACCGATTCGGTTCGAAGGCCTATGAGCCCCCTGTGATTCTGCCCGACGGCATGTTCTGGCATCTTGAACCGGGACGATATTTCAAGGATGTCTCCGGCCTTGAGGCATATCTGCGCGAGGAGGGGTTGTGGCACGAGGGTGCGCCGAGGGTAGCATTTATCTCTGGCATGAATTTCCCTGTCGAGGGTAACCGTGCCCATATCGATACCCTCATATCGCGTCTTGGCGCCGAGGGGTTCAATGTCCTTCCGCTCACCGCCTCCGGCAAGCGCAGGGAGCGTATGTTGCGCGAGGCAGTCCCCGACGCCATAGTGTACCTGCCTATGGGGCGTCTCGGCAATGACTCGCTCGTCGGCTGGTGCTATGACCGCGAGATTCCATTGTTCATGCCTTTCCCCCTCATCCAGACCCGCGAGGAATGGCTTGATGTCAACAAGCCCGTCAGCGCCGGTACATTGAATGCCCGCATCGTGGTGCCCGAGATAGACGGAGCCATGACACCGCTGTGCATATCCACCCAGGACCCGTCACCCGAGGGGTTGATGCTCTACCGTCCCGACCCCGAGCGCATAAATGCCTTTGTCGGCCATTTCTCACGATATATGGCTTTGCGTGACAAGCCCAACCGCGACAAACGCGTGGCAATAGGGTATTTCAAGACTCCGGGCCGCGACGCGTTGCTGGCCTCGGGCATGGAGGTGATACCCTCGCTCTACAATTTCCTGTGCCGCCTGCGCGATGAGGGGTATGACGTGACGGGACTCCCGGCAACCCTCGAGGGTTTCAGGCGCGAGATTATGGTCCGCGGTTCCGTGATGGGTGACTATGCCTCGGCAGCACAGCAACGCTTTATGGACGAGGCATCTCCCGTGTGGATTGACACGGACACATACCGGCAGTGGGCCTCGGAGATACTGCTGCCCGAAAAATATGAAGAGGTCGAGAGGCATTACGGCCCCGCTCCCGGTACGCTCCTCGCCCGTGGCGACAGTCTCGCGGTCGCGGCAATCAGATATGGTAACATTCTCCTCTTTCCCCAGCCGCGTCCGGCCATCGGCGACGATGATTTCAAGATGGCCCACGGTGCCGAGGTGCCTCCGCCTCACAGCTATCTCGCAGCCTATCTCTATATGCAGAAAGGATTTGATGCCGATGCGCTGATACATTTCGGCACGCATGGTAATCTTGAGTTCACGCCCGGCAAGAATGCCGCCCTGTCTCAGGCCGACTGGGCAGATGTGCTCATTGGTCATCGCCCGCATTTCTATTTTTATACTACCTCCAACGTCGGGGAGGCCGTAATCGCCAAGCGTCGTAGCCATGCCGTGCTTGTCACACACCTCACCCCTCCGTTTGTCGAGTCGGGCATGAGGCAGAAATATGCCTCGCTGCTCGACAGAATACATGCGGCCATCAATGACCCGGCTCAGAATACTCCTGCGCTCAAGAGTCAGATAATCTCTATGGGACTCCACAAGGACCTGCGCCTCGACTCCATCCCCTCAGGATGCTATACAGCCGACGAGCTGCGCACGCTCGACGGTTTTGTCGAGGAGCTGTCCGACGAGAAGATTACCGGCGCTTATTATGTCATGGGACAGCCATATTCTCAGTCGGACATGGTCACGACCCTCACCGCCATCTGTGCCGACAGGATTGCGTATGATGCGGCACGGCACGATCGCGATGCCGGACGAATCACCGACGCGCAGCTTCATGACAACAGCTTTGTATCTCACCGTTATCTCCCCGCGGCACGCCGCAAGGTGATGGCTATGGATGATGCCGATGTGCTCCGCACGCGCGACATGCTGAGTGAGTCACCCAAGCGGGAGCTTGATGCCATGGTCGGGGCCCTCTCGGGGCGTCCCGTGCGTCCCGCTCCCGGCGGAGACCCTGTGCTCAACCCCGAGGTGCTTCCTACCGGGCGAAACATGTACAGCATCAACGCCGAGGCAACTCCGGGCCCTAAGGCATGGGAGGATGGGGCGCGTCTGGCCGACCGTACGCTCGAGGATTACGTAGCTGCACACGGCGGCTATCCGCGTAAGGTCAGCTATACCCTCTGGGCGGGCGAATTCATCTCGACCAAGGGTGCGACGATAGCCCAGGCGCTGAGGATGCTCGGCGTCGAGCCTGTGCGCGACGGCCAGGGTAGGGTGATAGACCTTAAGCTCACCCCCTCGTCACAGTTGGGGCGTCCGCGTGTCGACGTCATGGTTCAGGTGTCGGGCCAGTTGCGCGACATAGCCGCCTCACGTCTGCTGCTCATCACCGAGGCCGTGCGCCTTGCAGCCTCAGCTAAAGATGACCTCTATCCGAACTATGTCGCCGAGGGTACACTCGGCCAGGAGAAAGCCATGGTCGAGGCGGGTACATCTCCCAAGGATGCGCGCCGCCTCTCGGTGATGAGGGTCTTCGGCCCCGTAAACTCGGGATACTCCACGGGTATGCTCTCATATACCGAGAACTCGGGGTCGTGGGATGATCGTGCCGAGCTTGCCGAGGGGTATGTCAACAACATGTGCGCACTATATGGCGACACATTGTCGTGGGGCTCTGTCAGCCCCGAGGCGATGCGCGCCGCTGTGTCGGGTACAGCCGTGATAGTGCAGCCGCGTCAGAGCAACACCTGGGGCCCAATAAGCCTCGACCATGTGTATGAGTTTGCCGGAGGGCTCTCCATGCTCACCTCGTCTATCGACGGGAGCGAGCCCGAGCTGCTGATGGCCGACTACCGTAATCCCTCTATGCCCCGTATGCAGCAGGGCGACAGGGCGGTGGCGGTCGAGACAAGGGCCACGCTGCTGAATCCGGCATTCATACGCGAACGCATGAAGGGTGACGCCACCACCGCCCAGATGTTCGGCGAGATAGCCCGCAACATATTCGGCTGGAATGTGATGCGCCCCTCGGTGCTGCCCCCCGACATATATGACGAGATGTTCGATGTCTATGTGCGGGACATCCACGGGCTCGGGGTGGCCGAATATTTTGACCGCGTGAATCCCGCGGCGCTTCAGGAGATGACCGCCACAATGCTCGAGAGCGCACGCAAGGGGTTCTGGCACCCGACGTCCGAACAGCTATCGGAGACAGCGGCCCTGCACGCCCGCGTCACCGCCGACCACGGCGCACCTTGCACCGAGTTCGTCTGCGCCAACACAAAGCTGCAGCGCTACATAGCCGGGAATCTTCCCGACGCCGAGGCCCGTGGTTATGAGCGTGACATTGCAGCGGCTGTCTCTGCCGGAGACGGTGCCATGACACTCGCCAAGGAGCGCGACGAGAGGTCTGAGACTCGTTTCTCACCCCTCACCGCGGCCATAGCCATCGCCGTGGCCGGACTCCTCTGCGCCATACTTGTCATAGCACGCCGCCGCAGGGAGTCGCGCACCCGTTAAATCTTTTTCCTGTCATAGTGTCGGCTGTGAATTGGTACAGACCGACACTATTTTGGTTTTTTTACGGAAAAATTTCTTTAATTCCCGAAAATAACCTTATCTTTGCAGATTGAATGAGAACTACAACTTCTGAATTGATCTAATTACCATAAATCATGGCAGAAAAAAGAGAAAAGTTATTTGAGCAGTTTCCGCCTGTGACCACCGCCGAGTGGAAAGCAAAGGTAGAAGCTGACCTGAAAGGCGCGCCCTTCGACAAAAAGCTCGTATGGCGCACCAACGAGGGGTTTAATCTCCAGCCTATGTACCGCTCGGAGGATATTGCCGACCTCGCAACCACAAATTCACTGCCGGGCGAATATCCCTATCTGCGCGGCACACGCACCGACAACGACTGGCTGATACGCCAGGAGATTGAGGCTGCTGATGCAGCCGAGGCCAATAAGGCTGCTCTTGACGCCGTGTCCAAGGGCGTGACATCGCTCGGATTCCACATCTCCGAACCCACCGTTGAGACTCTCCGTGTGATGCTCGATGGCATCGACCTCAAGAAGATTGAGGTGAATTTCGGATGCTGCCTCAAGAAGGCCCTTCCTCTCGTCGAGTCTCTTGCCGCCTATGCCAAGGAGCAGGGTGTCGAGAACGAGCTGCGCGGCTCTGTGGATTTCAATCCCTTCAAGAAGCCTCTGCGCAAGGGTGTGGCCATGGAGCCCGCGAATGTATCGGCAATGGCTGTGGCCCTCATCGCCGCCGCCAAAACACTGCCCGGCCTCAAGGTGCTCGCCGTCGACTCTGTGATGCTGGCCAACGCCGGTGCATATATATTCCAGGAGCTGGGCTATGCCCTGGCCTGGGGTGCTTCGTGGATGACACTGCTCACCGAGGCAGGTGTCAAGGCCGACGAGGCTGCCGCACGCATCAGGTTCAATATGGGTGTGTCGAGCAATTTCTTCATGGAGCTGGCCAAGTTCCGTGCCGCACGCATGATGTGGGCACAGATTGTGGCACAGTATGGCGCTGACAAAGATGCCTGCAAGATGAACGCCCACGCCGCCACATCGCGCTACAACCAGACACTGTATGACGCACATGTCAACCTGCTGCGTTCGCAGACCGAGGCCATGTCGGCCGCTCTCGCCGGTGTCGACTCGATTACGGTAACCCCGTTTGATGTGCCTTACAAGACTCCCGACGAGTTCTCTGAGCGTATTGCACGCAACCAGCAGCATCTGCTCAAGGAAGAGAGCCATCTCGACAAGGTCGTAGACCCCGCAGGTGGCTCATACTATGTGGAGACATTGACTGTATCGCTGGCAAAGGAGGCTTGGAAGCTCTTCCTCGACACCGAAGAGAAGGGTGGTTTCCTCGCCTGCTGCAACGACGGCGAGGTTGCCAAGACCGTGCGCGAGAGCTCGGAGAAGCGTCACACCGACGTGGCTCGCCGCAAGGAGATTCTGCTCGGCACGAACCAGTATCCCAATGTCAACGAGATTGCCGCCGAGAAGATCGTGACCCTTAACGGCTCGCTCCCCTGCGGATGCCACCACACCGACAGCGCCTGCGAGGAGAATCCCGCCGGACTCCCCTCAAAGCGTGCCGCCTCCGATTTCGAGGCTCTGCGTCTCGCCACCGAGGCTGCCACCAACCGTCCCAAGGTGTTCATGCTCACCATCGGCAATCTGGCCATGCGCCTGGCTCGCGCCCAGTTCTCGACAAACTTCTTCGGCTGCGCCGGATACGAGATTATCGATAACCTCGGCTTCAAGACTGTCGAGGAGGGTGTGGATGCAGCTCTCGCCAAGGGTGCCGACATCGTCGTGCTCTGCTCGAGCGATGACGAGTATGCCGGGCTTGCTCCCGCTGCCTTCAAGTATCTCGACGGCAGGGCCGAGTTCGTGGTAGCAGGTGCTCCCGCATGCATGGACGACCTTAAGGCCATCGGCATAAACGAGTTCGTTCATGTGCGCTGCAATGTGCTCGACACACTCAAGGCGTTCAACGACCGTCTGCTCAAGAAGTAATCCATTCTTCATACCCCACATAGAAAAAGATAGCTATGAAACCCAATTTCAAGGATATTGACATCATAAAGGACGCCTTCGGCGAGGCTCATGCTCCCGAGGCAAAGGGCGAAGAATGGCTCACTCCCGAGCTTATCCCCGTCAAGCCCATATACACTAAAGAAGACCTCGAGGGCCTTGAGCATCTCGAGTATGTCTCAGGTATCCCCCCCTTCCTGCGTGGCCCGTACAGCGCCATGTATCCCCTGCGCCCCTGGACCATCCGCCAGTATGCGGGATTCTCGACTGCCGCAGAGTCCAACGCCTTCTACCGCCGCAACCTCGCATCGGGTCAGAAGGGCCTCTCGGTGGCTTTCGACCTTGCCACACACCGTGGCTATGACGCAGACCACGAGCGTGTGGTCGGTGACGTCGGCAAGGCAGGTGTGTCTATCTGCTCGATAGAGGATATGAAGGTGCTTTTCGAAGGTATACCCCTGAACAAGATGTCTGTGTCGATGACCATGAACGGCGCCGTGCTTCCCGTACTCGCCTTCTATATCAACGCAGGTCTTGAGCAGGGTGCAAAACTCGAGGAGATGGCCGGAACCATCCAGAACGACATCCTCAAGGAGTTCATGGTGCGCAACACCTATATCTATCCCCCGGAGTTCTCGATGCGCATCATCGCCGACATCTTCGAGTACACCTCGCAGAACATGCCCAAGTTCAACTCGATCTCCATTTCGGGATACCACATGCAGGAGGCCGGTGCCACAGCCGACATCGAGCTTGCATACACCCTGGCCGACGGTCTTGAGTATCTGCGTGCGGGCATCAACGCCGGCATAGACATCGACGCATTCGCACCGCGCCTGTCGTTCTTCTGGGCCATCGGCATGAACTATTTCATGGAGGTAGCCAAGATGAGGGCAGCCCGTCTGCTTTGGGCTAAGATTGTCAAGCAGTTCAATCCCAAGAATCCCAAGTCGCTTGCCCTGCGTACACACTCGCAGACCTCGGGATGGTCGCTCACCGAGCAGGATCCCTTCAACAACGTTGGCCGTACCTGCATCGAGGCCATGGGCGCCGCCCTCGGCCACACTCAGTCGCTGCACACCAACGCGCTCGACGAGGCCATCGCCCTCCCCACCGATTTCTCGGCACGTATCGCCCGCAACACCCAGATTTATATCCAGGAGGAGACCATGGTGACCAAGCAGGTCGATCCGTGGGGCGGCTCATACTATGTCGAGGCCCTCACCAACGAGATTGCCCACAAGGCATGGGAGCACATCCAGGAAATCGAGAAGCTCGGCGGTATGGCAAAGGCCATCGAGAGCGGTCTGCCCAAGATGCGCATCGAGGAGGCTTCGGCCCGTACCCAGGCCCGTATCGACTCGGGCCGTCAGACCATCGTCGGTATCAACAAATACCGTCTCGAGCACGAGGATCCCATCGACATCCTCGAGATTGACAACACCGAGGTACGCAAGGACCAGGTGGCACGTCTCGTGGACCTGCGCGAGCATCGCGACGAGGAGGCTGTCAGGAAGGCCCTCGCCGACATCACCGAGTGCGTGCGCACCAAGAAGGGCAATCTGCTCGACCTCGCTGTCAAGGCCGCAGGTCTCCGCGCCACACTGGGCGAGATTTCGGACGCTTGCGAAGAGGTAGTAGGACGTTACAAGGCAGTAATCAGAACAATTTCAGGCGTGTACTCATCAGAAACCAAACAGGATCCCGACTTCATCAAGGCACAGCAGATGTGCGAGGAGTTTGCCAAACGCGAAGGCCGTCAGCCCCGCATCATGATAGCCAAGATGGGCCAGGATGGTCACGACCGTGGCGCCAAGGTTGTCGCAACAGGCTATGCCGACTGCGGATTTGACGTCGACATGGGCCCGCTCTTCCAGACTCCCGCCGAGGCTGCCCGTATGGCCGTCGAGAACGACGTGCATGTGATGGGCGTAAGCTCGCTTGCCGCAGGTCACAAGACCCTTGTGCCGCAGGTAATCGAGGAGCTCAAGAAACTGGGCCGCGAGGACATCATGGTCATCGCCGGTGGTGTCATCCCCGCGCAGGACTACGATTTCCTCTACAAGGCAGGTGTTGCCGCTATCTTCGGCCCCGGCACCCGCATCCCTGTAGCCGCAATCAAGATACTCGAACTCCTCGGCGAGGAATAATCCTCATCGACATCAACATAAAAAGCCGTGCAGACACCCTCCGCACGGCTTTTTTGTGTAATTTTGCGGCATGAATGAGATTAACAGGAAGATTGCGGGATTAGCTGTGCCTGCTGTGGCGAGCAATATCACTGTGCCGCTTCTGGGATTGTGCGATACGGCTGTGACAGGTCATCTGGGGTCGGAGGCCTTTCTTGCTGCAATAGCCGCCGGAGGGATGATGCTGAATGTCGTGTTCTGGGTGTTCGGATTTCTGCGCATGGGCACTACGGGACTCACTGCCGAGGCTTACGGAGCGTCAGACAGCAAGGGCGTGAGCTGTGTGTTCTCACGCGGTGTGGCGCTCGCGTTGGTTGCAGGTCTCCTCATCGTTGCAGTGCAGTGGCCTCTGTCGCGGCTGCTGCTCGCTGTCATCGGCGCAGACGGAACGGTTTCGCCGCTTGCGGCACGGTATTTCTCAATCTGTATATGGGGCGCTCCGGCACTGCTTGTGACATTGACACTTAACGGGTGGTTCATCGGTATGCAGAACACCGTATGGCCTATGGTGGTGTCAATCTCAGTGAATATCATCAACGTCATCTGCAGTCTTGTAGCCGTGTTTGGCCTCGGGCTCGGATTCGAGGGTGTGGCTTACGGGACACTGACGGCCAACTGGACGGGACTTGTGATTGCGGTGGTTGTTGTGATACGCTTTGCCAAGGGGATGCCTCTATGGTGCGGGTGGGATGCCCTGTGGCATGGTGGCCGATTGCGCAAGTTCTTCAACGTGAGTGTGGATCTGTTTCTGCGGTCGAGTTGCATAATGCTTGTCACTCTCGCAGTTACCGCTTATGGCGCGAGACTGGGTGCGCTTACGCTTGCTGTCAATGCCGTGATGATGCAGTTTTTCGTGATGTTCTCATATTTCATGGATGGCCTCGCATACAGCGGCGAGGCACTGTGCGGACATAGCGCCGGAGCGTCTGACCGTCTCTCTTTGCTGCGGGCAGTCCGGGCGTTGGCTTGGTGGAGCGTTATTGTGGCCGGAGGGTTCACGCTGGTCTACTGGTTCCTGTCCCCTGCCATTGTAGGGCTTCTGACGGATGTGGAGGGAGTGCGTGATGGAGTCCTGGGGATGCGTCATTTCCTGGTGCTGATACCTATGGTGTCTGCCGCTGCGTTTCTGTTTGACGGATTCTTTATCGGCCTTACCGCCACACGGAGGATGCTTGTCACGACTTTTGCGGCTGCCGTGATATTCTTTGCAATCATATATCTCGGGCCCTCGGGCAATCCGACACTCTGGACCGCCTTCCTTGCCTATCTGCTCGCGCGTGGAGCCGGACTTGCAGCGCAGATGAAGCGAATCTTAGACCGCAGGTTCGAACGATAAAGAAATTCCCTCACCGGCCTTGTGGCTGATGAGGGAATTGTCTTATTCCTTAGGCCCCTTGAAGGGGGGAGGAGTCGGGGTTGAAGGCGGGACCGGTTCGTCTGACTTTATCGGTTCCCCGTCGGCCGGAGTGTCTGCCGGAGTCTCGGGAGCTCCGTCGGGATTCTGCTGCTTCTCACGCTCGGCATCGCGGGCGGCCTGCAGCTGCATTATCTCCTCGGTGCGCGAGCGCCATTTGCGCGGGCCGAATATCTCCTTGAGGTCTTCGGAGTACATCACCTCCTTGGTCAGCAGTGTCTCGGCCAGCTTGCCGTGACCATCGGCGTGCTCGCGGATTATGGCCTTGGCACGCTCGTACTGCTCGTTGATGATGCGCGAGACCTCGGCGTCAATGGCTGTGGCACGTTCGCCGCCATAGGGTTTCGAGAATCCGTATGCCTGTCCTGTCGAGTCATAATAGCTGACGTTGGGTATCTTGTCGCTCATGCCGTAGTAGACTACGATGGCGTATGCCATCTTCGTCACTTTCTCGAGGTCGTTGAGGGCGCCTGTCGAAATCTGACCGAGTACAATCTCCTCGGCGGCACGTCCGCCAAGCGTCATGCACATCTGGTCGAGCAAGGCCTGGAGGGGGGTAATCTGCCTCTCTTCGGGCATATACCATGCGGCTCCGAGGGCCATGCCGCGGGGCACGATAGAGACCTTGACCATCTCGTTGGAGTATTCAAGGAACCACGACACGGTGGCATGTCCGGCCTCGTGGATTGCAATGGCGCGTTTCTCCTCGGCCGAGATTATTTTTGACGAATGTTCAAGGCCGCAGATGATACGGTCTATAGCGTTCATGAACGAGTCGCGGTCTACAGCCTTCTTGTTGTTGCGGGCAGCGATGAGGGCCGCCTCGTTGCAGACGTTGGCTATATCCGCACCCGAGAATCCGGCGGTCTGACGGGCCATTACCTCCACGTCCACATCGTCGGCCTGCTTGATGCGGCGCAGATGTACGTTGAATATCTCGATGCGGTCGCGCAGTTCGGGGAGGTCGACCTGAATCTGACGGTCGAAACGCCCTGCGCGGAGCAGCGCCTTGTCGAGAATGTCGGCACGGTTGGTTGCCGCGAGCACGATGACACCGCTGTTTGTCGCGAATCCGTCCATTTCTGTAAGGAGCTGGTTGAGGGTATTCTCGCGCTCGTCGTTCGACCCCATGTTGGGGTTCTTGCCGCGAGCACGGCCCACGGCGTCAATCTCGTCGATGAAGACAATGCAGGGAGCCTTCTCCTGGGCCTGACGGAACAGGTCGCGGACACGCGAGGCACCCACGCCCACAAACATCTCGACAAAATCCGAACCTGCCATCGAGAAGAAGGGTACTCCGGCCTCGCCTGCGACAGCCTTGGCCAGAAGGGTCTTACCTGTTCCCGGAGGGCCCACGAGCAGCGCCCCCTTGGGTATCTTGGCGCCTATCTCGGTATAACGCTGGGGATTGCGCAGAAACTCGACAATCTCGCGTATCTCGGTCTTGGCCTCATGGAGTCCGGCAACATCCTTGAATGTGACGTTTGTACTCTCGCCTTTCTCGAACACCTTGGCCTTGGATTTGCCCACGTTGAAGACACCTCCGGGGCCACCTCCGCCGGGACCGCCGCTCATGCGGCGCATCATTATGAACCAGAAGGCGACGAGGAGGATGATAGGGCCGAATGTCCAGAGGAACGACGAATAGTCTGAGGATTTCTCGTAGTTGACCTCGCCCTTGAACTTCCCTTCGGTGCGCCATACGTCAATCTGGTCCTGCATCTTGTCGGCCGACGGGATGTCGGTGACGATGTGGGCCACTATCCCTTTGCCGGGCTGAAACTGGCTCTCGTGAAATATCTTCTGCGCCAGCGAGTCGCTGACCACGGCCTCGGCTCGGTTTGTGTTTGTGTAGACTGTTATCTTCTCGACGCCGCCCGAGTTGACATACTGCTCGAACTTGGTGAAGCTGACATCCTTGGTCAGCGAATTGTCGTCGATATAGAGCATCCCGAGCAGAAAGACAATGATGATGGCATAGGCCCAGTACATGCTGAACCTGATGCCGCCTTTCCGGGGGCCGGGAGCGTTTGGTTTGGGAGTACTCATAGGTTACAGGGGGGATGAGGGGATGTTAGTCGAGATCGGGAATCTCGGTGATGACGGCGTCGTTCCAGAGCCCTTCGAGGTCATAGAGCGAGCGCGTCTCGGGAAGGAAGACATGTACCATGGTGTCGCCATAGTCGATGACTATCCATTGCGAGTTGGTGTATCCGTCATAGTTATATGGCTTGACGCGGGCATGTTCGAGCAGATATTCGCGTATGCTGTCGGCCACTGCGGCCACATGCTGCGACGATGTACCCTGACAGATGACAAATCTCTGAGCTGCGGCGCTCTCTATATCGCTGAGGTCTACGACAGTAATCTTATGACCTTTGCGGTCGCGTATGCCCTCGATGATGAGGGGGAGCAGGTCTGTGTTGTTTTCAGTCATGCGTTGTTGTGTCGGAATGAAAGTGCTTCGTTCTGTTATGTTGGGGATGAGAGGATGATGAATGATGCGGCAGTTAAATATGTGCAAAGGTAAACATTTTTACGGGAAAATCACCTTAAGCACCATGATGCCGTCCATAAGATTAACAAAGATTGACAAATAATGGTTTTCATCATATCCCGATAATGGATGTGCCCGACACTGCGCCGAGACGCCCCGAAATCTCGTCGAGCAGGTCGAGTGGAAGTGACAGGTCCATCGAGCAGGTATTGTCGAACGACTGGCTCACTATGTTCACAGGTGCCTGTGCGGCGTATGACTTGACAAGTGTCATAACGGGATTCATGGCGAGGTAGGGGAATGTGAGCGAGAGGGTTGTCATCTCGCGTCCCTCGACCGTTCCGGCATCCTCGAGCGCGAGCCGGGCCGCCTCGCGATAGGCGGCGATAAGGCCCGATGTGCCAAGCTTTATGCCTCCGAAATACCTCACCACAATCACCACGACATCAGTGAGCCCGAGCGAGTTGATCTGGCCCAATATGGGTTTGCCTGCGGTGCCTGACGGCTCACCATTGTCAGACGAGAGGAATGTGCGCCTGTCTGCACCTATCATATAGGCCCAGCAGACATGCCTGGCGTCGTGATACTCGTTGGTATATAGCGCAATGGCCTCGCGCGCCTCGTCAGTCGATGTGACGTGGAGCGCGAAGGCAAGAAAGCGGCTCATCTTCTCGCGGACGATGGCCTCGCCTGATTTGGGTATGGTGAGGAAGAGGGCCAAACCGTGTGCTGTGTCAGATTATCAGCATCGAGTCGCCGTAGACGCCGAACTTGTATCCCTCCTTGACGGCTTTCTTATAGCCCTCCATGACGATGTCATAGCCGCCGAAGGCTGCCACCATCATCAGCATGGTCGAATAGGGGAGATGGAAATTGGTGAGCAGGGCGTCGGTGACGGTGAAATCGTAGGGCGGGAAGATGAACTTGTTCGTCCACCCGGTATAGGTCTTCATGTGACCACCCATGCTGACGGCGCTTGCGATGGCGCGGAGTACCGATGTGCCCACGGCGCAGACCTTATGCCCGGCATCCTTGGTGGCGTTGACGGTGTCGACGAGCACGTCCGAGGCCACCATCTCTTCAGAGTCCATGCGGTGCTTGGTCAGGTCCTCGACATCAATCTCACGATAGTTGCCGAGACCGCTGTGTATGGTGATGAACGCCTGGCCGACACCCTTGATCTCGAGACGCTTGAGCAGTTCGCGCGAGAAATGCAGACCGACACCCGACGCAACCACGGCACCCTCGCGCGAGGCGTAGATGGTCTGGTAGCGGTCATTGTCCTCGGGGGTCGACTCGCGCTTGATGTAGTAGGGAAGAGGGGTCGAGCCGAGACGGAAGAGCTCGGCCTTGAACTCGTCGTGCGGGCCGTCGTAGAGGAACCTCAGGGTACGGCCGCGCGATGTGGTGTTGTCTATGACCTCGGCAACCATCGACTCGTCGTCGCCGAAATAGAGCTTGTTGCCGATACGTATCTTGCGGGCCGGCTCCACGAGCACATCCCACAGCTTGTTCTCGGCGCTCAGCTCGCGAAGCAGGAACACCTCTATCTTGGCGCCTGTCTTCTCCTTGTTGCCATAGAGGAGAGCGGGGAATACCATCGAGTCGTTATATACGAAGAGGTCGCCGTCGTCAAAAAAGTCGATTACCTCCTTGAATTCGTGATTCTCTATTGTCCCGGCCTTGCGGTTTATCACCATCAGTCTGGCGTCGTCGCGCTCGGCGTTGGGATGCTGTGCTATGAGCTCTTCGGGGAGCTTGAATTTAAATTGCGAAAGTTTCATCCTCTGTAATTACTTTTGCGATATTTCATTTATCCTGGTTCTCTTCGGGCATCACCACATCAGATGCCCTGATTATCTCGACTGCCTTGTCCACATCGAGGCAGTCGTCTATCGTCACGTTGCCCACGCGTGTGCGGCGCAGGGCCGTGAGGTGGGCGCCCGAGCCAAGGGCCTCGCCGATGTCGCGGGCGAGGGCGCGGATATATGTGCCCTTGCTGCACACAATCCTGAGACGCAGCGACATGGTGTCGGGGTCGAATTCCTCGAGGTCTATCTCGTCGATGACGAGTACCTTGGGCTTAAGCTCGACGTCGCGTCCCTTGCGTGCCATGGCGTAGGCGCGGTGTCCGTCGACCTTGCACGCCGAAAACGCGGGTGGCACCTGCTCGATGCGTCCCCTGAATCTCGGCAGCACGCTGTCAATGAGCCCGCGCGTGATGTGTGCTGTGGGAAAATGTCCGTCAATCTCGGTCTCGAGGTCGTGCGAGGGAGTGGTGGCGCCGAGCTGCATCGTGGCGACATACTCCTTGACTCCGGCCTGCAGCTCCTCGATGAGCTTGGTCGAGCGCCCGGTCACCACAATCATAACTCCGGTGGCCAGGGGGTCGAGTGTCCCGGCATGGCCAACCTTGAGTTTCTTCATGTGCAGACGGTGCTGTATCACTCCCCTGAGGCGTTTCACCACGTCAAACGAGGTCCACTCCAGCGGTTTGTCTATATATAGGGTCTCTCCTTTTATGAAATCGAATGTCATGATTATCGGTTGCGGTGCGTTTGGGGGCAGATGTTACCAGCAGATGCAGAGTATGCCGACGGCCAGACAGTAGACGGCAAACCATACGAGCTTGCCTTTCTTGACAATCTTGAGCATCCATGAGCAGGCCATGCAGCCTACGACAAAAGATGCTATGAATCCGACAACGAGGGGGAGTGTCCCCACGCTCTCGCCAACTCCCTCTCCGGCTATGATGTCCTTGATGCCAAGCAGTGCCTCGCCGAGGATGGGGATGATGACCATGAAGAAAGAGAACTGTGCAATCTTGTCGCGCTTGTCGCCGAGCAGGAGGCCTGTGGCGATGGTTGTACCCGAGCGGCTGAGGCCGGGGAGCACGGCGACGGCCTGTGCGCAGCCGATGATGAAAGCGTCCTTCCATGTGATGTCATGGCCGGTCTCGTGATACTTTGCCTCGCGGGCCGGGTTGCGGAAATAATATGCGAACGAGAGGAGCACGGCGGTCACAAGCAGGCAGATGCCGACCACGGTGAGGCCGCCTCCGAAGAAACTCTCGACAAAATCCTTGAAGCAGAGGCCGACGATGGCCACGGGGATACACGAGAGCAGAATCTTGCACACATAGAAGAAATTGTCGTCGCGGGCGACGGTGAAGAACGACTTGCACAGGGGCACGAATTCCTTCCAGAGCACGACAATGGTGCTGAGGACGGTGGCGACGTGGAGCACCACGTCAAACTCGAGGGCGTCCGCGCCCGAAAGCTGAAGGCCCAGGATGTCACGGCATATCTCGAGATGTCCGCTCGAGCTGATGGGGAGGTATTCTGCCAGTCCCTGCACGATGCCGAGGATAAGGGCGTCTAACCAGTTCATAAGGTGATGGGTTTGTGGGGTTTGAGTCACAGGCAGCCGTGCCTGTGAGGCTTATTGGTTTTCTTTTCTCTTGCCTTTATACATTATGGCGAATCCCATGAAAAGGAATCCGATAAACGATATTGCAGGGCCGACGATGATGCGGCGCGGAGAGAAGATGTCGGGGTTGAAGGTCTCGGTGCCTGACGACCCTCCGGCCATGAGCAGGAAACCTATCACTATCATGGCTCCGGCAATGGCCATGAGCTTGAAATTTGCTGCCCCCAGGGGCATCTGCCCGCATGGCTCGCGCACGAGCCTGTCTTGCGGGGTTGTCTTTTGGTTTGCCATATATTTCAGTGGGATGTATAGACGTATGTGGATTGTTACGGGATGATTATTTGAACAGTTGGTCGTAGGAGAGCGAAAGATACCTGTTGCATGCGACCCATGAGGCTGCAAGACAGATGAGGATGCCTGTCAGTATCATCGCCAGCATAACCATGACGGCATCCTCCGTGCGCACCGCCTCGCCTATGGCACGGTCGACATGTGCTGCTCCATAGAGGATTGCCGCGAGGACACCCGAGGCAATGAGTCCGGCGACAAGACCGTTGACCATGTTCTCGACAAGAAAAGGACGACGCACGAACGCGGGCGTGGCGCCGACAAGCTGCATGGTGTTGATGAGGAATCTGCGAGAGTAGACCATGAGGCGTACGGTATTGAAAATAAGCACGAAAGACACGACGAGCAATGCGACCGCCACTATGACGAGCGTGAGGGTGATGCTGTCGATGGTCGAGCTGACTTTCTCGATGAGGTCTGTCGTGACACGCACCTCGCTAACCTGGGGGAGCAGTTCGAGGGGCTGGCTCATTGCCGCTATCGAGTCGGGATGCGCGTGTGCGGCGTCGACATGTACCTCGAGCTCGGGCGCAAAGGGGTTGACTCCGGCGAGGCGCATTATATCCTCGTCCTCACCGACGAGCTTCTGCCAGCGGTCAAGTATCACCTCGGGCGAAGAATAGATTACGTCGCGCAGTCCGCCGTTTGCCTTGATGCGGGCGGTGACAGCCTCGATGTCCGAGGCTGACACGTCTTCTGACAGCACGACCACAAATCCCATGTTCTCCTTCACGGAGTCGGTGACGCGCCCGGTCACTATGCCGACCATGACGGCAAGACCGAGTATCACCAGGACGAGTGCCACCGAGAGGGTGGCTGTGGCACGGGTGCTGAATATAGGTATGCGTAAATGCAGCTTTTTGGCCATTTTACTGAAAATTAGCGCAAAATTACAACCTTACAAAGCCGTTGTCAAGAGTTTTAATATTCCTTAACGTTGGCTTCGCGATTTCACCAGCCACATTATCAGTGTCGCGGTGCATATCACAGAGGCGAGTCCGAGCCAGATGTCGCCGAGCCCGAAGGTGTCGGTGTTGATTTCGGGATTGCGGTAGGTGACCACATAGACCGTGTTGTTGAGCGCATGGATTATCACGGGGAGCCATATCGATCCCGACCACCAGAGCAGATAGCCGAAGAAGGCGCCGAGCAGCACGCGGGGGAAGAAACCGTAGAACTGCATGTGGAACAGGCTGAAGATGATTGCCGTAATCCATATTGTGGCATGGATGCCAAGAGGCCCGCTCCCTATCAGCCTCTGCAACACGCCGCGGAAAAACAGCTCCTCGCTCAGACCCGCCAGGACGCCGACTATCAGTACTGAAACCACAAGCTGTGCGGCGCCTTCGCCTCCCAGCATCTTCTCTACCGTACCGGCTGCCTGCTGCTCGGCTCTACGCAGATACTCCTCGATGCCCGACATGGATTCAGGCAGGGTGATGTGGGCATTCCAGTCTATCAGGATATTCATGGCAGGGATTGAGGCAATCATGACCCCCACGGCCATGAGCAGCTGCGACAGCCTGAACATCCTGTCGGCACCGAGCATCGAGGCCGGTAGGGGTGTGACGATGACGGCTGTGACGAGGGCCGGGAGGATGAATGCAACGACATCCTGGACTATGGTGGCGAGTCTGAGCTGACGCACCGTCGGGGTGTCTCCCGTGCCAACGATTACGCCCATGACCACTCCGGCGAAAAGGAGGCATACAAGGCTTATGATGAGGAAATAGAATAGGCGTCTCAGATAGTCGAAACGCATCGGTATGCGGGTCTGTGCCATTGTTTGAGGTTGTTATTTGTCGAGATAGAAGGCCGAGGTGAGAGCGATGTATTCCGGCGTGAGCGTGTTCTTGATGTCACGTATGTCGAGCTGCGATTTAATGCAGGGCAGGGGAGCTCTACCTGCCTCCCAGAGCGTTCGGATTGGCTTGCGCCCTTCACGCGACGAGACGGAGCAGCGTCGGAGGGGATTAAGCCTGGCTATGGCGAGGTGATAGTCAATCTCCGCATCGCGGTCGGCGGGGGCTATGAAGGCGAGCCGGTCATCATCCTCTGTCATCATCCCTGCACTCCATTCGATGAGCTCCGTGACCCCGAATGTATCGCCGTGGCGGGCAAGAGCACGCTCGCCGTCGGGCGAACGGAGCGTTTCGGTGAAGAAGGGGGGATTGGATATTATCAGCAGCGGGTGGACCACCTCGGGCTTGCATCCGAGTACGTCGCCCTCGAGTATCTTGACACGGTCGCTCCATGGCGAGGACGCCACATTGTCATGTGCGTCGGCCACGGCTCCCGGGTCAATGTCGATACCTGTTATGTTTACCCAAGAGGTTCGTTGCGCCATCATCAGTGCCAGCAGTCCGCATCCGCATCCCGCGTCTATGATGGTGGCGAAGCCTGAAGCAGGAATATGGGTCCAGCATCCGAGCAACACTCCGTCTGTACCTACTTTCATGGCCGACCGGGTGTCGCAAACCGAGAATTGTTTGAATTGAAAATTGCTCACATCAGATTAACGCTCCCTTTGTGTTAAAAATTATTTTGCGCATTTGATAAATTTGCCTAAATTTGCCGATAGAAAACCGCCTTTCATGGAACTTGTGCTTCTACCTGATACCATCGAGCGTCCCTTGGCCTTCTATCTGGCCGAGGAGGAATGGCTCGCCTCGCGGTGGCCCGACCGTGATTTCTTCTTTGTCTGGCAGGTTGCCCCGAGCGTTATAATAGGCCGCAATCAGCTGATGGAGCGGGAGATAAATGTCCCTTTCTGCCGGGAGCACGGCATCAGGATTTTCAGGCGCAAGAGCGGAGGCGGCGCTGTGCTTGCCGACGGCAACAACCTGATGCTGTCGCTGGTCACGACATCACCCTCCTCGGTCGCGACGACCTTCGCCGCATATACATCTATGGTGGCACGCTCTCTGAGGATGCTCGGACTCGATGCAAGCGACAATTCGCGTAACGATGTCCTCATCGGAGGACGCAAGGTCTCAGGCAATTCATACCTTCACCTGCCCGGAGGACGGAGCATAGTCCACGGCACGATGCTCTATGACTGTGACCCCGTGATGATGGCGGGCGCGCTGACTCCGTCGGTTTCGAAACTCGAGAGCCACGGCGTCTCTTCGGTGCGGTCGCGTGTCACAACCATCCGCGAGCAGCTTCCCGGGCTCAGCCTTGATGATTTCCGCCGCCATCTCGTCGAGACCATCCCCGACGGCCCGACAGTAACGCTTACCCCTGATGATATAGCCGAGATAGAGCGTATCGAACAGGAATATTATCGTCCCGAGTGGCTTTATGGCCGGAATCCTTCCGGCACTCTCACGGCCTCAGGGCGCATAGAGGGGGTAGGAGAGGTGTCCGTATATATGCGTGTTGACAAGGGTGTCATCTCCGGCATTACACTCAGGGGCGACTATCTCGAAACCTCAGATGCTTCGGCGGCAATCGCGGGCTGCCTTGTAGGGCTCCCGCTTGACCGCGACAGGATACTCAAGGCTCTCCATGCGATAAATCTTTCCTCTATTATCCCGGGGCTTACGCCCGAAACCTTCACCGACCGACTATTCTAATAACCATCTATACCTGAAACCATGGAAAATATAAAAGAGACCCCGCTTCATTCGCGCCATGTGGCGCTCGGGGCCCAGATGAGCCCGTTTGCGGGCTATGACATGCCGATACAGTATAAGGGCATAGTCGAGGAGCACAATGCCGTGCGCAACGCATGCGGCGTATTCGACGTCTCGCACATGGGCGAGGTGACCGTGCGTGGCGCAGAGGCCGAGATGTTTGTCAACCGTATCTTCACCAACGATGTCTCGGCTGTGCCCGAAGGGAAAATCCTCTATGGCATGATGTGCCATCCGCACGGAGGAGTTGTCGACGACCTGCTTGTCTACAAATACTCGCAGAACGAATATCTGCTTGTCATCAATGCCGCCAATATCGCCAAGGATGTCACCTGGATCAAGGCTAACGCCGCAGGGTTTGCTGTGGTGGTCGAGGATGTCAGCGACAGCTATGCGCAGATTGCGGTGCAGGGCCCTGAGTCGGAGAGGGTGATGGCCGATGTGCTCGGGCTCGACTATCCCGATATGGCGTTCTATACATTTGCCGAGACCGAGATGGATGGCGCGAAGCTGCTCGTGAGCCGCACCGGATATACAGGCGAGGACGGCTTCGAGATTTATGGCTCGCCCGAGGTGATATGCTCGCTCTGGGACAGGCTTGTGGAGTCGGGCAAGGCGGAGCCCTGCGGGCTTGGCTGCCGCGACACGCTTAGGTTTGAGGTCGGTCTGCCCCTCTATGGCGACGAGCTCTCTGATGACATCACCCCTCTTGAGGCCGGGCTTGGCATATTTGTCAAATTTGATAAGAAAGGCGGATTCCTCGGACGCAAGGCCCTCGAGAAGCAGAAGGAAGATGGCATACCCCGCAAACTCGCAGGTCTTGAGATCGGGGACCGTGCCATAGCCCGTCACGGATACGAGGTGCTGAATGCCGAGGGTGAGGTGATTGGCCATGTCACCACAGGCTATCGCGGCATCTCGGTAGACAAGAGCATCGCCGCCGCCCTCATAGACGCACGCTATGCGGCCAAGGGCACGGAGGTGCAGGTGAGGATACGTCGCAAGACCTTCCCCGCCACTGTCACAGCCAAGAAATTCTATAAGAAATCATATAAAGCATAAATTCATAAGATACAAAAGGATACGACAATGAAGACTTACTATTCACCCACTCACGAATATATCCGCACTGACGGCAACACAGGTTTCATCGGCATCACCGACTATGCCCAGAAGGCTCTCGGCAACATCGTCTATGTCGACATGCCCGAGCAGGGAGACGACATCACCGCAGGCGAGGAGTTTGGTGCCGTCGAGAGCGTCAAGGCTGCCAGCGACCTGTTCGCCCCTGTCAGCGGCGCCGTACTCAACATCAACGAGGCCCTTATAGACAATCCCCGTCTGCTCAACGAGGATCCTGTAAACAACTGGATTCTCGAGGTCGAGCTCACTGACCCGTCGCAGCTCGATACCCTCATGGACGAGGAAGCATATCTCGCATCACTGAAATAAAACGGATTACACCTTGATTCCCTATTTTCCGCATACTGCCGCCGATATATCGGTGATGTTGAAGCGGTGTGGCATGGAGAGCCTTGACGACCTCTATGCCGATGTGCCCCGAGAGCTTAGGCTGGCACACGAGTACGACCTGCCCGACTCGATGAGCGAGGACGAGGTAAGGGAGTATTTCGAGGGACTTGCCGCCCGCAACACTCCGCTGATATGCTTCGCAGGCGCAGGTTTCTATGACCACTACGCTCCTGCCGTGGTGCCTTATATCACGTCGCGTTCCGAGTTCCTGACAGCCTATACGCCCTATCAGCCTGAGATTTCGCAGGGCACGCTCAGATACATCTTCGAGTATCAGAGCATGATGTGCTCGCTCACGGGGCTTGACGTCTCGAACGCCTCGATGTATGACGGCTCGACAGCTCTTGCCGAGGCCATGATGATGGCTGTGGCGCATGCCCGCAAGCGCGACCGCGTGCTGGTGAGCGCTACTGTCAACCCTGTCTATCGCGAGGTGATGGCGACATACGCACTGTATCATGGCATAAGGCTCGATGTGATTCCCGAGAAGGATGGCATAACCGACCTTGATGCCATGCGTGTCATGCTCGCCGACGGCGATGTGGCCGGTGTCGTGCTTGGCACTCCGAATTTCTACGGCATCCTTGAGGATTATACCGGTGTCGCCGAGAGTGTGCATGCCGCCAAGGCATTGCTGATAATGACAGCTCCGGCCTCGGCCCTCGCGGTGATACGTACGCCGGGCGAGTGGGGCGCCGACATTGCTGCAGGTGAGGCCCAGAGTCTCGGAATGCCGCTCGGTTTCGGTGGCCCGGGGCTCGGGTATATGTGCTGCACACAGGTTCTGATGCGCAAGCTGCCGGGCCGAATTGTCGGTGCTACGACCGATGCTGCCGGACGCACTGCATACGTCCTCACCCTACAGGCCCGAGAGCAGCACATACGCCGCGACAAGGCCACATCGAACATCTGTTCGAACCAGGGCCTGATGTCGCTCTATGCCGCCGTCTACCTGTCGCTGATGGGGCCCGAGGGGATGCGTGAGGCAAACCGCCTTGGCTGCGACGGCGCACACCAGCTCGCCGCAGGGCTCTGTGCCACGGGCCTGTTCAGGATGAAATATCCCGATGCGCCGTATCTCAACGAGTTCGCCCTCGAGTGCCGTGACGCGGAGTCGCTGGCGCGCTTCTGCCATCTCTGCGCACAGAAGAACATACTCCCGGGCGTACGGCTTGACGACACCACACTGCTTGTGGCCGTGACCGAGAGGCGTACTCTTGCCGAGATAAATCTGATGACCTATTATGCCACCCAAGCCGCCGAAGGCGCGAAACAGAATTCAGAGAAATGAACGCGACACATTACGACAAACTGATTTTCGACCTCTCGTCGCCGGGTCGCAGGGGCACAATGCTCAGAAAGAACCGTTTTGACGACGCATTCTCCACACTCCCAGCACACCTGCTGCGCAGCGAGGCTCCCGTTCTCCCCGAGGCCGACGAGCCCACGGTGGTACGTCATTATACAAACCTCTCGATGGGCAATTTCGGTGTTGACACGGGGTTCTATCCCCTCGGGTCATGCACGATGAAATACAATCCCAAAATCAACGAGGAGATTGCCGCGATGCCGGCTTTCAACCGTCTGCATCCCTATCAGCCCGCAGAGACCGTGCAGGGTGCGCTTGAGGCATATTATGACCTTGAAAGGGCTCTCTCGGAGATTGGCGGGATGGCGGAGTTCACCCTCAATCCGTATGCCGGGGCGCACGGTGAGCTGACCGGGCTTATGGTGATACGCGCGTACCACATGAGCCGCGGCGATGTCGCAAGGACAAAGGTGATTGTGCCCGACTCGGCACACGGCACCAATCCTGCCTCGGCTGCGGTAGCCGGGCTTAAGGTAGTCGAGGTCAAGTCGCTCGCCGATGGCACTGTCGATGTCGATGCACTGCGTCCGCTGCTCGACGAGACCGTGGCTGCGGTGATGATGACCAACCCAAATACGCTCGGCCTCTTCGAGCGTTCGATACCCGAGATTGCCAAGCTTGTGCATGAATGTGGCGCGCTGCTCTATTATGATGGTGCCAACCTCAATCCTATGCTCGGTGTGGCGCGTCCCGGCGATATGGGATTCGATGTCATGCATATCAACCTGCACAAGACATTCTCGACTCCCCACGGTGGGGGCGGCCCCGGCTCGGGCCCTGTCGGCGTCCGTGCCGGTCTCGAGCAGTTCCTGCCGAATCCACGTGTGGTCAAACTACCTGCCGAGGAGACCGACGGCTATGGAGCCGTCAGGTTCCGTGTCGAGAACCGCGACGGTTCGCTTGGACGTATCTCGTCATTCCTCGGTAATTTCACTGTCGAGCTCAAGGCGCTTGCCTATATACTCACGCTGGGACGGCAGGGAGTTTCCCTTGCCGGGCCGCTCGCGACGCTTGCCGCAAACTATGTCAAGGAGTCGCTCAAAGATGACTACCTGCTGCCGATTCCAGGTGTCTGCAAGCATGAGTTCGTGTTTGACGGACTGAAGGACAAGTCGACCGGCGTCACCACGCTCGATGTTGCCAAACGTCTGCTTGACTATGGCTATCACGCCCCTACAATCTATTTCCCGCTGTTGTTCCACGAATCGCTGATGATAGAGCCGACCGAGAGCGAGAGCCTCGATACACTCGACGGGTTCATCGCAGCCATGCATGCCATAGCGCGTGAGGCCCGCGAGAACCCCGAGATAGTCAAGAGTGCCCCGCACAACACTCCGATAGGCCGTCCCGACGACACTGCAGCAGCCCTCAACCCCAGATTAAGATGGGGTTAAGGGTTAAAGGTTAAAGGCTAAGGGTTAAAGGTTAAGGGTTAAAGGTTGTTGTTTTTATAAATCACATCAGCCACCTCAATAACCTCATAACAATAAACTCATAACCCTATAACCGTTAACCCTTAACCTTTAACCCCATAACCCTACACCCCTACAACCCTTCCCTAATGCCAGACATAATTATCATAGGTGCCGGTCCGGGCGGATATGAGACCGCGGCCCGGGCGGCGTCTTTGGGGCAAAAAGTGACCCTGATAGAGCGTGGCCATCTCGGTGGCACATGCCTTAACCGCGGCTGTATTCCCACCAAGGCTCTCTGCCGCTCCGCAGAGGTTGCCGATATAATAAGTTCGGCAGCTGAGTATGGCATCGGCGCGGCTGGCCCGACCATAGATTATGCGTCCATAGCTGCCCGCAAGGACAACATTGTGGCATCGCTGCGCGAGGGGGTGGCCCAGGTGCTCAGGGATGTCGATGTGATTCATGGCGAGGCCGAATTCATATCTCCCTCCGAAATCAAGGTCGGAGAGAGGGTCTATACCGCGCCAAAGATTATCGTGGCCACGGGGTCTTGCCCTGCCATAATCAATATCCCGGGTGCTGAATATGCGCTTACGAGCGACCAGTTCCTTGCTATCGACACTCTCCCCGCGTCTGTCACGGTGATAGGCGGTGGTGTCATAGGACTGGAATTTGCATCTGTGCTGAGGAGTTTCGGTGTTGACGTGACAGTGATCGAGGGTATGCCCGAAATCCTTCCGCCATTCGATGCCGAGATAGCCAAGCGTCTGCGCATGGCCCTCAAACGTCGCCGAATCAATATCATCACCGACGCTCTGGTCAAAGAGATTACTCCGGCAGGTGGAGTAACGTATGAGGCCAAAGGGAAAGAGAAGAGTGTCGTGTCTGAGATGGCAATCATGGCTGTGGGGCGTCGTCCTGTAATTCCTGCCGGACTTGTCGAGACCGGGGTGCCCCTGACTCCTCGCGGTTTCCTCGCGGTAGATGACAATATGTTGCTGATGAGGTCGGGAGACACGTCAGTCTATGCCATAGGTGACGTCAACGGCCGTTGCATGTTGGCGCACGCCGCCACCGCGCAGGGCGAGATTGCGCTTGGCCTTCGTACCGCTCTCGGGCCGATACCGTCGGCTGTCTTCACGCATCCCGAGTGCGCCATGGTCGGACTGACCGAGGCACAGTGTGCCGCGCAGGGCCTTGACGTGAAGATAGGCAAGGCTACATTCCAGGCTAATGGCAAAGCCCGCGCCATGGGAGAACCCGACGGCATGGTCAAGACGATTGTCTCGGTCACGGACGGCAAATTGCTCGGGTGCCATATAGTTGGGCCGCATGCCTCAGACCTTATCGCCGAGGCCACGCTTGCCATGAGCTCCGGGCTTGAGGCCGAGGCGATTGTCAGTTCCGTGCATACCCATCCGACCCTCGCCGAAATACTCCCTGCCGCTATCCCGGTCTAAATATTTTGGCCGCATTGTTGGCTGTTTTCGCGGCTTTTTTAGTAACTTTGCACTTTAAATTGAAGTTATGGAAACTGAAGCCGCTGTCCCGACCCTGCGGGAGATGGAAGGAGTCGTTGACTCGTTGTGCGATTTTGACACCATGCATCATGTGTGCCCCCGCCGTCACAACGAGGGTGAGCCGTTGCTGTCTAACACGACCGTACGCCGCATCGTCAGGCTGGCTTGCGGGCTGATGTTCCCCGGTTTCTATGACGACACGGTGGTGTCCGCCTCCGAGCTTCGCTCGCGCATGACCCTCGATTGCCACGAGTTGCGCCGTCTGCTCCATCATCAGATATGCGCGGCCCTCTGTTTTGCCGATACGGACTGCGTAAGGACGCTCGAGAGCATCAATGCCGAGGCAGACAGCGCCGCCGTGACCTTCATCACCCGACTGCCCAAGCTGCGCGCCATCCTTGACACCGACATCGACGCCACGTTCCTCGGCGATCCCGCCGCTACGTCGACGCACGAGGTGATAGTATGCTATCCCGGCCTGAGGGCCACAATGAGCCACCGTATAGCCCATGAGCTGCTTGGGCTCGGTGTCCCCATATTGCCGCGCATGATTTCAGAACAGGCGCACTCCGACACCGGCATAGACATACATCCGGGTGCGACCATCGGACGCCGTTTCGTCATTGACCACGGCACAGGTGTGGTCATCGGTGCCACCGCAATCATTGGGGACAACGTGAAGATCTATCAAGGTGTCACTCTCGGTGCCCGCAGCTTTGTCAAGGACGAGAATGACAACCCGGTCAAAGGTATTCCGCGCCATCCGATAATAGGTGACAATGTGGTCATCTATTCCAACTCGACAATCCTCGGGCGTATCACGGTCGGTGACGGAGCCGTCATCGGAGGCAACCTATGGGTCACCTCGCCTGTCGCCCCGGGAGAGAAGCTGATACAGGCTATCCCGGAGAATTTCAAGAAAATGTAACGATAACAACAGCACAACAATATATCCCACGTCATTTGAATTAGTTGCAAAGACCCTCAAGGGTCTCGAAGATGTATTGGCCGGTGAGCTCCGCTCGCTCGGCGCGCTCAAGGTCACGCCCGGATGCCGCATGGTGTCGTTCGAAGGCGACCTCGAGATGATGTATCGCGCCAATGTGTGGTGCCGCACGGCCCTGTCTATCCTCAAGCCTGTCTACAAGTTCACAGCCTCTGACACCGATTCGCTCTACGAGCTTGTCAAGGAGTATGACTGGGGCAGTGTGCTGAGTCTCGGCAAGACATTCGCCATCGACTCGACAGTACACTCCAATGTGTTCACCAACTCGCATTTCGTGCTCTATCGTGTCAAGGATGCCGTCGTCGACTGGTTCAAGGACCGTTATGGAGAGGACAAGCGTCCCAATGTCTGTGTCGAGGGTGAGCCTGACGTGAAGATCAATGTGCATATCGACGGTGAGAGGGTGACAATATCTCTCAATTCGTCGGGCGAGTCGCTGCACAAGCGCGGATGGCGCGTGGGTCAGACCGAGGCGCCCATCAACGAGGTGCTTGCCGCCGGAATCATACTCAAGAGCGGCTGGAAGGGTGACGCTCCCCTCGTCGACCCGATGTGCGGGTCGGGAACATTCCTCGTCGAGGCTGCCATGATTGCCGCCGACATCGCTCCCGGCAGCTACCGCAAGGGTTGGGCCTTCGAGAACTGGCGCGACTTTGACAGCGAGCTCCTCGAGCGTGTCCTCGCCGAGAAAGAGCGCCGTGTCGACATCCCGTTCAAGATATATGGCGCCGATGTATCCCCCAAGGCTATCGCCGTGGCCGAGAACAATGTCCTATCAGCCGGGGTCGATGACATCGTGTCACTCCGCGTGCGTTCTATCCGCCAGTGGGACAAGGCGCCCGTCGACGATACTCCCGGTGTGCTCGTGACAAATCCCCCCTATGGCGAGCGTATCAATCCCGAGGATATCCAGGAACTCTATCATGTGCTTGGCTCTAAGCTCAAGCATGTCTTCTGTGGCTATCACTCGTGGGTCATATCGTCGAACATGGAGTGCATGGACCGCATCGGCCTCACCCCCTCGCTGAGCGAGGAGATGCAGAACGGCGGCATCGACTGCGTGCTCAGGGAGTATGTTACCTTCGAGGGTAAGAAAGAGGATTTCCGCCGTGCCGGAGGCGTGGTGAAGCGCGAGAAGAAGGAGAAATCAGACCGTCCTGTGCGCAAGACGGACGCCCAGTGGCGCCGTGAGGCCGGAGAGAAGGGGATGGGTGGACGCAGCTCTGACCGCCGCCGCGAGAACTCTCCGCGCGACAACCAGCGCAAAGGCCCCGAGAAGCGCTCGGCCCTCAGCGAGCTCTACCGACCCAAGAAGGGTGGCTTTGCCCGTAACGAGGAGAACCGCCGCCGGTTCAAGGAGGAGACAGCCCTGCGCAGCGAGGCCGAGGAGATACTGTCGCGCCGTCGCAACGAGCATGCCCTGAAGGGACTTGGCGAGACACCGCGCCAGCCATCTATCCCGGCATCCGACGGCCCCTTCATGCGCACACGTCGCCGCTGGAAGCGCCCGGATGCCGACACAGGCAACAACAATACAGAAGAGCAAAAATAAGTAACCATCATATCACCGCCCCACAAATATGTCAATCCAACAGAACCTCAACACCTTGCGTTATCCTGTAGACAATGCCCCCGAGAAGAGTCCCTTCAATGCCGGCGAGACCCTCGTGGAGCAGCGTAAGCCCCTCACCGTGCTTCTGCTCGGGTCGGGTGGACGCGAATGTGCCATAGCATGGAAACTGGCCAAGAGCCCCGAGCTGGGCAAGCTCTATATCGCCCCCGGCAACGGCGGTACGGACGCATACGGCGAGAATGTCGCCATCTCGCCCCTCAATTTCGAGGCTATCGCCAAGTTCTCGGCCGAGAAAGGTGTGGATATGATTGTCGTAGGCAACGAAGACCCCCTTGTAGCCGGTATTTTCGACTTTTTCGCCTCGCGTCCGGGGAGTCCCCTGGTTGTGGGCCCGTCAAAGACAGGTGCCGCACTCGAGGGTAGCAAGGATTTCGCGAAGCGCTTCATGGAGCGTCACGGCATCCCCACTGCCGCATATCGCAGCTTTACGGCCGACACGCTTGCCGAGGGTGAGAAATTCCTCGGGACACTGCGTCCGCCCTATGTCCTCAAGGCCGACGGCCTTGCCGCCGGAAAGGGTGTGCTCATCATCGACTCGCTCGACGAGGCCCGCGCATCGCTGCGCGAGATGCTTGGCGGCATGTTCGGCGCATCGTCGGCCACTGTCGTCATCGAGCAGTTCCTCAAAGGCATCGAATGTTCTGTCTTCGTTCTCACAGACGGCAATGGCGGTTACCGCATATTGCCCGTCGCAAAGGACTACAAGCGTATCGGCGAGGGTGACACCGGCCTGAACACCGGCGGTATGGGTGCTGTCAGCCCTGTCGCATTCGCCGACGAGGAGTTCATGCGAAAAGTCGAGGAGCGCATCGTCATCCCTACGGTCAACGGTCTCATCGAGGAGGGTATCACATATCGCGGTTTCATCTTCCTCGGCCTCATCAATGTCGAGGGCGAACCTATGGTGATAGAGTACAACGTGCGCATGGGTGACCCCGAGACCGAGGTGGTCATGCTCCGCATAGCCTCCGATCTGCTTCCCCTGCTCCATGCCGCCGCCTCGGGCAATCTCGGCACTATGCCCCTCGAAATCGACCCGCGCTATGCAACCACTATCATGGTGGTGTCCGGCGGTTATCCCGGCAGTTATCCCAAGGGCAAGGTCATCACAGGTGCCGGAAACGCATCCGAGGGCTCGGTATATTTCCATGCCGGAACCAAGAAGGATGCCGAAGGTAACCTCGTGACCTCGGGTGGCCGTGTCATAGCCTGCAGCGCCTATGGCGAAGACCTTGACAGCGCGCTTGCCGCAAGTTTCAGGGGCGCAGCCGGGGTGGATTATGAAGGCAAGTATTTCCGTCGCGACATCGGCGCTGACCTTCAGGCCATCGAGAAGGCAAAGTGACACTGAGCGAACGACATCTCACTAATATCCTGCGCTCGCGAGGGGTGGCTATGATCATTTCCCTCGCGGGTGTATGGATGGCCTGGAGCGCATTGGTCTCCGGGCTTGCCCCTCTATGGCCTGCGGGCAACACTGTGGCGCTGCCGTCGCCGTCGTCATGGTTACACGCGATGCCCGAAATGTCATTCGTGGCGAATATCGCGGTTCTCGTGGCTGTCGCGGCATTGATGATAACCCTCAACAGGCAGTTCAACCTGTTGCGCACCATGTCGATATTCTTCGTGGCGTTCTTCATGTTCGCCACGTGTGCGACTCCCGGTGTGGCCTGTGCCCTCAGTGGTTCTTCGCTGCTTGCCCTTGTTGTCATGGCGTGTGTATGGCTGATGTTCAGCATATATGCCGTACGCGTGAGCTCACGGCGCATATTCCTTACATTCACACTGCTGTCTGCAGGTGCGCTTGTCGACTATGCTTTCCTGTTCTATGTCCCCGTGTTCATCTTAGGGCTGGGACAGATGAAGCTTTTCAGGCCCAAGAAACTTCTTGCTATGCTTCTTGGCCTTGTCACCCCTCCGTGGATTGTCTACGGACTCGGACTTGCCCCCTGGCCGGAGATGCCCCACATATTCTGGACGCCCCCTTCGATGCTCCTGTCGCTGCCCGGAGGGCTTCCGTTTGTGGTGACTGTCGGAGTGACGCTTGTGCTCGGCTGTATCCTGGGCCTCCTCAATCTGTTCAGGATTCTCGGTTTCAATGCCCGCGCCCGCGCCTATAACGGACTCCTTTCTCTCGTTGCCATCGCCACGGGCATATTCGCGGTGGTCAATTTCACACACCTGGATTTCTATGTCACTCTGCTCAACGCATCCGTGGCATTTCAGGTAGGACTTTTCTTCCGGTTCGCGGCACCACGTCGCGGATATATACTAATTCTTTCCATCCTCTTTCTTTATGCCGGATTGTATGTCTGGCAGATGTCATACTTATGAAGATAGCTATAGACCCTAACATCCCTTTCATAATCAAACCGCTTTCCTCCCTACCGGGAGCGGTGCTCACACACAATCTGACACGCGAGGGCGTGCATGATGCCGACATTGTGATAACCCGTACACGTACACGGTGCGATGCCTCACTGCTTGATGGAAGCAAATGCCGTTTTATAGGTACGGCAACCATAGGCACAGACCATATCGACCTTGACTATTGCCGTCGTGCCGGTATCACGGTCGCAAACGCCCCGGGATGCAACGCTCCGGCGGTAGGTCAATGGGTGCTCTCCGCGGTCAGGGAGACCGGGGGATATGAAGGGCGCACATTAGGCGTCTTCGGGGCCGGAAATGTCGGATCCCTGCTGATACGCTGGGCCCTTTCCATCGGCATGAAGGTGCTGGTGAATGACCCTCCTCTTCAGGCGGCAGACCCTGGCAGATATAGGTTCTCAACCCTCGACGAGATAGCTGCGCAGGCCGATATTATCACTGTCCATACGCCGTTGACACGTTCGGGCGACTGTCCCACATACCATCTTATTGGCGACGGATTCATAAACACCTTGCGGCGGCGTCCACTCGTGCTCAATTCCGCCCGCGGGCCGGTAGCCGATACGGCGGCTCTGCTCAGGGGATTTGAGGAGGGACGTATATCGGCTCTCGGCATCGACTGCTGGGAGGGTGAGCCGCATATAAGCCCGGAACTTCTTGATGCCGCTCTTTTTGCCACTCCGCATATCGCGGGATATTCGCGCGAGGGGAAGGTAAGGGCGACCCAGATGGTGCTGGATGCACTTTCGGAGTATCTCGGGCTGCCGGAACGTCTTATAGCTGATGCTCCGATGCCCCGGCCGGTGCCTGAGAAGGTGGCTCCCTCGGACATAACTTACGATATATTTGCGGATACCCGCAGACTCAAATCCGATCCGGGCACATTCGAGAGCCAGCGTAACCATTATGACCTGCGCCCCGAGCCGGGACAATAGACCCTACTGCATGAAGAGACTGCCTCTCCATTACATTCTGGCGCTGACGGCCATATTGCCTGTCTCGGCAGCGAATCCCTATCTCCCCCTGTGGGAACATATTCCCGACGGCGAGCCATATCTTTTTGACGATCCCGACCGTCCGGGGACCAAGAGGGTATATGTCTACGGCTCACACGACATGCTCAGGACGCAGTATTGCGGCACTGACCAGGTGGTATGGTCGGCCCCGGCAGACTCTCTTGACTGCTGGCGATATGACGGCGTGATATTCGAGAGCCGCCTTGATGCCGAGGGCAATCCCCTGCATTCAGACGGACGTGGAGATGTCCTGTATGCCCCAGACGTGACTGAGATCACGGGTCCTGACGGCAAGAAGACTTATTACCTATATCCAAACAATCAGGAATCGGGGCGCATGGGGATGGTGGCGAAATCCGACAGACCCGATGGCCCGTTCGAGGTCATCAACTGGTCTGCGGATAATCCGCAGGCCACCACCGGGATTCTTGGCTTTGACCCTGCTGTTTCCGTGGATGACGACGGTCGGGTATATGCATACTGGGGATTCGGCAACTCCTATGCCTGCGAGCTTGACCCGAAGACGATGTCGACCCCATTGCCGGGAACAGAACTTGTCAAAGACATTGTGACAGGATTCAAGGAGGGTGGCGACGGACGATTCTACGAGGCATCGTCCATGCGCAAGATTGGCGACAAATATGTATTTATCTACAGTCGTGTATCGGCTGACGGAGAGTGGGGGCTTCCTTCTACCAACTATACACTCGCGTATGCCTACGGCGACAGTCCCCTCGGGCCGTTCACCTATGGCGGTACCATAATAGATGCCCGTGGGCGTGATACGGATGCCTACGGAAATCCAATCGTGACCGCTACCCCAAACGGCAACACTCACGGCAGTCTCCTCAATGTCAATGGCCGCTGGTGGGTGTTCTACCACCGTCAGACCGGGGTTAACGAATATGCGCGTCAGGCAATGGTGGCACCCGTTGAGGTCGAGGTGACACCGGGCCCGGGCGGAAAAGTGACGATAACCGAGGCCGAGTACACCTCCGAGGGCTTCGAGACCGGAGGCCTTGACCCGTTGCGCAGGTATCCGGCTGCCATAGCATCGCATTTCACGGGACCGATACCTGCAAGACAGAAATATCCTGTTGTGAACTATTCAGGCCCATATTTTGAACCGTCATATTGTGATGACTACAATATTTCAGATCCATATGGCGATAAAGTCAACTGCAACAGGGTTGTCAATAATACGGACGGTTCAGTGCTCGGATACAAGTATTTCGATTTCGGCCGTCTTTATGGCCGGAAGAATATCAGACTCCTCATTGATTTGATTCCCGAGGATGTGCCGGGAACAATCGAGGTCTATACCTCCGCGCCGTGGAAAGGGAATCCTATCCCGGCGGGACGATATAGGCTCGGGGACCAGCCGTCATCCGCGCCTGTGAGAATCGAGATACCTCTTGATGAAGTCTCTGAGCTGTCCGGCAAACATCCGCTCTATCTTGCATTCTCCTCGCCAAGGGGCGGGGTTTCCATCTGTTCGATCACACATCTTCAGTTTGTATGCGAATAGCTGGATAAACATATATTAACTATCTTGGGCTGTATTTAACGAATTTTTATCAATGGATGTGACATTTGTCACATCCATTGATTTTTATTATCCCTACATTTGCAATCATAGATTTACCGACCTTCAGTCAATTACCAAGTTCCCACTACACTCCGGCATGAACGACATGGCAAAATCATATTACATAGGCATATTGACAGTGGTCTGCTGTTTGGCGGCGCACTTGACTGCGGCGGCACACCCCGACGACAATGTGTACCTGACAGATGGCACCGAGACATGGCATCTGACGATTTCCGGCGACGGCTCCCCGGTGGTCAGGAACACAATATCGCACGTCTACGAGGCGACACGCTATGCCGAGAACATACAGCCGTTCGTGACCTATAATGACCGAATGAAGCTCGACAAGGCCTCGGGCAAAGGGAAGGCACGCCATGAGAACGCCACATCATATAACGTGTTTCACGACGACAACCGCGTGTGCTATTTCGACATGCGCCTCGAAGGGCCTGGCAAGAAAGCTAAGGTTCAGTTCGAACGAACCCTGACAGACCCTGCCTTTTTCGGGCGCATCTATCTGGCCGATACTTATCCGATTCGTCATAAGGAACTGCGTGTCATAATCCCTGCCGAGTTCTCGCGAGTCACTATCGAAGAGCTAAACTTTATTCCGGCAGAGGGTTCTCCCATAAGCAGAAGGATTGAGGATGCTTCCGACGGCACACGCACATATATCTATACTCTCGACGGTCTCGAGGGGACAAGCAGGCAGGAGGAAGAGAAGGGGAGCCCCAATCCTCTGCTCTATCAGCCCGTTCTTTTGGTCAAGGGGTGGTTCGGCTCGGTCGATGACCTGTCAGCATGGCACAGGGATATGACGCGGGTTGACACGGATATTCCCGATGCAGCGCGTTTTCTTGCCGAGGAGGTCTATGGAACAGATGGCAAATCCATGACTGCGCGCGAGCGGATTGCCCGGATATACGCTTGGGTTCAGCGGAACATACGCTATATAGCCTACGAGGAGGGTGAGAGCGGCCATCGTCCCGACCGTCCCGCCGAGGTGTTGCGCAAGCGCTATGGCGACTGCAAGGGTATGGCTCTTCTGCTGGCCACCCTGCTGCGCCATGAAGGAATAGAGGCCCAGGCTGCTGTCATCGGAACTGACGACATCCCTTTCAGCATAACCTCCAACCCCTCTGTCGCGGCTACAGACCACAGCGTGTGTATGGCTGTGGAGGGTAGTGATACATTATGGCTCGACGCTACGAACAAATATATACCTGTCGGACATATTCCGTCGGGAATTCAGGGTAAGGATGCGATATTGCTCCCGTTCGGCGACGGTGCGTGCCGTCTTGTCGATGTGCCTGTGCTGGCGCCTTCCGAGACTGCTCTCGATTCCGTATGTTACAGCTATACCCTGATTCCCGGAGAGGGTGAGTTGCAGGGTGCTGTGACAAGAGTCCTGGGCGGAGATTTCAAGGAACTTTATCTTACGCGATATAAGGATAAGGGTGAGAAATATGAGGTCGAGAATATGGCCGTAGACCTTGTGCCCCTGCGACGCAGCAGTATTCCACAGGAAGATGTCAGTGTCGAATATGATAATCAGGATGGCATGGCTGTGATTGCGGCACCGATTTCAAACAGTGAGGCCGTGACAGATGCAGGCGACGCGATATATGTCAACCTTGACTCGCGCAACGGTCTCCCGCTCGGGCGCATAGCCGACCATGACCGTCGTGCGCCATACAGATTTCCGACACGCGGACGCATCGTGCGCCGTGCGCAGCTCACTGTCCCGCAGGGGTGTGCGATTACCCATATCCCCGAGAACTTTTCGGCAACAACGCCGCATGCCCGGTTTTCATGCACTTTCACTATGCCCGCGAGAGATACGGTGGTGATGGAGAAATCGGTCGAGATAACCGACCCCTTTCTGAGTGTTGATGACCTCGGATTGTGGAACGGCACCATCTCGGCGTGGGACAATGCGTGCGGCAACCAGATTGAGATAACGACAGTAAAATAAAACCGATTATACCATGAGAAAAATCCTCTTCGCCCTGCTCCTGTTCGTCGCAGGTATCCCGCAGGTCATGGCCGACAAAACCTCCGATTATAAGGAGTATGCGGCCCGCGTGCGTGCCGAGGTGTGGGCCGACTCCCTCCCTCAGTTCATCAATCCTCCTGAGGTGCCTGACAGATTCCGCAATGAGTCTGCCATAATCCTTGCTGCACACAAGGACATTTTTGCAAAGAAGAAAACCGGCGTCGGGTTCGACCGCAATGCATCGCTCATTCCCATCAAGCGTGTCGCGCTGATAAATATGGACGACTATCTGCGCACCCTTATACTCATAAACGACAAGACTGCCCTCGAGGAGTTCTCGGAATATGACATGCCGGTGAAATCGGGTTACAGCGACTGGTTCTTTCAGGAGAAAGACGAGCGCAAATATGTGCTGGGTGTGCGCATAATCAAGCCTGACGGCCGGATTGTCGAGATTCCTACAGACGATTTCGTCATCCTCTCACAGCAGAAGAACGATGATAAGGCCGACCGGCAGAAATTGGCCGTTCCCGGGCTCGAGGTGGGCGATAAGCTCGACATCTTCCTTTTCACCCATACGGCTCTCAAGAATATCCAGCCCGAGACGATAGATATAGCTTTGAGGCAGGATTACCCGGTGCTGTCATACACCATCGGTTGCAAGATTGACGATGACCTCTCCACCATCTACCGTCAGCTTCACGGAGCACCCGAACTGACCGTGACGCAGGGGCCCGACAAGGATTATATCCTTACAGCCGCTATCCCGGCTCCTCTCGATGCCGAGCCACAGATGCTCTATAGCTCCGCCATGCAGTCGCCCCGAATCGAGATGCTGATATATAACCGCCGATTTGACGAGTACACGCCTCAGTTTGCCCGCAAGGATGGCATACAGGCGAATCCCGATGCCATAGAGACGGTGGTCAAGGACAGGATTAACGCGCTTGACAACAGCGTCAACATGGCGTATGCCGTCAAACAGCAGCTCGGCAGCGTCAAGGGCAATCCGATGAAGACCGTGAAGGAAAAATTCAAGAAGGGGGAGTGGTCCAAGGCCCGTACGGCAGACTATATCTACAACCTGCTTGTGTTCAGCTATATGACAGGCAAATACAAATACTATCCGGGCGATTTTGTCAACGAGTTTGCTGCGGCACTCGAGCAGACCGACATAAAGGATTTCAGGAAAGGTGTAATTGCCCCACGCAAGGATGGGCCACTCGACAGCATCACCGACTATAAGGACCTGTATTTCTTTGTCTATCTCCCTGACACGAAACAGTATTATTCGAGCGCGTTCCGTGGGTACAACACCTCGTCTGAGGTGATGACCGCGCATCAGGGGCAGTGCGGACTGCTGACATACAACGGCAAGCTCTCCAAAAAGGAGCGTCTTGCCGAGAACCGCAGGCTGGAGATACCCCTCGCCACGGCGCACGACAACAGATATGTCACCACTGTCAACGCTGTCATAGACGGCACGGCGCTTGACATTACCCGCCGGATAGACGCATACGGGGCGTCTAAGAACAATGTGGGCCCCCTGCTCACATCCGACAATCTGCTCAACGGTTATCTGGCATATCTTAACCGCGACGGGGTGGTGGCAGACCCTCAGATGCTGCGCAAGGAGAAATCGAAAGACCGCGAGCAGCGGATGGAGCGCAATTCGGATGAGGCCAAGGAACAGCTCGAACAGATACGTGAGGCTGTCAAGGATTATCATGGCTCGGAGCCTCGCGAGTTCAAGGGCTATGAGATACTTGCGTCCGGCATAGGCGTGACACCCGACTCGGCGGCAATATCGTATGAGGCCGAATATGTGATGGACGGCCTCGTTAAGAAAGCAGGGCGTAACCTGATGGTGAGCATAGGCAATCTGATAGGAGAGCAGCCCGAGGTATTACCGTCGCAGCGCACAAGACTGCCCGGTGATGATGTGGTGATGACCTATCCGCAGGAGAAGATTGCAAAAGTCTACGTGAAGATTCCGGCAGGTTATGCACCGTCAGCCTCCTCTCTCGCCAAACTCAACACCGAAATATCCAACAAGGCCGGAAGTTTCAGCTCGAAAGCTGTCGTGAACGGTGATTGTGTAGAGCTGGCAGTGACACGAGAGTTTTCGGAGATACGCCTCCCGGCTTCTGAGTGGAACAGTGTCCTGGAGCTGGTTGATGCTGCCGCGAGGTTCAACACCCTCACCCTCCTTCTCGAGAAAAAGAAATAGATCCTCACGCTTCATTCATACCTAAAGAGGGCAGACGCCCGCGGCATTATTGCCGCGGGCGTCTGTTATGCTTATTGGGCGATGTCGTCAGAAAAGCAGTGCGATACGGTAGACGAGGAATGCAAGGAGCCATGCCACGCCCGTGTTGTAAAGTATTGAGAAGAGTCCGTAGCGGGGATTGCCCGTCTCCTTGACTATGGCGGTGACCGTGGCGATGCAGGGGCAGTAGAGCAGCACGAAGACCATGAAAGCCAGCGCGCCGGCCGCCGTGAAATCGGGGCGTCCAGTGGCGGGATTGGGCTCGCGAAGACGTTCGCCGAGGGTCTGGTCGGATGCTTCCTCATCGCCGGTGTAGAGGACTCCGAGTGTAGACACGACAATCTCCTTGGCCGGTACACCCGCGATGGCAGCGACGGTGGCGCGCCAGTGGAACCCTATCGGTTCCATCACGGGATTTACAGCCTTGCCGATCATCTTGAGGTAGCTGTCGCGCGAGGGGTCGATGCGCGAGTCCTCCATGGCGGCGACCTCTGCTGTATCGTTGTCATCGTGTCGCGGGAAATAATCGAGTGCCCAGACGATGATGCTGGCCACAAGTATGATTCCGCCCATCTTGTGCAGGTATTGCTCGCCTTTACCCCACATGTGGCGCAGTGTGGTCTTGAGGGTCGGTACACGATAGGGGGGGAGCTCCATCACGAAGGGTGTCTCATCCTTACCGAACCAGAACCTTCTGAGCAGACGGGCGGTAAGTGCCGCGACGAGTATGCCGAAGACATACACACCCAGGAAGACAAGGGTGGAGTGGGCAGGGAAGAATGTGCCTATCAGTAGCACATAGATGGGTATTCGGGCCGAGCAGCTTATGAACGGATTGATGAGGATGGTGATGATGCGGCTCGAACGGCTCTCGATCGAGCGTGACGCCATTATGGAGGGCACCGTGCAGCCGAAGCCCATTACCAGAGGGATGAACGACTTGCCGTGAAGCCCGAGCCTGTGCATCAGCTTGTCCATGATGAAGGCGGCACGTGCCATATATCCCGAGTCCTCCATGAACGATATGCAGAGATACAGGATGAGGATATTGGGCAGGAAGACAATCACGCCTCCGACACCGCCGATGATACCGTCGGCGATAAGGTCTTTGACCCATCCGTCGGGCAGATATTCGCGTGTCAGACCGCCAATCCAGGCCACAAGTTCCTCAATCCATTCCATCGGGTATGAGCCGAGGGTGAATGTGGCCCAGAAGATAAATGTCATCACAGCAAGGAAAATCGGGAAACCGAAAAGCTTGTTGATGACGATGGTGTCGATGATATGTGTGGAATTGACGCGTGCCTGTTCGTCTGATTTCTCCAGAGTCTCAGCGAGCGCGCCCGAGATGAATCCGTATTTCTCGTCGGCTATGGCCGCCGTGAGGTCTGTGTCGGGGTGGTTTTTGTCGAATGCCTTGACCTTGCTGTCGCGCAGGGCAATGATTTCCTCTCCGTCAGGCAGGGCTTTTATCTGGGCCATCACCTCGGGGTCACCCTCAAGCAGCTTTATGGCGAGATACCTGGGAGAGAAATGCTGTCCGACAGTCGGATGGGTCTTGAGTATGTCCTTTATCTCTGTCAGCAGCGACTCAATCTCGTTGCCGAGGCTGACATGGACATGACGTACCGAAGGGTCGTCTCCCTCGCTGACACGTATCACGGTGTCGAATAGCTTGTCTATGCCCATCCCGGTCTTTGCGGCGGTGGGCACGATGGGGACACCTATCATGTCGCCGAGAGTCTGATAGTCGAGCTTGACCCCCTCACGCTCGAGTTCGTCGTACATGTTCAGTGCTATGACCATCGAGCGGTCCATGTCTATCAGCTCGGTGGTGAGATAGAGGTTGCGCTCCAGGTTCGAGCCGTCGACGACATTGATTATCACATCCGGGGTCTCGTCCTTGAGATAGCGGCGCACATATAGCTCTTCGGGCGAGTAGGAGGCAAGCGAGTAGGTGCCGGGAAGGTCGACTATATTGAATGTATATCCGCGATAGTTGAAGCGTCCTTTCTTGGCGTCAACAGTGACACCGCTGTAGTTGCCCACATGTTCGTGGGCACCCGAGGAGATATTGAAAAGCGATGTCTTGCCGCAGTTGGGGTTGCCTATCAGCGCTACGTTGATGACACGTCCTCGGTGTTCCTTATCTGTCTCAGCCGACTCGGGCCTGTTGACGTCTATGGTATTGGTGTGCGACGGCATGGCAGCCTGATTCTCTGATTCCGTGGGCTCGACCTCGACAAGCTCGGCCTCCGAACGGCGCAGCGACACCTCATAGCCCATGATCTCATATTTCACCGGGTCTTTGAGGGGAGCCGACATCAGCACCTTGATCTCGCGGCCTTTGACGAAGCCCATCTCAATCATGCGCTTGCGGAATGCCCCGTGACCTAATATCTTTATAATGACGGCAGTATCGCCCGACTTGAGTTCTGACAATCTCATTGCTTGATGATTATTGTTTTATCTTCTTTAAGAGGTGCAAATTTCGTGAAAAATCCGTCATCTTCAAATACCTAAAAATAGTGATTTGCACGTAGAAAATCACTAAACCTATAAGTTGCAAATATGAGAACTATTTATTAACTTTGTGGCTTAGAAATATGTTATAAGGATAATGAGATTCGCAAGAATAATAGACGGTTATGACCACCTTTGGGCTGTCCATGAAATAGGGAAAGATGCAGATGAGCTGACCCTTCTGTTCAGGGACTGGACTAATGGTGAGTTCCTGTTTGATTTTTTCATGGAAAACCTCGATGACTTGAAAGAGTTTTTTCACATTGAAAGAATCGAGCAGGCGGTTGATGATACGTTTGAGGATGCCGAATCTCTGGAGGAGCTTATCCTCGAATTCCCCTACACGGAAAATCTTGATGATCTGTTTACCCCTCTCGGATTATCGGACAGCCGTACAAGAGAGCTGAGTCGTGAGAAGGCCCGTAATTGGGACAGGAAGCGACATGCCAGTTGGTTGAGGGTATATGCTATACGTCTTGACCCAAATGTATATGTTGTCACGGGAGGCGCTATAAAGCTCACGCGTACTATGCAAGAGCGTGCGCATACACAGCTTCAGTTAGATAAACTAAACAGATGTAAATCGTATTTGCAGTCAAACGGGGTATTTGACCAGGACAGTTTTGTAGAATTCACAAATGAATAATGAAATGGCAAACAAGACAATAAAATTTTTGGAGGCACACAGCAGTGACACTCCTTCTCGGTTTGTTGAAGAAGCCAACTGGCGGAAAGAGAATGCCGGCTGGCTCAAATGGTCGCGTCAGCTGGCCACCGCATTGATGGGTTATATGCAGGATAATGGTTTGAAACGTGCGGACCTTGCCGCGCGTCTTGGCGTAAGCCCCCAATATGTGAGCAAACTGCTCTCCGGTACAGAGAACCTGAGTTTTAAGAGCGTAGCAAATATCGAAGATAGGTTAGGGATAAACTGTTTTGTAATGATTAATACATGAATAATATAGGTTCATGCTAAAATATGATGATGTCTTTTGTGAGAATCGAACAACGAAATGCAAACTTTTTGAGGCTTGATAAAAATTTGCCATTGTTGTTTAAAATGCCTAATTTTGCATTCTGTTTTCAATCGCGATTCACAGATGTTTGAAATATCATTCACCCCTACCGTCATAGCTCTTTTTGCGGTGCTTGTCGTCGCCGTGCTCTATCTGCTGCTTGGTTTCCGCCACTATGTCGCGTCGGTGAACCGGCGTGTCAGTGCCGACAGCTCGCGCGAATTTCCGTCAGAGGCCGAGATGACATATCCTTCAATCTCGGTGATTGTCTATGCCGAGGATGATGCAGACAATCTCGAGGTCATGCTGCCCCAGATTCTCAGTCAGGATTATCCGGGCCTTTTTGAGGTGATAGTGGTCAATGACGGAGCCATCTCGTCGACCAAGGATGTCATAGCACGGCTTGAGCAGACACATTCCAATCTCTACATGACCTTCACTCCCGGTCAGTCGCGCTCGCTCTCGCGCAAGAAGCTGGCCGTGACACTCGGAATCAAAGCCGCCCGATATGATGTCGTAGTACATACCACAGGAAATTGCCAGGTGCCGTCGCGCCTGTGGCTCCGTGCCATTGGCCGCAGGTTCGTGCCTGGTACAGATGTTGTCATAGGCTATGCGGCACCTACCGCCGCTGCCGACGAGACACGCGAGCCGCGCAAGAGGCTGCACGCTTTCGACACCGTGCGCACTGCGGTCGAGTATCTGTCGTGGGCCATTGCCGGACGCCCTTATCGCGGCACATGCCATAACCTCGCATACCGCCGCAGCGTTTTCTTCGACAACAAGGGTTTCTCGCGCTCGCTCGATCTTAAATATGGAGATGATGACGTGTTCGTGTCGCAGGTCGCCACGGGCGACAATACGGCTGTCGAGCTCTCCGCCGACTCGATGGTGCTGTCGGTCGAGGCCAATCCGGGTGCCGCCCACAAGGTGCGCAAACTCAGATACGGCTTCACGGCCTCGAAGGTGAAGGGTCATGCGCGTATCTTCTTCAGCTCATGTACCGTGGCATGGTGGCTCTCTATCGCGGCTGCCGTGGCGCTCTCGCTTGTCGGCCTCCCCTCGTTCATCCCCATGATTGTGGCGGCAGTCATACTGCTTGCAACATGGATTGTATTGATGTTCGCGTGGAAAAAGACCTCGGTCTCCCTCTGGTCGCGCGGCATCTTCATCACCTTCCCCTGGTTCATGTCGATACATCCGATATATTCGCTTTTCTACCGTCTCAGGGGCTTCTCCAACCGTAAGTCAAATTACTCATGGGGATGAAGGTGACGGGGACGGTCGAGGTGAACGGCCTGCGGCTTTTTGCCCGTCACGGCGTTATGCCGCAAGAGCGTGTGACAGGCAATATCTTCGAGGTCTCGGTGCATCTGCGCTATCCGATGGAAAGGGCGATGACGGAGGACGCGCTCGATGGAACCTTGAATTATGCCGAGGCCGTCGGCATAATACGCAAGTGCATGGATGTGCCTTCGGCCCTGCTCGAGAATGTGGCATGGCGAATAGCCGAAGCCCTGACGGCGGCCTTCCCCGAGATTTCGGGAGGGATGGTGAGGGTGGCCAAGATAACCCCTCCGATAGCGGCCGAGCTGCAAGATGTGGCCGTGAGAATAGAATGGTGACATAACAACAATAGAAACAGAAAATATATAATCTCTCACAGAACGATGAAAGATACTCCAATACTCCTCCTGACCGGTTATCTCGGCAGTGGCAAGACAACACTTGTAAACCATATCCTCTCAAACCGCCGCGGCATCAAGTTTGCGGTAATTGTCAATGATATAGGCGAGGTCAACATCGACGCCGACCTCATTGAGCGTGGCGGTATCGTCGACACCAAGGACGACAGTCTCGTGGCCCTGCAGAACGGCTGTATCTGCTGCACGCTCAAGATGGATCTGGTCAAGCAGATAGAGGACATCATGGCTATGGGCAAGTTCGACTATATCGTCATCGAGGCGAGCGGTGTATGCGAGCCCGCGCCGATCGCCCAGACCATCTGCTCGATTCCACAGATGGGCGAGAAGATGCTGATGTATGGCACTCCCCGTCTCGACTGCATCGTCACTGTGGTTGATGCGCTCAGGCTTCAGGACGAATTCGGGTGTGGCGAGTCGCTGACACGCGAGAATCTTGAGGAAGAGGATATCGAGAACCTGATAATACAGCAGATTGAATTCTGTAACATAATCCTGCTCAACAAGGCCTCGGAGGTCAAACCCGAGGAGCTTGCGAGGATACGTGCCATTGTCCGTGCCATCCAGCCTAACGCCGAGATAATCGAATGCGATTATGCCGACGTCGACCTTGACCGCATCATCAATACGGGTATGTTCAATTTCAATCAGGTAGCCTCGTCGGCTGCGTGGATCCGTCAGATAGACCGCGATAACGACGAGATTGTACGTGAGGAGGAGGAACATCATCACCATCATCATCACCACCACGACCACCATCACCATGACCATGATGATGACGACGATGAGGAGCACGATCATGACTGCGCCCACAACCACGGTGGCGAATGTACCTGCGGACACCATCACCACCATCATCATGGCGAAGGGGAGACCGAGGAATATGGCATAGGGACCTTCGTCTACTACCGTCGTCCCGGCTTCGACCTCAACAAGTTCGACTATTTCTGCGCAAGCAAGTGGCCCAAGTCGATTATCCGTGCCAAGGGTATCTGCTATTTTGCCGAGAATCCCGACATGAGCTATCTCTTCGAGAGCGCCGGGCGCCAGAAATCGCTCAAGGAGGCCGGACTGTGGTTCGTGACCGCTCCCGAGGAGGATCTTAAGCAACTGCTCGAACAGGATCCCGGCCTGATGCGCGACTGGGAGGAGGGATACGGCGACCGCATGGTCAAGATTGTGTTCATCGGGCGCGACATGGACCGCACGGCCATCACCGAAGCCCTCGATGCCTGTCTTGAGCGATGAAGCCATATCTGCAGGTAGACAACCTCACCAAGAGCTATGGCGACCGTCTGCTCTTCGAGTCGGTGACATTCGGTGTCAACGAGGGTGACAAAATCGGCATCGTGGCCAAGAACGGCACCGGCAAGTCGACGCTGCTGCGTCTGCTGGCCGACCGCGAGAGCCCTGACAGCGGCAGCGTTATATTCCGCAACGGACTGCGCGTGGGGTTCCTCGACCAGAATCCCGAGTTCGATCCGTCGCTGTCGCTGATGGACAACCTGCTTCCCGTCATACCCAAGGAACATCATGACGAGTGGAGCCACGAAGACCGTGTGCGCCAGATGTTGTCACAGCTCGGCATAGATGACCTCTCGCTGCGTGTAGACCGCCTTTCGGGTGGTCAGGTGAAGCGTGTGGCCATAGCACGTCTGCTGCTCGGCGAGCCTGACCTGGTGATACTCGACGAGCCCACCAACCACCTTGACATCTCGACCATCGAATGGCTCGAGGGTTATCTCACACGCTCGCGTGTGACGCTGCTCATGGTGACGCACGACCGCTATTTCCTCGACCGCGTCTGCAACAAGATTATCGAGATAGATATGCAGACCACCTTCACATACGAGGGGAATTTCGACACATACCTGCGTCGCCGTGCCGAGCGTATCGAGGCTATGACAGCCGAGCAGGCCAAGCTGCGCAATACCCTCAGGCGCGAGCAGGAGTGGATGCGCCGTCAGCCACAGGCCCGCGCCGGAAAGGCCAAATACCGCATCGACGCATTCTATGACCTGAAGTCGCGTGCGTCGGTGAGGTATGACGACAAGACCATCGACCCGACCGAGGTGCGCTCGTCATATATCGGCTCGAAGATATTCGAGGCCAAAGGCGTGAGCAAACGGTTTGGCGATAAGGTGATACTCGAAGATTTCACCTATACTTTCGCACGATATGAGAAGGTGGGCATCGTTGGCGAGAACGGTGTCGGCAAATCGACATTCATCAAGATGTTGCAGGGAATTGTCCCTCAGGATTCGGGCGAGTGGAATGTCGGAGAGACCGTACGTTTCGGTTACTATTCGCAAGAAGGGCTCAACCTGCCTCACGGCAAGCGCGTCATCGACGCCATAACCGACATCACCGAGGATGTCGTGGTCAACGGCACATCGCACTATACGCCGATGCAGTTCCTGACCCGGTTCCTGTTCAGCCCTGCCGACCAGCAGAAATATATCTCGACCCTGAGCGGCGGTGAGATGCGGCGCCTCAATCTTGCGGCCGTGCTCATCACTCAGCCTAATTTCCTGATTCTCGATGAGCCCACCAACGACCTCGACATAATGACCCTGGGCATACTCGAGGACTATCTGCGCGATTTCAAGGGGTGTGTCATAGTCATATCGCACGACCGTTTCTTCCTCGACTCGATTGTCGACCATCTCTTCGTGATGGAAGGGAACGGTGTAATCAAGGATTTCCCCGGCAGCTATACCGAATATCGCGAGTTCATCAGGCGCAAGCGTGCCGAGGAGAGCGCGGCTGCTGTGGATACCACTCCGAAACCTGTGAGGCAGACCGCCGAGCGTAGGGTGCGCCTGACATTCAAGGAGCGCAAGGAACTCGAAGCCCTGACAGCAGAGATTGACGCCCTGAATGCCGAGAAATCGGAGCTGGAGGCCCTTTTCAACTCGGGCGAGCAGATTGCCGACATCGCCGTAAAGGCCAAGAGGTATGACGAGGTGAAGAGCCTCCTTGACGACAAGGAGATGCGGTGGCTTGAGCTCTCCGATAAAGAATCATGAACATCATGGAGCCCACATATCTGTATCATACTCTCCCGACGGGCCTTAGGATTGTGATAGAACACCGTCCGGGGGCCGTGGTAGACCACTGCGGAGTGGCAGTGAATGTCGGAAGCCGCGACGAGAGTCCCGAGCTGTACGGAATGGCCCATTTCGTTGAGCATACCATATTCAAGGGTACACGGCGTCGCCGCTCGTGGCACATCCTCAACAGGATGGAGACAGTGGGAGGAGAGTTGAATGCATATACTACCAAAGAGGAGACGGTAGTATATACCACTTTTCCAGCCGGGGAGATCGCAAGGGCCATCGACCTTGTGGCCGATCTGGTCATGGACTCGCAATTTCCCGCTTCCGAGATAGAGAAAGAGCGTCAGGTCGTGGCCGATGAGATAGACACATATCTCGATATCCCGTCTGAGGGGATATTCGACGATTTCGACGAACTGGTCTTCGCCGGATCGCCATTGGCACATTCCATCCTCGGCTCGCGTGAGACATTGGCCGGTTTCTCGACTGACGTGTGCCGCCGGTGGCTCGAGACGCGCTATACGCCCGGAAGGATGGTGCTGTTCTACTCGGGGGCTGAGAACCCTGACCGTTTCATCCGTCTTGCCGAGAGATGTTTCGGTGCCCTTACCTGTCCCGATATGCCGCTCGATAGGAGTGTTCCGCCGATAGTGGCTCCTTTTGAGACCGAAAGGAGCAACGGCACCCACCAGGCTCACACGCTGATGGGCGCGAGGGTAGGCGGCCTCGCCTTGCCTATGAGATATGCTCTCTCTCTGCTTACCAACATACTCGGAGGCCCCGGCATGAACTCGCAACTCAACGTGGCCCTGCGCGAGAAGAGGGGATTGGTTTACACAATAGACGCATCGACATCATTGATGACAGACTGCGGACTGTTTTGTGTCTATTTTGGTTGCGATCCCGAGGATACAGACCGATGCGTAAGGCTTGTCAAGGAGACTGTGGGACGATTTGCCGACTCTGAGATGTCACTGCGGCAACTCGACAAGGCAAAACGTCAGTATCTCGGGCAGATGACCGTTGGCTCGACCAATACCGAACAGGCCGCTCTCGGCATGGCCCGCGCCACACTGCACAGAGGCCACGCCATGACCCGCACCGAGATAGAAGAAGCCATCCTTGCCGTCACCCCCACCCAGATAAAAGAGTGCGCAGAGGGATTGAACATGTCGCGCCTGACGCTCAGGTAGAGTTTAGAGATTAAAGAGTGAAGTTTAAAGGTTGAAATTTTAAAAGATAAATTTATAGAGTAAGTGCTGCGTCT
>DAAQ01000006.1 GCA_001701225.1 Bacteroidales bacterium H5 | reverse complement strand
CGGACTCCCTGCGGGAGCCCGATAAAATCATTTGCCATTCTTCCCCGGGGCAAGCCCCGGGGCTATTGAGTCAGGGCCCCGCATCCGCGGGGCTATCCGTCAGTCATGGCATGCCAACATTCTAACCCCTATTGATGGAAAAACTCTGGAACCGCAACTATTGCCGGGCGATGCTCGGCAATTTCATGCTATTTTTCTCATTCTATCTCCTCACCCCACTGCTGCCTATCTATCTCGACGCCCAGTTTCATGCCGACAAGGACATGATCGGTCTGGTGCTGTCGGGATATGTTGTCGCAGCCCTCATCGTCAGGCCGTTCAGCGGATTCATCGTCGACTCGTTCGACCGCCGCAAGGTGCTGATGTTCTGTTTCTTCGCTTTCTTCATCTGCTTCACGGGCTATATCGGCGCCGGCACGCTGCTGATGTTCGCACTTGTGCGCACCATACACGGACTGCCGTTCGGAGCCACGACAGTGGCCAACTCAACGGTTGCCATCGATACCCTCCCCTCGTCACGGCGCAACGAGGGGATAGGCTTCTACGGCCTCTCCAACAACCTGGCCATGGCCATAGCACCGTCGGCCGGAATATGGGTCTACGGGCTCACGGACAATTTCACGCTGCTGTTCTGGATATCGCTTGTGGTGGCGTTTGCCGGATTCTATTGCGCCTCGTCCATCAGGCTTCCCAAGCGTCCCCGTGTCGAGGGACGCCCACACCTCAGTATGGACCATTTCTTCCTGACACGCGCATGGCTCATGGCCATCAACATAGCCCTTTTCGGCCTCTGCTGGGGCGTGATGAGCAACTATGTCGCCATCTACGGCAAGGAACGCCTCGGCATCACCGACGGCACGGGAGTCTTCTTCGCCCTCCTCTCGACCGGACTCTTCGTCTCGCGCCTCTATGGCAGCAAGTCGCTGCGCAAGGGGCGCCTCACAGAGAATGCCCTTGAGGGAGCCTCGATAAGCGCCGTCGGTTTCACGCTTTTCGCCCTCGTCCATCAGCCCTGGGCATTCTACCTCTCGGCCCCGCTCATCGGACTTGGCAACGGACGCATGTTCCCGGCCTTCCTCAACATGTTCATATCGGTGGCGCGCCACGACCAGAGGGGCACCGCCAACTCGTCAATACTCACCTCGTGGGATGTCGGCATGGGCCTCGGAATCCTCGCCGGAGGTATTCTCGTTGAATACGCCGGCTACAGCGCCGCGTTCTGGTTCACAGCAGCATCGCAGATTACGGGCACACTGTTGCTGCTGTTCTTCACCCGCGATTTCTTCAAGGCCCGCAAACTCGAATAAAAAACTAAAATTATATACCATGTTGCTCTCGAACACATCCATCATCGCCGTGGCCGTCGCCATCGGCATCATCGTAGCCGCAGTTATCCGCCTCATCAGGCGCAAAGGCTCCATAATTTCATCTGCCGTCCTTGCCCTGCTCCTTTCTGCGGCAGCATACGCCATACTCATATTTACAATCCCTGAGGTCGTATATCTCGGCCCGCGCGAACGCCACACTGCATATCGCGCCCCGTTCGGATATACCGATCCGGCAGGCGAGAGACACGACCTGATGATTGGAGGAAAATATATCTACAACTCACTTGACGAGGATGCCATAATCTATCCCGTCATATACGGAGAGAATGATGGCCGGGATGTGCCTGCAGTGATTCCGGCCGAGGAGCTGACGGAGGTCACCGCCCTCCCCGACCGATATTTCACCAATCCCGACAAATCGGTCGAGTCGCACGCCTCGTCAAAGACTGTCTGGTACATCGACACCCCACGCAAGATGTACGAGCGCCGCGGCATGGAGATGCCCGACCTCTGACATCACAATTCACTGTATTCGGCGGTAGCGTCGAATGAGGGGCACGCCTTCGGGGCGAAATCACGGTGTGAGTGTATGGTGGCAGCGGGAAACTGCTTGCGCAAAGCTCTCAGCAGGGCGACAAGCGCGCTCTTCTGTGCCGGGGTGCGCGTGTCGAGGGGCGAGCCGTCAGCGGCTGTCCCCCCTACATAGCAGACCCCGATTGATGTTGCGTTATAGCCGAGGCAGTGGGCACCCTGACGCCCGACAGGACGCCCCTGATGGACGCTGCCGTCAAGATAGACGACATAATGATAGCCTATACAGGCAAATCCTCTCTGGCGGTGCCAACGGTCGATGTCGGCCACGGTGACCTCGCGTCCGGCGGGAGTCGCCGTGCAATGCACGATAATGCGGGAAATCTTTCTCATGACTCTTTTTTCCCGCAAAATTACACCCGCATCCCAGCCTCCGGGAGGCGATAATGCCGTTCAACCGCAGAATTCCTCGACAAAAGGCAGATAGTTGCCGCGTGGATTGTGACGGTGGCCTGAGTTGTGATCCTCTATTATGGCGAACGCGATACGGCGGTATCTGTCACGGAACTCATCTTCGGCAAGCACCTCGCGGAAGAGCCGGGCGACATGTGCCGGAGGATTACAGAATGCCCCACACCCGAAAGCACCAAGTACAAGAGCGTCATGGCCGTTGTCAAGCCCGATGCGAAGGATGGTGCGTATCTTGTTCCTGACCCCTTCAATCAATTCCGGCACAATGATATTCTCGGAGGTAAGCTTAGGTCGGTTCATAGCGGCGACACTGATGACCGACACCCGGTACGGGGTTGCAAGGAGCGGATAACCGTCGCTCTCGAGTCCTCTGAAGACAGTGATTCCGGGTGTATAGACCCCACCGAAATTCCTGTCCATCGGGTATTGACGGGATGACTTTGCGACACCATAGTCAAACGCATATGGCGCGAACTGATAGAGCGACCTGAACAGATTACTGCGCCTGAAGAGATTCTCCTCCTGGGCACCCGCACCAGAAAGCACACCACCTCCGGGTGTGGTGCGGTTGGCCATGTTGAGTACGGCGGGATTGTACCCCTCTCCGGCCATCCGTCGTGCAGCCAGAAGGCAATCGCAGTCAACGACCTCGACCACAGTGCCTTCCGGCCTGATAGGGGCAGTACCAACACTGAACTCCTTGTCATAGAATTTAGTTCCTACCCTCATCCTGAGGTCCGATTCTTGGTCAAAGCGATATGCCGCGCCGTCAGTGTCATATCCGCCCTCAAGCACCGATGCCACGGTGTGGGCGAACACACGCCTGCGCATGGACCTGAGTCGGTCTGTCTCACCACGCTTGCGGGCCGCATCAAAGTCCACAGCCCAACGCGAGGCGTCCCAACGGTCGACCGTCAGATATGGATAGTATGGCACCCCATCCATGTCTATATCGCAAAAGAGGGAAAAATCGAGTATTGAGCCGACATATCTCCATGTGTCAGTCTCGCACTCCATACGCAACATGACATAGGCAAGTGCCCCGTCAATATCCCTTGTGGCACACGACCTGAGATAACCATTGGTAAACTGCTCGGCAATATAGAACTGTCCCTGATAGGTGGCCATACGTTGTCCGTGAGCATAGAAGAGGTTGCCACCCATACCATCAATATTGGAAGAGGGAATATCTGTGACCCTAAGCCGGGCGGTAGCGCGGCGCATGAGTAGTGACTCGCGGTCTATGTGTGCGAAATCACGGAGAAGCCTGTCGACGACAGCCTTCGGCATCGCATCCACAGGGATGCGTCCTATGAATGAGCGCGGATGATAGTGGAATTCATAGAATCCCTCAATCCTGACAACCCAGAGGTTGTCCGTGATATAGATGTCAAAGTCATCGGCCTTGTCAAGACGCGAGTACAGCGGAGCAGTGCAGTTTCTCATAATATGTGCATCAAAGGTATTACTTATGCCAGAAGGAGGGGGTGAAGAGGAGGAGGACGGTGAAGAGTTCGAGACGGCCCGTGAGCATGATGAACGAGAGGAGCCATTTGCCTGCGTCGGGGACGATGGCGAATGTGCCACCATAGCCGGTGACACCTGCCGAGAGACCGGTATTGGATATGCATGTGAATGCCGAGAAGAACGAGTCTATCAGCGGCATACCCATGGCGGTGAGGGCTATGCCTCCGACAAGGATGATGAGTACGTAGAGGCAGAGGAAAGCTATGACCTTTGACACGGTGTCATGAGGTATGACCTTGCCGTTGACCCTGACGGTGAGTATGTTATTCGGGTGGATGCACCGCTCTATCTCGTTGCGGCAGTTCTTGAGCATGTAGATGAGACGGTCGAGCTTGGCACCGCCGCTGGTTGACCCGGCACATGCCCCGAAGAACATGAGCACGAAGGTGACAGCGAGCACGAAAGTGCCCCAGGTGCCGAAATCGGCAACCTCGAATCCCGTAGACGACATCATGGAGATGATCTGGAACAGAGGGTCGAGCGTGACAGACTTAATGCCCGTGTAGCTACCGACATAGAGTATATTGGCCACAAAAAGGACATAGACACCGAGTATCATCCATATATACAGCCTGAAGACATCATTGTTCCACACGGCGCGGAACTCGCGGTGTACGGCACGGTATATGAGCGTGAAACTCACGCCCCCGAGAAACATGAAGATGGTGACTACGGCCTCGATATAGTCGGAGTTCCAGAGCGAGAGCCCCGAGTCGGAGGTGGCGAATCCGCCCGTCGACATCACGGCGAGCGAATAGCAGAGAGCGTCAAAACCCTCCATCGGCCCGAGATAGAGCAGCCCGAAGAGGACAAGGGTCAGGACGGTGTATATGAGCCATAGGCTCTTGGCGGTCTGCGAGATGCGCGGGCGCAGCTTGTCGTGGGTAATACCCGTGACCTCGGCATTGAACATCTGCATTCCTCCCGACGAGTTGAGCATCGGGACGACTGCAAGGGTGAAGAGGATGATTCCCATACCCCCTATCCACTGCATCAGCGAGCGCCACAGCATCGCGCCGTGGCTGAGATGGTCTACGGAGACCATGATGGTAGCTCCGGTAGTGGTGAAGCCAGACATGGCTTCGAAGAAGGCGTCAGAGACCGACAGCGGCTCACGGTCCATGAGCATGAATGGTATCATGCCGAACAATGAGAACACAATCCACACCATTGCCGTGAGCAGGAATCCCTCGCGCTTGCCCATCGACGAGGTGGAAGGGCGTATGAACGACAGCCCGGAGCCTACAGCGATGGTGAATCCGGCGGTAAACAGGAAATCGAGCCAGTCGGCCTCATGATAGATGAGACAGGTGACGAACGGCACCAGCAGGAACACCCCCTCGATGATGAGGAGGAGACCGATGACCCTCAGCAGCACAGGCATGTTGATGGTGGGCATCGAACGTCGCAGGTCGCGGACACGGTTTCTCATGAGAAGAGGCGTTCTACTTTGTGAATGACTCCGCTGAGCGTGAACACCACAACCCTGTCGCCCGGACGGATGAGCGTGTTACCCCCGACAAGATGTCCCACCCCGTCGCGGATGAGTCCGGCGATGGTCATGTCTCTCGACAGGTGCAGGTCCTTGACCGGGGCACGGGTTATCTTTGAACCCTCTTTGGCCTCGATCTCCGCCACCTCGGCATCGGCCATGGCAAGACATTTTGACGAGGATGTGTCGCGGTCGAGCATCATCTGGAAGATGCGCGACGATGCAAGCAATTTCTTGTTGATGACCGTGCCGATGTTCAGCCCTTCGGCCTCGGAGATGAACTGCAGGTTCTCGACCTCGGCTATGGTCTTGGTGACCCCGAATTCCTTGGCCGTCAGACATGTGAGGATATTGCTCTCGCTCGACTCGGATATGGCGATGAAGGCGTCGGTATCAGATATTCCGGCATCGCGCAACACGTCTGTGTCGCGGGCGTCGGCATTGATTATCAGGGCGTCGGCACATCTCTCAGACAGCTTGATGCAGGTATCGCGGTCGGGATCTATTATCTTGAAGCGGAACTTGTCTCCGGCCATGCGGCAGAGCTGGATGGCGATGCGGCTGCCACCCATCACGATGACATCGCGTATCGAACGCTTGACCTTGCCGCACAGGCCGACCAGGACGTCGACGTGCTCGCGGGTGGTCATGAAATACACGATGTCGTTTGGCTCCAGACGGTCGTCACCACCGGGGATGATGGTTTCGTTGTGACGCTTGATGGCGGCGACGTGAAAGTCGTGCGAGGTGCGCCCGAGCTCCTTGAGCTGCATGTTTATCAGCGGGGCACCGTCGCGGAGCTTGACACCGACAAGTATCAGCTGTCCCTCGTGGAGTTCGAACCAGTGGCGCGCCCAGTTGTGATTGAGGGCGGTGATTATCTCGAGGGCCGCGAGATATTCGGGGTAGATCACGTCATCGGCCCCTATCGAGGTGAAGAAGGCCCTGTTGGCCGGATCCTTGAATTCGTAGTTGTCTATGCGGGCCACAGTCTTCGCGGCACCGAGGCTTTTGGCTATGGCACACGCCACTACATTGCGCGTCTCAAACGGTGTCACGGCAATGAACAGGTCGCACTGCTCGACACCGGCCGCCCGCAGGTCGCGGAATGATGTCGGCCTTCCCTGGACGGTGAGCAGGTTATAGTTGGCATCGAGCACCGCAAGTTTCTCGCGGTCCTCGTCGAGCACGGTGATGTCCTGTTCCTCGCGCGAGAGGAGCTTGGCCAGATGGCTTCCCACCTCGCCGCAGCCGGCTATGAGAATTCTCATCGGACGGGTGTTTTTAGATTTCGGATGGCATTGAATATCCCTTCGGCATCAAATCCGCACAGATGGTGAAGTTCTGCGGGCTTACCCTGGGGTATGAAGCGGTCGGGAACACCGAGCCGTGTGACGGGAAGCGACACTCCGGCCGAGGCAAACCACTCGAGCACAGCCGAACCGAGGCCACCGTCGACAGTGCCGTCCTCGACAGTGATGACCGGGGCTCCCGTCGCGGCTACCTGCTCGAGAATGGTGGCGTCGATAGGCTTGAGATATATCATGTCATAGACGGCCACATCAAGACCAAGCTCCTTGCGGGCACGCCCGGCGGCCTCAAGGGCATAGTCGGCCACCGGGCCGATGGTGAGTATGACGGCATCGCCCCCACCCGGACGCAGACACTCGCCACGTCCCACCTCGGCGGGTACGCGGGTATCGCCCGGAACGCTCTTGGCCGAACCGCGTGGATAACGTATGGCAAACGGGCCCGGGAAAGTCAGGGCCGTGTACATGAGACGGCGCAGCATGTCGCCATTGCGCGGAGCCGAGACGGTCATGCCGGGAATGGAGCGGAGATAGGCAAGGTCGAATACGCCATGATGCGTGGGGCCGTCCTCGCCCACCAGTCCGGCACGGTCGAGGCATAGCACGACGGGGAGTCCGGCTATGGCCACATCATGGATTATGTGCGAGTAGGCTCTCTGGAGGAAGGACGAGTATATCGCCACATAAGGCTTCAGGCCATCCTTGGCCATGCCTCCGGCAAAGGTAACGGCATGACCCTCAGAGATGCCCACATCGAACGTGCGTTCGGGGAAGGCCTTCTGCATAAGCGACATCGACGTACCCGAGAGCATTGCGGCTGTGACTCCGACAACCTCGGGGTGCTCGCGGGCTATCTCGACAAGTGTCTCGCCGAATATCTGCTGGTATTTGGGCGGCTTTGTCGGGTCACCCTTGGGCCTCTCTCCCGTGGCCGGGTCGAAGGGACCGGGGGCGTGCCATGTCGAGGGATCGGCCTCGGCGGGCGCATAGCCCTTGCCCTTGACAGTGCAGAGATGCAGTATGCGCGGCCCGCTGAAATCCTTGATATCCTGGAGCACACGCACCAGTGTCTTGATGTCATGGCCGTCAAAGGGGCCGAAATAACGTATGTTGAGCCCCTCGAATATGTTCTGCTCGCTCGATATGAGCGACTTTAGCGAGTTGTTGAAACGCATTATCCGTCCCTTGCCATTGTCGTTGACCAGACGGAGCTTGCGCAACAGGCGGGCCACCTTGTAGCGCAGGTTGTTATATGCGCGCGACGACGTGAGATGTGCCAGATAGGAGTTGAGCGAGCCTACCGGGCGGTCTATCGACATGTCGTTGTCGTTGAGGATGATGAGCAGGTCGGCGTTGGCGTTGGCGGCATTGTTCAGTCCCTCGAAGGCAAGTCCACCCGAGATTGAGGCATCCCCGATGACGGCCACGACATTGCGCCGGGGCTCATCCTTGTGCAGCTTGGCGGCGACAGCCATGCCGAGCGCGGCAGAGATAGAGTTTGAGGCGTGTCCGGCGGTAAAGGTATCGTACTCGCTCTCCTTCGGCGACGGGAAGCCGGACAGCCCCCCGAGGGTGCGGTTGGTGTGAAACCTCTCGCGACGCCCAGTGAGCAGCTTGTGGCCGTAAGCCTGATGTCCGACATCCCACACGATACGGTCGTAGGGGGTATCGAACACATAGTGCAGGGCCACCGTGAGCTCGACAGCCCCCATCGACGAGGCAAAATGTCCCGGATGCTTGGAAAGAGAGTCTATAAGGAACGAGCGCAGCTCGGAGCACACCTGCGGGAGCTCGCCCAGCGGGAGTCTCCGCAGGTCGGCGGGCGTGGAGATGGTCTCCAGCAGCGGATAGCTGTGCTCGTGGCTATTGCCTGTTGTTTCCTTTACCATTCTTGATATATTTCTTGTAGAGGGGCACCCAGACCACAATCCCGGAGACTGTTATCATGAACAGCGTCCACAACGTCAGCGGCTGCGACGCCACCACGAGCCACACCAGCACGAGCCAGAGGCCAGCGATGAATCCGAATCGTATCTTGGTCGGGGTGTCCATCTATCTGTCAGGCTATCAATAGCCGGTATATGAGTGGGGGGTGATGACGCGGAGCTCGGCCTTGACGGCATCGCTGACATCAAGTGTCTCGATGAAGGCCGCGATGCTCTCGGCTGTCACATGGGTGTTGGTACGGGTCAGGGCCTTGAGGGTCTCGTAGGGTTTGGGATACCCCTCGCGGCGCAGTATGGTCTGTATGGCCTCGGCTACCACGCTCCAGGTGTTGTCGAGGTCGCGGTCGATGGCCTCGCGGTTCAGCAGCAGCTTGCCCAGCCCCTTCATGGTCGAGGCGATGGCTATGAGGGTATGCGCCATGGGCACGCCGATGTTGCGGAGCACGGTCGAGTCGGTGAGGTCGCGCTGCAGACGCGACACGGGGAGCTTTGCGGCAAGATGTCCGAAGATGGCATTGGCCATGCCGATGTTGCCCTCCGAGTTCTCGAAATCAATCGGGTTGACCTTGTGGGGCATAGCCGACGAACCGACCTCACCGGCCTTGATGCGCTGCTTGAAATACTCCATCGACACATACATCCACATGTCGCGGTCGAGGTCGAGGATGATGTTGTTGATACGCGCCATGGCGTCGAAGAGCGCGGCCAGGTTGTCGTAGTTGGAAATCTGTGTGGTGTATTCCTCGCGCTCTATGCCGAGCTTCTCACTGAGGAAACGTGCACCGAAGCTACGCCAGTCGATGCCGGGGAAGGCGATGAGATGGGCATTGAAATTGCCTGTGGCACCACCGAACTTGCCGCTCACGGGCACGGCGTCAAGAGCTTTGAGCTGGGTGCGCAGACGGTAGGCGAACACCCGTATCTCCTTGCCCAGACGTGTGGGTGAGGCGGGCTGACCGTGGGTCTTGGCAAGCATGGGGATGTCATACCACTCGTCGGCACGAGCCTCGAGGGTCTCGATAAGCTCAACCACGGCAGGACGCCACAGGGTGGTCACGGCATCCTTGACGCTCATGGGCACGGAGGTGTTGTTGATGTCCTGCGACGTGAGGCCAAAGTGGATATACTCCTTATAAGCCTCAAGGCCGAGGAGGTCGAAACGCTCCTTGAGGAAATACTCGACGGCCTTGACATCGTGGTTGGTCACGCTCTCGATCTCCTTGATGCGGGCGGCATCCTCAACGCTGAAATCGCTGTAGATCTTGCGGAGCTCGCCGAACACGGCGTGGTCCACACCCGCGAGCGCAGGGAGCGGAAGCTCGCACAGGGCGATGAAATACTCAACCTCCACCTTGACGCGATAGCGTATTAAGGCATACTCAGAGAAAAACTCGTCAAGACGCTCACACTTTGAGCGGTAGCGCCCGTCGACGGGCGAAATTGCTGTAAGCTCGGTCAGTTTCATTATCTGCAAATGCTTTTGAGGACAAAATTACGAAAAATCCCCGAATAAATCATAATTCCCCGACGGGAAACCGCCACTCCAACTCAGCCCCGCCTTGAGCGAGGCGTGGGAACATAGCCCCGAGGCTTGCCTCGGGGAATGGCATTTATCTTTTCTCCGGGTGCCCGTAGGGTATCCGGGAATATAGGGTTTTGCTCACACGTATATTCCTCGACCCCTACGGGGCCGCACCGATAGGTGGACTTTGGACCCCGAGGCAAGCCTCGGGGCTATGCTTCCATGCCCCGCACAAGGCGGGGCACATCGCCGCAATAGCACATACTTCGGATGGCATCTCTACGCTTATGGCGTGTTGGGATGTAATCACATGGAGGCCTGGGGATTCCATATCGTCAAGCTATTTTTGTGGGGCAAATCGTACGTCGACGAAGGGGCGTCTGCCGATTTCGGTTTTTACGCCGGTCACACGGTGTCCGCAGAAGGATGCGTTTTTTCTTACGGACAGCCTGTTTAGGACGGCCCTCTCGCCATAGATGGCTACCGACCCGAGGACCGATGGATTATAAACGCTGGGGTAAAAGGCATATCTCACCACCGGGATAGCCCTGAATGGACGCCCGTCGCGTTCGGCGTCGGCCTCACGGGAGTCCTGACGCCGCAGGTCGTCGCGGCGGTAGATACTGATGATTCCCTTGCAGGACGTGCCCTTGTTGGGGCGTTCCTCAAGGACAACGCAGCCGTCGGAGGCTGTCGATGTGATTTGGTCAAAGATTGATTTGAGTTCGCGTTCAATTGTTGTCTGCATACATTTTTAGTTTAGAGATTAAAAAAATACCGATTGCAGCTATGGCTGCAACCGATGTCATCTTATTTGTCAGGGATCCTACTCATTACATCAACCCAAAATTTCAATGTCCTCTTTAGCTGACAGTTGTTCCCGTCGGGATACAGCAATAGTGTCAAACTATTATAAAACATTGGTTTTGAGTGGACTTAAGGTCTGAATCTCTAAACCGTGACCAGAATGTATGCGTCATTCGCTCCCGAATGACATTGCAAATGTATGTGTTATTTATGAATCATACAAATTTTTGTTGGTGAAAATATATAATCCTGTCAATGACAACGCCGCCTCCTTGCGTTGGCAGGGAGGCGGCGTATATGGATGTCGCCGGTAGAGGCGGACGCGGATTATGCGTTCTTCACCTTGTCGACGATGGCCTTGAAGGCAGCGGGATTGTTGAGGGCGAGGTCAGCGAGCACCTTGCGGTTGATCTCGATGCCGGCCTTGTGGATGAGGCCCATGAGCTTGCTGTAGCTGAGATCCTCGAGACGGGCTGCAGCGTTGATACGCTGGATCCAGAGGGCGCGGAAATTGCGCTTCTTGTCCTTGCGGTCGCGGTATGCGTAGGTGAGACCCTTCTCCCATGTGTTCTTGGCTACGGTCCAGACGTTGCGGCGGCAGCCGAAATAGCCACGGGTGAGTTTGAGGATTTTCTTGCGGCGAGCCCTTGAGGCTACGTGGTTTACTGATCTTGGCATTTTGTTTGAAAACGATTTGTGGATGTCAGCGGCGTCCCTCAGTCCATGAGGGGTATGCGCTTAGAGCTGAGCGTCCGGTTTACGAATTGAATTTAATCACTTTCACGCGTTCAGCGACGCGTCTTGTGAGAAATCGCCTGCTTCGGGCTTGATTACTTGATTGCGAGAAGCTCCTTGACAGCGCTCTTGTCGGCGCGGCTCACGAGACCGAAATGGGTCAGGTTGCGTTTCTGCTTCTTGGTCTTCTTGGTCAAGATGTGGCTCTTGAAGGCATGTTTTCTCTTGATTTTTCCTGATCCGGTAAGGGCGAACCTCTTTTTGGCACCGGAGTTAGTCTTAATCTTAGGCATTTGGTGATTGAGTTATGAAATTGATTTAATTCGTGGCCCGGCCGGGCGACAGTTAAGCCCGGCGCGGTGCTCTTGGGTGTCTGCTTATTTCTTCTTGGGGCTGAGCATGATTATCATGCGCTTGCCTTCGAGGACGGGCATCTGGTCGACCTTGCCATACTCCTCGAGGTCGTTGGCAAAGCGGAGCAACAGTACCTCGCCCTGCTCCTTGAAGAGGATCGAGCGGCCCTTGAAGAAGACGTAGGCCTTGACCTTGGCGCCTTCCTGCAGGAAGCCGATGGCGTGCTTGAGCTTGAAATTATAGTCGTGGTCGTCGGTCTGGGGTCCGAAACGGATTTCCTTGACAACGACCTTGGTCGACTTGGCCTTCTGCTCCTTCTGGCGCTTCTTCTGCTGATAGAGGAACTTCTGGTAGTCAAGAATCTTGCACACGGGTGGCTCGGCGGTGGGAGAAATCTCCACAAGGTCGAGCTCCTGCTCCTGGGCCATCTTCAGGGCCTCCTGAATGGAATAGATGCCGGCCTCGACATTGTCGCCCACCAGACGTACCTCGCGTGCGCGGATGCGCTCGTTGGTGGCGTGGGGGTCTTTGTCACGGGGATTGGGGACGAAGGGACGGCGTGGCCCGCCGGTCGATGCCGGACGTGGCGGACGAGGATAGAAGGGTTTTTTCTCCATTCAGGGGGGATAAAGTTAATGACTTGGGTGAGTTATTCCGATCAATGGTTGATCATCTCATTGACCTCTCTGGTCAATTCGGCTGCAAAGTTAGCAATTTTCATCGAACCTTTATCACCTTCGCCCTGTTTTCTTACGGAAACTTCGCCGTTTTCCGCTTCTTTTTCTCCGACGATGAGCATATAGGGTATCCTCTTGAGCTCATTGTCGCGGATTTTGCGGCCGATCTTCTCGTTGCGGTCATCGACGCTGACACGGATGTCGGCGGCTTCGAGCTCGCGGGCCACAGTAGCGGCATAGTCGTTGAATTTCTCGGAAATGGGGAGGATGACAACCTGTTCGGGCGCGAGCCAGAGGGGGAAGCGTCCGGCGGTGTGCTCGAGCAGCACGGCCACGAAACGCTCCATCGAGCCGAAGGGGGCGCGGTGTATCATCACGGGACGGTGCTTCTGGTTGTCCGAGCCGGTGTACTCGAGCTGGAAACGCTCAGGCAGGTTGTAGTCGACCTGGATGGTGCCGAGCTGCCAGCGGCGTCCGAGGGCATCCTTGACCATGAAATCGAGCTTGGGGCCGTAGAAGGCTGCCTCGCCCAGTTCGGTACGAGCCTTGAGACCCTTCTCGGCGCATGCGTCGATGATGGCCTGCTCGGCAAGGTGCCAGTTCTCGTCAGAACCGATGTATTTCTCCTTGTGCTCGGGGTCGCGCAGCGAGATCTGAGCCTCGAAATTCTTGAAATCGAGTGCCTTGAAGATGTAGAAGATGATGTCCATCACCTTGAGGAACTCGTCCTTGATCTGGTCGGGGGCACAGTAGATGTGTGCGTCGTCCTGCGTGAAGCCGCGCACGCGGGTCAGTCCGTGCAGCTCGCCGCTCTGCTCGTAGCGGTAGACGGTGCCGAACTCTGCGAGGCGCAGGGGCAGGTCGCGGTACGAACGGGGCAAAGCGCGGAAAATCTCGCAGTGGTGGGGGCAGTTCATCGGCTTGAGCAGATACTCCTCGCCCTCCTCGGGGGTGTGGATGGGCTGGAAGGAGTCCTTGCCATATTTGGCATAGTGGCCCGAGGTGACATAGAGGTTCTTGTTGCCGATGTGCGGGGTGATTACCTGCTGGTAGCCATAGCGGCGCTGTATCTTGCGCAGGAACTGCTCGAGCCTGTCGCGGAGTGCGGCGCCCTTGGGGAGCCAGAGGGGCAGGCCGGCGCCTACGTTCTGCGAGAAGGCGAAGAGCTCCATCTCGCGGCCCAGCTTGCGGTGGTCACGTTTCTTGGCCTCCTCGAGCAGGGCCAGATACTCGTCGAGCATCTTCTTCTTGGGGAAGGTGATGCCATATACCCTGACGAGCTGGTTGCGCTTCTCGTCGCCGCGCCAGTATGCACCGGCGAGCGATGTTATCTTGACAGCCTTGATGGGGGCTGTGTCGGGGATGTGCGGGCCACGGCAGAGGTCGGTGAAGGCACCCTGGGTGTAGGTGGTGATGTGGCCGTCCTCGAGCTCGGAGATGAGCTCGCACTTATATTCCTCGCCACGGTCGCCGAAGAGCTTCAGGGCATCAGCCTTGGAGATGTCGGCGCGCACGATGGGCTGTTTCTCGCGGGCCAGCTCGAGCATCTTCTTCTCAATCTTGTCGAAATCGGCTGCCGTGATGGTGTGGCCTGCGGGGTCGATGTCATAATAGAAACCGTTCTCTATTGCCGGGCCGATGCCGAACTTGACACCGGGATAGAGCTCCTGGAGAGCCTCGGCGAGCAGGTGGGCAGACGAGTGCCAGAAGGCATGCTTGCCCTCGGGGTCTTCCCATTTGAAGAGACGGAGTGATGCGTCGGCCTCGATGGGGCGTGTGAGGTCCCACTCCTGGCCGTCGACAGTGGCGGCGAGGACGTCGCGTGCGAGCTGTGACGAGAGGCTCTCGGCTATCTGGAGCGGAGTGATGCCGCTCTCGAATTCTTTAATCCCGCCGTCGGGAAATGTGATTTTGATGGTTGCCATTTGTCGTTTTATGGTTTTGAGGGAGCCATACGGACGACCCCCTGTGTTTCAAGGGGACAAAGATACGAATTTTTTGTGAATCAACCGCGATATAGCGCATTAAATATTCTGCGGCGCACCCAGTCGGCACACATGCAGACACCGTAGATGGCCGCCATGAGACCGATAGCCGAGAGCGTGAAGAGCCAGAGGGGCATCGCGGCCCACATCCACCTCACGGCGGGACACATGAGGTTGCCCCATATCAGCGGGGCCTTGTGGACGAGATAGACGGCGAAGGCCGAACGCGCCATGAGGTTGATGGTCCTGGAGGTGAACTCCATACGCGAGAACATCATCAGCAGCGCCACCGACGAGAGGATTACCAGCGGCGAGTTATAGGCATAGGCCATCCCCGGGTTCCGGCAGGCATGCAGGGCTATGAGCAGGGAGAGAAGCACGTAACATCCTCCGAACAGCATCACCCCTCGCCTGCCCCGCATCAGGTCGCGCGGAACATGCACCCCGACATAGCGGCCCACGAGGTACATCAGCACAAGCTGTACCAGCGTATAGCCCGTGGGGTTGAATGAGCCGCCCCACCACCATCCGGCCCAGACGTTGTATAGCGCAAAGGCCCCGATAACCACACCTGCCATGCGGCGTGACATGGCGTCAAAACCTCCGTTGAGCACAGGCGAGAGCAGCATCAGCCCGAAATATGCCGGGACATACCACAGGTCGGTGTGAGTCAGCACCATCCAGCTCTCGCCCCACCCTTTCCACGAAAAGAGCGAGGGGTATGCGATGGTGACGGCAGTATAGATGCCGACGGCATAGAAAACACACTCAAACAGATATGACACCACTCCGCGCAGACGCAGACGGATGCCGAAATAGCCAGAGATGAGTGTGAAGCAGTTGACACCGACTATGGCCAGCGCCTCGGTCACGAGCTGCCACGCGTCACGCGCGGTCATCGCGCCAAGATTGCCGCCGAGCCGTGGCAATCCCAGCGAGGCGCCGTCTATGTGCACGGCGAGCACCATGAGCATGCTCACCACGCGCAGCAGTTCCATATTAGACTGTCGCATATCTGTCAGGTATCAGAGGAAATAAGAATCGCCCCGCAGCCACATCGGCGCGGGGCGGTATTGTGGATAATTGCCTATTTCACGGAAGGGGGGATTATGAATACATCTTCTCCTTGGCGGCAAGCACTTTGGGGTCCGTGATGTAGTCGTCATAGTCCATGAGCTTGTCGATGGTGCCGTTGGGAGTAAGCTCGATCATGCGGTTGCAGACGGTCTGGATGAACTCGTGGTCGTGGCTCGACAGCAGCACGTTGCCCTTGAAGGCCTGCAGGGTATTGTTGAAGGCCTGTATCGACTCGAGGTCGAGGTGGTTGGTGGGAGAATCGAGCACCAGGGTGTTGGCATCTGTCATCATCATGCGGGCTATCATACAGCGCATCTTCTCGCCTCCCGAGAGTACCGAGGCCTTCTTGAGCACCTCCTCGCCCGAGAAGAGCATCTTGCCGAGAAAGCCCTTGAGATATATCTCGGAACTGTCGTTCGAGAACTGCGAGAGCCAGTCGACCAGATTGAGGTCGGTATTGAAGAAAGATGTGTTGTCGAGGGGCAAGTATGCGGTGGTGATGGTCTGACCCCACTCGAATGTGCCGCTGTCAGGCTTGCGGTTGCCCATGATTATCTCGAAGAGGGCCGTCATGGCGCGGGGGTCGTGGCTCAGGAAGGCAATCTTGTCACCCTTCTCGACCTGGAAATTGACATCCTTGAAAAGCACCTCGCCGTCAATCGAGGCCGAGAGGCCCTTGACCTCCAGAATCTTGTTGCCCGGCTCGCGCTGGGGTGTGAAGATGATGCCGGGATAGCGGCGCGACGAGGGCTGGATCTCCTCGACGTTGAGCTTCTCGAGCATCTTCTTGCGCGATGTGGTCTGCTTTGACTTGGACACGTTGGCGCTGAACCGCTGGATGAACTCGAGGAGCTCCTTGCGCTTCTCCTCAGCCTTCTTGTTGGCCTGCTGCTGCTGGCGCAGGGCGAGCTGCGAGGACTCGTACCAGAAGCTGTAGTTTCCAGCAAAGAGCGTGAGCTTGTTATAGTCGATGTCGAGGGTATGGGTGCAGACAGAGTCGAGGAAATGACGGTCGTGGCTCACCACGAGCACGGTGTTCTCGAATTTCGAGAGATAATCCTCGAGCCATGCCACGGTGTCGAGGTCAAGGTCGTTGGTGGGCTCGTCGAGCAGCAGGTTGTCGGGGTTGCCGAAGAGGGCCTTGGCCAGCAGGACACGCACCTTCTCGTTACCGCTCATGTCGCGCATCAGCATATAGTGCTTGTCCTCCTTGATGCCGAGGCCGCTCAGCAGGGCGGCGGCGTCAGCCTCGGCGTTCCAGCCCTCGAGCTCGGCAAAGCGCTCCTCGAGCTCGGAGGCGCGTATGCCGTCAGCATCCGAGAAATCCTCCTTGGCATAGAGGGCCTCTTTCTCCTTCATGATGTCCCAGAGCACGGTGTGGCCCTGAAGCACGGTGTCGAGCACGGTGCAGTCGTCAAACTTGAAGTGATCCTGCTCAAGCACGCTCATACGCTCGCCCGGGCCCTGTGTCACGGTGCCATGGGTGGGTGTGAGCTGGTCGCTGAGTATGCGCATCAGGGTCGACTTGCCGGCGCCATTAGCGCCGATGATACCATAACAGTTGCCCGGGGTGAACTTGAGGTTCACGTCCTGGAAAAGCACTCTCTTACCGAATTGTATACCTAAATTATTGACAGCTATCATTTGCAATTATGTTTTCAGGGCGCAAAATTACAAAAAAAATGCGACATACGGAAATAAAGCAAACCGGGCCGCGGTCATGTTTCAGACTGCGGCCCGGCGATATGGGTATATGTGCGGGGATGCTGCTTACTTGAGAGCGTCCTTTACGGCGTCGTTGGGAACCATCTGTTCCTGGAAGGTGTATGCACCTGTCTTCGCCGACTTGACTACTTTGATCACCTTGCTGTAGGTGCGGCCTTCTCCCTTCTGGAGAGAGGCGACGGTTTTCTTTGCCATGAGTCAGTGAAAATTATTTGATTTCTTTGTGTACAGTAACTCGCTTGAGGATGGGGTTGTATTTCTTCAACTCCAGACGCTCGGTGGTGTTCTTGCGGTTCTTGGTGGTGATATAGCGCGAAGTGCCGGGCATGCCGCTGGCCTTGTGCTCTGTGCATTCGAGGATGACCTGAACGCGATTTCCTTTAGCTTTCTTTGCCATCTTCTTATATATTAAATGTCGAGGTATGTGATTTCGGTGATGTAGCCCTTCTGAGCAGCTTCCTTGATGGCTGCGTCAAGACCTTTCTTGTTGATGGTGCGGAGACCTGCGGCCGAGATGGTCAGGGTGATCCAAGCCTGCTCCTCAACCCAGAAGAATTTCTTGTTGAAGAGATTGACATCAAACTTGCGCTTGGTGCGACGCTTGGAGTGCGACACATTGTTGCCCACCATTGCTTTCTTGCCGGTAATCTGACAAATTTTTGACATGGCTGTTGGTTTTTATCTCTTTGATTTTATTTGTTTTGACGGGAAGCATGTGGCCGCCATCTCACGTCTCATATCGCCCGAGCGGTGCATCTTTCCGCGGGCTTTCAGGGATGAGCCACAAAACTCGGCTGCAAAGTTAATCAATTTTTACCGTTTTGCCAAAGTTTTTTGATTCTTTTTAGCAATACGTTACAAATTTTAACCCGGCATTTTCATGGCTTCCACCCCAACACCCATTCGGGGTCGCGATAGAGGTCTATGAGAGCTCCGTCGGCCACGGGGTCGAGCACACGCGACCCGGCTGCGCGCGCCGATGTTTCGGCGGGTGTGCCGTCGGGATTGCGGCTCCCGGCTTCCCAGTATCTGACATAGGTGGCGTCCCCCTTGTCGAGGCCGCTCCACCCGGCGGCGGGGATGCCGTCGAGGGTACAGTCTATCAGCACGAACTCGCAGTGAGGATAGGTGCCGTTGGTGCGGGCAAACACGGCATGGCCGCTCTTGGCCACGAAGGTGCAGCCGACAAAGACATCACCGTGCGTGGCGGTGCCGTTGCGGACGTAGGCGAACGGCCCGGTGGCCTTGAGGGTACAATCCTTGAAGAAGGCAGGGCCGCGTCCCAGCACCAGGTCTCCGCCTCCGTCGATGGTACACCCCTCGACATATACGGATCCGTTGACCTGCAGGGCATCGCCGTCGCCGATGACGGTGAGGTTCTGGAGGCGGTTGCGCTGTCCGTTGACCAGCAGTCCCTCGGCTTGCCCCTTAAGAGTGGTGGCCACGGTGAAATCCCGCAGGGTGATGTCAGTGCAGTTGTCGGCCATGAACGGGGCTCGCCGTGAGGGGAATGTCCCGAGCCATTCGTTGGTGCTGACATCCACGGGATGCGGGTTGAAGACCTCGTTGTTGGGATAGTGGATATAGACGCTGTCGCGGCTCTCCCCCTCGATGGTGAGATGGCGTTTGTTGCGGAAATAGACCAGCTCCTCATAGTCGCCGTTGCGCACAAGTATGTGCCAGGGCTCGTCGCTGAAATCGGGCACATGGTCTATCGCTCCCTGCACAGTGAGGAAATCGCCTGAACCGTCCTGTGCCACCGTGAGCTCGCGACATCCGGCCGATGGAGCAGAGGTGACAGTGGAGAACCGCCACCCATCTTTCGCGGTGATGCCCTTGAATTTCCCCTTGGCTAATGTGAACGCCGACGCTGGAACGGAGACATAATACTCGCGCCCGTATTCGAGCAGATTGTTATGGGGATATATCTCGGCGCGGTTGCCGCGGATGATGACGGGGTGGAAATGGAAACCGTCGGTGAATCCGCCTATGATGGTGAGCTGATAGCGCGAGGTGTCTCTGGCAGCGGTACCCGAGGGTGTGCCGGGAGTGCAGGTGGCATTTGTCTGCCGTGGACGGTTATAGTTGTATGGCTCAAGGGTATATGGTGCCTTGGGCGCGGTGGTACGCTCGGTCGGCCCGGCGGCGATTGAGAGGTCGAGGCTGTCGACCTGCTCGCCGGTAGCGGCGTCGAAGATGCGTATCACACCCTCTGTACCCAATGTCGGGACCGAAGGGAATGTTATGCTCAGTCGTGTATCGGGCGATACTGTGCTGCCCGGGAACGGGGTCACCTGCGGGAGCGAAGCCGGGAGGGCCAGCGGCACAAGCATGAGCAGGGCGGTGATGGATGTTTTCATGGCTATGGTTATTAGAGGTGTCAGATTGTGTCTATAAGCTTTATGGCAAGCAGAATGGCGTGGGTCGTGGCCGTCTCGATGATACGTTCCCTCGACCCGTTAAACCGTCCGAGCGTCTGTATCTCCTTATCTCCTACGCGGGCGGCTATCCACACGGTGCCGACAGGTTTGTCGGGTGTTCCGCCTCCGGGCCCGGCTATACCGCTTGTGGCCACCGCCACATCGGCCCCGGTCAGGGCCATGACTCCGCGCACCATCTCGATGACTGTCTCGCGGCTCACGGCGCCGTGCGCCTCAAGGGTTTCGGCCTTCACTCCGAGCACATGCATCTTGACCTCGTTGCTGTACGACACGACTCCTCCGGCAACCACGTCAGAAGCCCCCGGAATCAGGGTCAGGCTATGGGCGATGTTGCCCCCTGTACAGCTCTCGGCAGTCGCGACAGTGAGCCCTTTGGCACGGCAGCGGTCAAGGAGTATCTCGGCGGCTGTCATGTCACGGCGCGAGATGGCATGCTCGGGCCCTATCAGGGCGCATATCTCATCGGCCACACGGGCTGTCTCGCTCTCGATAAAGTCGCGGTCTGTGTGTATGCCGTCGACACGGAGCCTTATCAGCCCCGGTTTGGGAAGATAGGCAAGATGGAGATGCGGCGGAAGCGCGTTCTCTATGCCCGCGATTGTCTCGGCAAGCGCACTCTCTGTGAATCCGGCCACCATCACCACCGAATGGGATATGACGGTGTCTGAGGGGAATCTCTCGAGCAGAGCGGGGAGCACGGCGTCGCCAAGCATGGTCTGCGTCTCGAAGGGAACTCCGGGCATCGACACGAGCACCTTGCCGTCAGGACGCTCGAACCACATTATCGGGGCAGTGCCGACGAGGTTCTGAATCACGCGGCATGACGTGGGCACCATTGCCTGAGCGGCAGTGAGGGCATTGAGACTGATGCCTCGGCTGGAGAAGATGCGCAATATGTTTTCTGTCACAGAGGGGTCCTCGACCAGCGTGCCGCCGAAATAGTCGCACAACACCTGCTTGGTGAGGTCGTCCTTTGTCGGACCGAGGCCACCGGTAGTAATGATGACATCGGTCTGCCTGAACGCCTCGTCGATGGCGCGGGTGATGTCCGCACCATTGTCGCCGACGGTCTGCACACTGCGGATATTCCACCCGTAGGGAGCTACCGCACGGGCTATCATGCCCGAATTCGTATCGGTGACCTGCCCAATCAGCAGCTCATCACCTATCACAATCAAAGAAAGTTCCATGCTCCTTTAGTTTAAAGAGGAAAGATTATAGTTTAAAGATTAAAGAGGAAAGTTTAAAGAGGAAGGTTTAAAGAGAATGGAGGTTCAGGAAAACCTTTAAATCTATAACCTCATAACCTTTACCTCACCTATACCTCCACTCTTGCATACGGGACCTCGTCATATCGGCAGAAATCCCGGTCGAGATATTTGAAATATCCTGCTATGGCCACCATCGCGGCATTGTCGGTGGTGAAGAGGCGGGGGGGAATGAATGCGTTGAGACCGCGTCGCTCGCAATATGCGGCGACGGCATCGCGCACTCCCGAGTTGGCCGAGACTCCTCCACCGATAGCGATGGTCTTCACACCGGTCTCCTTGACGGCCTTGTCGAGCTTATCCATCAATATCTCTATGATGGTGTGCTGCAGCGATGCGGCCAGGTCGGCCTTATTGTTGGCGATGAAATCGGGATCGGCCTTGAGATTGTCCCTCAGGGTATAGAGGAACGAGGTCTTGAGGCCGCTGAAGCTATAGTCTAGTCCCGGGATGCGTGGCTTGGCAAATTTGAATCGCTTGGCATCACCCTCGGCCGCAAGACGGTCGATGTGAGGGCCGCCCGGATATGGGAGCCCCATCACCTTGGCGCACTTGTCGAAAGCCTCTCCCGCCGCATCGTCGATGGTGCGGCCCAGTATCTTCATGTCATTATAATTGCGCACGAGGATAAGCTGGCTGTTACCACCGGACACGAGCAGACAGAGGAATGGATATTCGGGCACACGGTCGCCCTCCTCACGCCTGATGAAATGCGACAGGACATGGCCGTGCAGATGGTTGACGTCGATGATGGGCACACGCAGACCCAAGGACATCCCCTTGGCAAACGAGGTTCCGACAAGCAGCGAGCCCAAAAGTCCGGGCCCGCGGGTAAACGCTATGGCCGAGAGGTCATGCCTGTCTATCCCGGCACGCTTCAGCGCAGTGTCGACCACGGGGAGTATGTTCTGCTGATGCGCGCGCGAGGCAAGCTCAGGTACCACACCGCCATATTCGGCATGGACATCCTGCGAGGCTATCACATTGCTCAGCAGTATGCCGTCCCTTATCACAGCCGCCGACGTATCATCGCACGACGACTCTATTCCCAATATAATTACATTGCTCATAGTGACTGCAAAATTACTCAAATCCCACCGAAAAACCATCGTTTTAATTCCCCAATAATCCCGACAGCATATATTATTGCTTAAAATATGTTAAATAAGAACGTAGTAACAACATTGTCTAACGATTGTCACACCTCTGTAACAAGTGTGTCGTAATTTTGCATCGTGATTATAAACGACGCCTCTTCCGATAGGGCAGTCGACAAGATATAAGAATCAATACCAGACACAGAAAATAACGGTTGCAATAATAATAGCTAATTAGACCAAACCAATCATTTATCGCATCAATAGGGTCATCCACAGAGATGGCCCTAATTTTTTATCTACGCATCCTGACGTTAAAATTAGTTAAGACTATAAAATTAGTTGTTCAACTAAATTTATAGTCTTATATTTGCTACAGATTTAATCCAAAAATTCTCACACTATGAAAGCTGGACGCCGTCCTTCATCCGGGCTCACCGAGCGTGAGCAGGAAATCATGTCTATCCTATGGGCTCACGGCCCCATATTCGTCCGCGAGATGCTCGAGTATTTTCCCGAGCCTCGCCCCCACGTCAACACAGTTTCTACCATAGTCCGCATCCTTGAGGAGAAAGGTCATGTGTCGCACGAGACCATCGCAGGGTCACACCAATACTACGCCCTGACACCACAGACCGAATATCGCAAGAAATCCATGGGCAGGCTGGTGCGCGATTTCTTCAACAATTCATACAAGATGGCCGTCTCCGCTCTGGTCGAGGAGGAGAAGGTCTCGGTCGACGAGCTGCGCGAGATAATCGATATGATCGAGCAGCGCGACAAGCACGGGGAGGAATGACACTATGGCACATCTTTTCTCATTCTCTCTTCTCTCGGCCATCACCCTCACGGTGCTGTGGCTGGCTTACAGGTTCTCACTCAAGGGTGAGCATAATCACCGGCTGAACCGTATAGCGTTGTGGGGCATGATGATTATAGCGATCAGTGTGCCGCTTCTCCCTGCCATAGACATCTTCGCCCCGGCATACGAGCCGGTAATTCCTGCCGATATCCAGGTCGGCACACCGACGGCAAGTGCCATCGGAGATGTTGAGGAAATTGCAAATCCGAATGCTACGGCAATAGAAATCTTCGGGCTCCTCTCACTCACATATATTATAGGTGTGTGCGTGATGGTCCTGACAGGTTGCATGAGCCTGTTGCGGCTACTTCGCCTCATACACTCGGGCGAAACAATCATAACACCCGATGGGACAACCGTCACTCTGGTAGACGACGGCAGTATCGCGCCGTTCAGCTTCATGCATCACATTGTCATGAGCCGGTCAGACTACACGCGCGACGGGATGATGATTATATGTCACGAATCCGCCCATATCTCGCAACATCATTTCATTGACCTGATTGCCATACGTGCCATCTGTGCGCTTCAATGGTATAACCCTGCAGCATGGCTCATGGCCACCGAGACAGCAGCCGTACACGAGTATCTCGCCGACCGTCAGGTACTCGAATCGGGCGCCGACAGCTACCGCTATCAGCAGCTTCTTGTCGAGCGTGCCACAGGCATGAGATATTCCTTGCTCACAAATTCACTGAATAATTCCAAACTCAAAAACCGTATCACAATGATGAGACAGAACTCTCCCGCACCGATGCGAGCCTTACGTGCACTCGCACTCATTCCGGCAATCGCAGCCGCCATCGCCATCACCAACATTCCGGCAATAGCTTCTACACTGCGCTCTCCCGAGGCTCCTTTGGGTGACGGAGGCAAGCTCGAGGAAATTGTCGTCGTCGGTTACTCCGACAAGACACCCCAGCCGGCTCAGGGCACAGATGTAGACACTCAGGAGAGGGTCTATGACATGGTCGAAGTCATGCCCCAATATCCCGGCGGAGAAAACGAACTGATGAAATTCATCGCGCAGAACATACGCTATCCGCAAGCGGCCTTCCAGGCCGGAGTGCAGGGACGTGTAGTCGTGCAGTTCATCGTAGGGACAGACGGGGCTGTCAAGAATCCCACCGTCAAACGTTCGGTTTCTCCCGAACTCGATGCCGAGGCATGTCGCGTCGTGGCAAGTCTACCCCCCTTTACACCCGGAAAAATGAATGGTGAGAATGTAGCAGTCCACTACGTCATTCCAATCGCATTCAGGATTACAAACGACAAAGAGAACAAAGCGCCGGATCCCGCCTTCTTTGTCGACGGCAAACGTGTCAACGACATCAGCAAAATCAAGTCTGAAGACATCCAGAGCATGGACATCATCAAGGACGACCCGGAATTCCCTTATGGTAAACTCATGATTACCCTGAAAAAATAACACGTTCCCCTCCCCTGTTTAAGCCCGGCTTCGTCCGGGCTTTTTTATTGCCTCTTAACAGAACACAGATATAATTCGATTCTAAAACAAGCATTATATAATTCGGTGCTCATCCTATCAGTTTTTAAAAGCCCTTTACCTTCAAAATAGAACTTTCCCGGTTCAGGGACAAGCCTCGTACTATTAAAAAAGGCGTGTTGCAGAACCCCGAATCTTTTACGCGCTGGAGCCCCGCGGATGCGGGGCGTGGTCTCAATAGCCTCGGGGCTTGCCCCGAGGTACGGGATTATATGTTGTCTGCGGCCCCCGCAGGGGGTCGCAGCTCCATAGCATGCGCTGCGATTTAGCCGTCTTATGCCACTAGCCACGAAGCGGCGACATATGGTAAGCCCCACATCGAGCCGTGTGACGGGAGAGCCCGTCAGGGCGTAACTCCCGCACACGGCGATGGTGTGGGGGATGCAAACCAACATAAGACAGGGCCTCGAAGAGGTCCTTTAATCATATACAGAGCCGGATAACCAATGATATCCGCGTGCTATATATGAATTAAAGGACCTCTTCGAGGCCCGGCACACATATGCATGTCTCCCCCCCACACCATCGCCCTGCGGGCTCGATATGGGTTACCACATGTCGCCGCTTCGCGGCTGGGGGCATCCGGCGGCAAGACATCACCTGCATTGGTGCGCGCACGCGGGATGTGGGTAGACTTATATACAAAAAAAGCCGGGCCTCTGCTGAGGTCCGGCTCCGTGTTTAAGGGGCGGTTATCTACTTTCCCACTTTCGCAGTATCATCGACGTGGTGAGGTTTAACTTCTCTGTTCGGAATGGGAAGAGG